>DATEDZ010000080.1:0-5208 GCA_035281385.1 Polyangiaceae bacterium
CCCGCTCAGCAGCCGTACGCGAGCGATCCGAATGCTCAACCTGGCTATGGCTCGGCGTACGGCGAGCCCCCGCCCCCGCCCCCACCGCCGGAGAAAAAGGAGTCGCCCATCCCGCCGTTTTCGGTGCGGCTCGATCCGCTCAATTGGATCATCCGGGGCAGGCTCGGGTTCGAGGTCGAGGTCGGGATCGTCAAGTGGATGACCGTGGAGACAGTGCCGATCTTCGTGACCACCGAATCACCACCCTTCCTGAACCTCAACACGGATGTGGTGAAGGTCGCCCAAAGGAGCGACGGCCTTGGACCACTAGCAGGCGCATCACTCGGCGTGAATTTCTGGCTGAGCGGCAAGGCGCTGAAGGGCTACGCGATTGGCACCGGCATCACCAACTACAGCATCGAGTACGAGTCCACGAGCGACGCTGGGACCATCGATAAGTTTTCGCACACCGAGCGCAATCTCTACTTCATGTTCGGCTCGCTCAGTCGCTGGGGTGCCTTCACCATCGGCGGCGGCATCGGCTTCGGTTACGACTTGAACAGCCAGACGCGTTGCTTTCGTAGCGATGCCCAGACTGCTGCCGACGCCGAGCTGGGGGGTGACTGCGGTGCTCAAAATATCGTGCTGCAGGAGAGAAGGGGCCCAACCGTCCCATTCGTGGCCGAGTCGGTCACCAGCTTCGTTTATCCCTGGAGTCTCATGGCGCGTTTTTCGCTCGGTGTAGCCATCGACTGAGGCAAGGCGCGACCCATGGCATCAACGAACCAGCGAGTGACCATCGTGACCGGGGCCAACGGCGCCCTGGGCTCGGCCATCGCCGGACGCCTGGAGGCGGACGGCGATGCGGTGATCGCGCTCGAACGCAGCAAAACGGGCGATGTCGCGCTGCAGCGCGCGGGTGAACGGCTGCTGCGACTGCGCGCAGACACGAACGACGCCACTGCGCTCACCGCGGCTTTGTCTCGCGCGGAGTCCGAGCTCGGGGCGGTTACCGGAGCGGTGCTGACGGCGGGCGCCTGGCGCGGCGGCCGCGCGTTCGTCGAACCGGAGTCGGCCGCCGACTACCGGCTGGTGATGGACGCCAATCTGGAGTCGGCCCAGGTCGCGCTGCGGGCTATATTGCCCAAGCTGGTCGAGCGCCAGCGCGGCAGCGTCGTGCTCATCGGATCGCGCGCGGGCGTGAGGCCGTTCACGGCCGGAGGCGACGCTGCGTACGCGGCCGCCAAGGCGGCGCTTACCGCGCTCGCTCAGGCAATCGCGGCGGAAGTGCTAGAGGCCGGAGTACGAGTGAACCTGGTGCTCCCCAGTACCATCGACACCGACGCCAATCGAAGGGCCATGCCGAAGGCCGACTTCTCGCGCTGGGTCACGACCGATTCGCTGGGCGACGTCATCGCCTTCCTGCTCTCCGAGGCGGCGCGCGACATATCGGGAGCCGCGATCCCGGTCTACGGTCGAGTCAACGTCTGACGCACTACCAATACTTTTCGGTAGTGATATGGCCGGGTGAGCGCTGCCGGTGGCGGCGCATGCCGCGCTGCGTAAGCTGCGTCGTGACCTCGTCGATCATCGTGGGATTGCCGCAGAGCAGTACGTGTGAGCGGCTCGGATCGAGCTTCAGCTCGGCGCGCGCCTCGAGCTGTCCGCTCGGTAGCACCTGGGTCAAGCGCCCCGAAAGCAGCCCAGGCTCGCGCGCGCGGCTGATCACCGGCACGTACTTGAAGGCGCCAGCGCGCGCGGCGACCAGCTCCTCGAGCTCGTGGCGGTGAGCGAGCTCCCCGGGTCCGCGCACGCCGTGCGCCAGCACCACCCGCTCGGCGCGCTCGAAGGCGACCCCCGAGCGCAGCATCGACAGGAAGGGACCGAGCCCGGTGCCGGTGGCGAGCATCCACAGCTCCTGATGCGGGGGCACGAAATCGAAGCTGAAAAAGCCCTGCGCCTTGGTATCCACGACGATGCTCGACCCCTGCTGGAGCTCGAACAGCGCGGGCGTTAGCTCCCCCTGACCGACACGCGCCAGTAGCACCTCGAGCGGCTCGCCGGGTGCTGACGCTAGAGAGTAGGAACGCGAGACGAACCCCGACGGCAGGTAGAGGCCGAGGTTCATGAATTGACCAGGCCGGAACACGCCGCGCTCGGCGAGCCTCAGAGTCATGAGGCCCGGCGACCAGTCGCGCCGTCCGGTGATGGTGGTGTTTACGAGGGACAAGGCTTATTGAAGCTGGCTGCGCGCGAACTCGGCCGCAACCGGGGGTTATTGGGCTCGGGCCCCAGTGAGCACGCGACTGTAGCTCAGCAGCTAAAATCTGCGATCGCTACAAAAGCGCAGAAAAAGTGGCGGCGTCCACGCACAGACCGTGTACGCTTCTGCGGGATGTCGTTTCCGATCGCGTGCACGGCTTGCAACAAGACGTTCACCATCTCGGACGAGATTTTCGAGAAAAAGGTGGCGGGGCGCGTTGTCACCATCAAGTGCAAGTCCTGCGGACAAGGCATCCGTGTGGACGGCACCAAGGGCGGCGGCGCTACCACTGCTGCGGCGCCTTCCGCGGCACCGGCGCCTGCCATAGCTCCGACCCCCTCCGCAGCGCCGGATCCTGCCGCCGCAGCTCCGGCACCTGCCGCGACTCCCGCGGCAGCGCCAGCTGAGCCGCTCTGGGCGGTCGACTACCCCGACGGGCAAGACCGCGAGTTTACGACCGCTGAAGTGATCGCCGAGCTCGAACGCGGCGCCATCGAGCGCACCACGCTGGTCTGGCGGGACGGGATGGAAGAGTGGCTCGAGCTGCACCAGGTTACCGAGCTGGCAGTCGAGCTTGCCAAGATCGAAGCCAAGAAGCGAGCTATAGCCGTGGCTGCGGCTGCAGCTGCCAACAAAGCCGGGCCGGTGCACAAGCCGCGCGCTCCCATGCCGACCGTGACCGGCCTCGCGGGGTTGCCGGGCGCCGGTGCCGCCATGAAACCGTTCGCGCAGCAGCAGCCACCGTCCCCGCTCGCGCAGCAGCAGCCGCCGTCCCCGGTGCTGCCAAAACCGCCCGCACAACAACCCGCGTCAGCGGAGCTGCCCAAGCCCCGTGCTGCGCTAGGGTCGTCGCCGGAGCTGCTCAAACCGCGCGCAGCGCTAGGCTCGTCACCGGAGCTGTTCAAGCCACGCGCTGCGCTAAGGTCGTCGCCGAGTTTGCCCAAACCCGCGGCACCTCCCGCTGCCGTGCCCCCACCGCCGCCACCCCCCGCGCCGCTGGCCGTAGCCGCGGCGCCGCCGGCCCCTGCTCCGACGCCGCCGCTTCCGATTCCCGCGGCTGCGCCGCCACCGGTGCTACCACCGCCAGATCCCCTGCCAGATTTCACGCCGCCGCTACCAGCGAGTGTCGCACGGGTCGTGTCGCGACCGCCCCAAGTGCCGACCTTTCCGGCCAGCCCCGCGCCCGTCACGCCCTTCGCCACCGGACCTGCGGCGGCATCCGACCACGCAAGCGTCGAGTGGCCGCAAGCCAAGAGCAAGACTCCGCTCATCATCGGCGGCGCGGTCGCGGCGGTGGTGCTGATGGGAGTGGGCGTGCTCGCGCTCGGTGGCAAAGAGGCGCCGCCGCCCCCGGCGCCGCCGATCAGCGCTGCGCCCGCAAGCCCTGCGGCCACACCAACGTCGACTCCAACGACGGCCGAAGCAGCACCCTCGCAGCCCGGGAGCGACACCGCATCCGGCAGTGATCCGGTGGCCACCGCGCCGGATCCTGGCGCGACTCCAGGTGCCGGTTTCGCAGAGCTGTTCGCGGCGGGCGCGCGCAAAGCGGAATCCAAAGGTTCAACTGTCGCGCCCGCGGCGCGCTTCGAGGCCGCCGCCACCAAGGCTCCGTTGGCGGAGGCTGCGACTCAGGCGCAGGCCTGCAAGCAGAGTGGCGGACCGACGGGTAAGGTGACGGTCGTGGTCACCTTCGACCCCAGTGGGAAGGTATCGAGCGCAACCATTGCCGATGCGCCGTTCGCCGGAACCGCGACGGGCGCCTGCATCTCGCAGGCGCTCAAGCGCGCGGTGATCCCGCCGTTCAGCGGGCTGCCCGGTACGGTGAGCAAGACGTTCTCGGTCCTTTGAGCTGATGGATGGCAAAGCCGACAAGCCCGTGCAGGACGTCAGCTTGACGCTATGGAATCAAAGCGAGTTTGCCGATCGTCGTGCCGCTCTGGAGCGCACGGTGGGCGCCAGCCGCGTCCTTCAGTGGAAACTCGGTGACCGGCAAAGGGCGCAGCTGCCCGCGCTCGAGCTCTCCCAGCAAGCGCGTCATGGCTTCGGCCAGCAGCGCCTGCTCGCTGAACAGGTACGACAGATTGAAGGCCAGCACGCCCTTGTTGGCGTCGATCATCTCCAGCGGATTGAAGCGCGGCGTGCGGAGGTAGTCCCAAGCCAGCTTGAGCCAGCTCGGGCTTGCGCGACCGCGACGCAGCATGCTGTGAAAACCGTAAATGACGAGGCGGCCCATCGGGCGCAGATGCGCGTAGCTGTCGCGCAGCGTCTCCGTGCCGTTCGATTCCAGCACCAGATGCAAGCCTTCCGGCGCGAGCCGCTCGACTTCGTGCCAGAGCGCCTGAGTGCTCTTGTCGATCACGTGAGTCGCGCCGTACTCGAGCGCCACGTCGCGCTTGTAGCTCGACCCCACGACGCCGATCGATGGTAGACCGTCGATGCGGCACAGCTGTAGCGCCGCCAAACCGACGCCACCGGCGGCGGCATGAATCAAGACCTGTGCGCCCGAACGGAGCCGATACGTCTCGCGCAGCGCGTAGTACGCGGTCAGAAATACGGTCGGAAACGTGGCCGCTTGCGCGTGCGACAAGCTGGCCGGCACCCCAAATAGCTGACCGCGCGACACGCAGACTTGACTGGCGTAGCCGCCGAAACGCGTGAGACCGAAGACGCGCTCGCCCATCGCCAAGTCCGTCACGCCCTCGCCGAGCGCTGCCACCTCGCCCGAGAACTCGAACCCGGGTGTGATCGGCCAACCCACGTACTTCTTGGCGGACTCATAGAAGCCTAGCCGCACCACCACGTCGGCGAAGTTCACGCCGACTGCCCGCGTGGACACCAGAACCTCACCGGGCGCCGGCCGAAGATCCGGAGCCTCGATCAATCTGAGCCGCTCGAACCCACCCGGCTTTGCGATCGAGATTGCCTGCATTCTACTCTAGAGCCCGCTCTGCTCGATCCAGCGCTGC
>DATEDZ010000081.1:0-9793 GCA_035281385.1 Polyangiaceae bacterium
GGACCCTACGCCGGGGCGCCGCCTTCGGGGTCGGTTCCGCCACTGCCGCCGCTGCCGGCCGTGTCGGTGCCGCCACTGCCGCCCGTGCCGCCGCTGTTGCTGCCGGCGGAGCTGCCGCCACTACCTGCGGCGCCAGCGCTGCCGCCGTTTGCGCTTCCCGCACCTCCAGCGCTGCCCGCCATCGCGCCCATGCCGCCGCCGGCGACCGTCATCGCGCCGGCCATGCCGGCAGCACCCCCCATCGGCACCTCGACCGGAGGCGGGCCATCCACCTTGGAGATCAGCGGTGTCGGATCGTTCGAGCACACGCGGCTGGTACTGTCCACGGGCGCGACGCAGATGAGGCCCGGCTCGCACTCGTCGTCGCGGAAACAGGTCGCGCCGGCGCTGCCCAGCTCCTGGGGTCCGCCGCAAGCGGCGCCCAGGAGTAGCGGCGCCACGAGCAGCCAGCGACGCAGCGGCGAGGTCATCCCATCTCCAATCTCACGAGCTCTCCAGGCTCAAGAGTAGATCATCCTCATCCACACTGGCGCCCTCACTGACGGCAACGCTTTTGACCCGACCTGCTTCGGGCGACTCCACGGGCATCTCCATCTTCATCGATTCCAAGATCACGAGCGGCTGATCTGCAGCGACCTGGTCACCCGGTTTGACCAGGATTTTCCAAACAGTCCCCGTGATATGGGCCCGCACATCCGTCGTCATTCGCCCCACTCTAGAACAGCCTCGGCCCGATGGGTCGAGTCCAACCGAGCCACCTGACGCTGGCGTAGCGCCAGATTATCTTACAATGTGGGACCTAAGGAGCGGGGCCCGGCCCCGCAAATCAACGAGATTGCGCCCCCGCGACAACCAGGAAGGTCCACCAAAGGTCAGGCAAGGCCGATCGTCCAAAGCTGACAGGAGTGGAAAGCTCCGTTACATTCACCCTTCCCGGTACGATCCCAGTGCGCTTGACGAGATCGCTTGGGGGTTGGTATTCGCCTCCACGCAGGACCGACCTACCAAGAGGACCTAGAGGAACACTCACCGAATGGCCGAACAGAAAGAAAGCTCGGTTCTCTTCTCTCTCAAGGAGCTGATGAATCTTGAGGAAGACCGCATCAAGCAAGAGGAGGCGGAGAAGGACCGCCGTGCTCGTGCGGAAGCGGAAGCCAAAGCGGCGGCCGAGCGGGCAGCCCGTGACGCCGAGGAGCGACGGATCCGCGAAGAAGAGGAGTCCCGACGTCTCGAGGAAAACCGCCGCAAGGAAGAAGCGGCGCGCCTCGAAGCCATCCGTCACGGTGAGATCGAAAAGGCCAAGGCCGAGGCCGAGCATAAGTCGCGCATGGAAGCGATGACCGCCCAGCAAGCTCACGAGCAGCAGCTGGCGGCGCTGCACAGCGACGAGGGCAAGAAGAAGCTCAAGATGTACGTCGGCATTGCGGTCGGCGTGCTGCTCATCGCGGTCGTCGGCGGAGGTCTTGCTTTCAAGAGCGCGGCCGACAAGGCAGAGCGCGAAAAGGCGGCAGCCGAAGCGCGCATCGCCACGGCCGAGGCAGAATCGAAGCGTCTGAAGGACGTGTTCGAGACCGCGCAGAAACGCGAGGAAGAGCTACGTAGCACGCTGGCGAGCGCGAAGGACGAAGCGACGCGCGCAAAGCTCGAGGCCGAGCTCAGCAAGGCGACCGAGCAGAAGAAGCAAGCCGGCGCGGCCATGCGTGGCGGCGGTGGCGGCAAGCCCGCGGGCGGCGCAGCCAAGCCGTGCAATTGTCCGCCGGGGGATCCGCTGTGCTCTTGCCTGTAGCGTTCAGGTCTCTACGCTAACGTGCAGCATCCTTCTGGAAATGAGCGGAGCGCTTGCCCCGGCGTCCTGACTTCGGCACCCGCCCCGCGCGTGCGCGCCCCAAGCTCCCGCAGGTGGCTGGGCGCTTGGTGGCCGGGCTGCAGCCGGTGCGCGAAGCCATCCTTGCCCACGGCCGCCGAGTCACCCGCGTCAGCATCGAACAGGGTAGCAGCCCGCGCCTCGAGGCGGTCGGTCGCTTCGCCACCGATCACGGCGTGCCCGAGCTCACGCGCGAGCCGCGCGCGCTGCTCGACGCACTGACGGAAGGGACGACTCATCAAGGCGTCGTGGCCTGGGCGCCGGAGCTTTCGCTGGTGGCGCTGTCCGAGCTGCTCAGGGACGCGTCGCTGCTCGGTATCGTCTTGGACGGTATCTCGGACCCGCAGAACTTCGGAGCGGTGGTGCGCAGTGCCGTCGGCATCGCCGGTGCCGCGATCGTCTGGGGGGAGCACGCGTCCGCACCACTCAGCCTGGCGACCTTCCGCGCCTCCGCCGGGGCGGTCGAGCAGGCGCGGCTGTGTCGGGTGCCGGCGCTGGCCAGCGCGCTCGCCATGGCCCACGAAGCCGGCATCCAGGTCGTCGGGCTAGAGCCGCAGGCCGACCGAGCGCTACGCGAGCTCGACCTCACCGCCCCGACGTTGCTGGTGCTCGGTTCCGAGGGTGAAGGCATGAGCCGCTCGGTTCGGCGCTCACTCAGCGCTTCGGCCCGGCTCGCGCAGAGCGGGCGCATCGCTTCACTCAACGCCTCCGTCGCCGCCGCCATTGCTCTTTATGAAGCATCGAATCAGCGATTAATTAAGGGTAGTTAGAGCGATATAGCTCATTCATTACATGAGCTTTTGCAAACCACTGAACGGCCGCCATGTAAGTGCGGTGGGCCGTTTCCATTCAATGGAACGCAGTTTTTCCGGCACGCGCCAGCAAACTCTCCAAGAGTTTGGATCGGTTACGCGCCGCTTCCTGCCACGCGAGGCGAGAGGATGGACTTCGGGATCACGCACCACGTGAGCTTTGATCAAAGTCGGCCTCAACCCTGCGACTTCACGTGCGAAGCACGTGCGCGAACGCTTCGAGCGCGAGGTCGATGTCGCGGCCGGTCGTGGCGTCGCCCAAACTGATGCGAACCGCGCTCCTGGCGCGCTCGAGCCCGAGCATGGCAGTGATGATCTTGGACGGCTCGCTCGTGCCCGCGCTGCACGCACTGCCACTCGACACCGCCACGCCCAGCAGGTCTAGCGCTGCAACCAGCTCGTCCCCGGCGCGACCCGGAAAGGACAGGTTCGACACATGGCTCAGCCGGTTGGCCGTCTCCCCATTGACCAGGGCGCCGGCGCTGACGAGCTGCCTTTCCAGCCGGTCGCGGAGGTCCAGGAGGGCGGAGCGCTTGTCGAGCCCATCCCGGGCCCATTCGGCTGCGACCCAGAAACCGGCTGCCGCTACGGGGTCCAAAGTACCGGGGCGTCGCCCGCGCTCTTGGCTGCCCCCCATCAGCAACGGAAGCGGCGCCCGATCTGGTCGATGGACCAGCGCGCCGATGCCCTTCGGCCCCCGGATCTTGTGCGCGGCCAGCGTGAGCGTGTCGGCGCCGAGCAGCGTCTCGATGCGTAGCTTCCCGATAGCTTGCACCGCGTCGACGTGCAGTCGTGCGCCCACGGCGTGGGTCAGCGTAGCAATCTCGGTGAGGGGCTGGATCACCCCGGTCTCATGGTTGGCGACCGCAACCGCCACGACCGCTCCGGTCGAGCTGGGAAGCTGAGCCAGCGCTTCGGCCACCGCCGCTGCTTCCAGCCGACCGCTCGCCGGCACCGGCAGCCAGCGGACCGGGCGCCCCGCCGCCTCGAGCGCTTCGGCGACGCGCGTCACCGAGGGGTGCTCGAGCTGGCTCGTCACGAGCGCGGGCGCGCAATGCAGGGCCAGATTGTTGGCTTCCGTGCCTCCGGACGTCAGCACCACGTCGCGCGGCTCGGCTCCGACCAGGGCCGCCACCGCCTCGCGCGCGGTTTCGACCAGGTCCCGAGCGGCTCGACCCACGGCGTGCACACTGGACGGGTTGCCCCAGGCGCTGCGGGCAGCGTCAGCCATCGCCGCCACCACCTCGCTCAGCGGCGGCGTGGTGGCATTCCAGTCGAGGTAGACTCGGCTACTCACAGCGGGCGTGATGGCGGCGGCCGCTCGAACGGCCGTGAAGGCGGCTCGCTCGCAGGACTGGAGCGGTCAGGTCGCTCCGGCATGACCAGATAGAACGCCGCGCCGTTGAACCGCACGCCGACGATCTCTTCGCCCGCCGGAGAGGCCACGCGCACGTCGCCGCCGTGGCCGCGCGCGACGCCGCGCACGATCGCCAGCCCGACGCCGGTGCCGCCGAACGAGCGCGTGGGCGAGCCATCCACTTGGTAGAAAGGCTCGAACAGCTTGCCGTCTTTTTCGGCCGGAATTCCGGGTCCGGTGTCGGCGATACACACCTCGAAATGACCGCTCGGCAGGCGCCGCGCGCGGACGCCCACCGTGCCACCTTCGGGTGTGAACTTGGTGGCATTGTCGAACATCTGGTCGAGGGCGCGGCCGAGCCGCTCCACGTCCCCGGTGCCGATCAGCGCGCCGCGCTTGGGCAGATCCGCCACGAGGTGGATGCGACCGTCTTCGAAGGCTGGCTGGCGCGACGCCTTCTGGACCACCTCTGCCAGATCGTACTCGCGCTGCGCGAAGCGCATGCGTCCCGTTTCGAGCGCGGTCACGTCGAGCAGACTGTCGATCAGGCGCCGCAGCCGGTGCACGCAGTCGCTCATCGCGCGCAGGCTCTTGAGCTGAGGCGTGGACAGGTCCCCGAGCTCGCCATCGATCAGCAGCTTCAGGTAGCCGACGATCGGAGTCATGGGCGTCGCGAGCTCGTGCGAAATGTTGCGATAAAACTCCTTTTTGGCCTGATCCAGCTCCAAAAGCCGCTGATTCATGCCCGAAAGCTCGGCCACCTTCGCTTCTAGGTGGCTCACGATGCGCTGGCTCTGCGCGCGCAGGCGCTGGCCGGTAGCGTCTGGATCGGTCGTCTCGCGCCAGCCATCGAGGTAGGTACGCAGCTTGTCGGCGAACGAGCGCGCGTCGATGGGTTTCTGCAAGAAGCCGTCGCAACCGACCGCCAGGCTGGTGTCGCGGTCGCCCTCGGCGGTGATGGCGACAATCGGCATGCCGCGCAGCTGCGGCTCCGAGCGCAGACGCAGCGTCACCTCGTAGCCGTCCAGACCCGGGATCGCGATGTCGACCAGCACCAGGTCCGGCCGCTCCTGCAGGGCCTTGCGCACGCCTTCCAGGCCGTCTGCCGCCTCCACCACCTCGAAGCCGGCCGAGCTCAGCAGCTTGCGGACCAGCAGGCGGTTGGCCGGATCGTCCTCGATGTGCAGGATTTTCGCCATTCGAAGGGCTGACTATGGCGCTCGGCCCATGGTTGCCGCAAGCCTTGGCGCTTTCCACGCTTGAAATCAGACGGCTACCGTCATTAGGTATCGCCCTAATGACTCAGTCTCGCATCGGTTTCGGCCTCGGCCTGGCCGGGGTGCTCGGCGGCTGTGCCCAGCTCACCGAGCCGGGTAGCGGCGCCCCGCCCGCCGTCGCGGAAGAAGCGCCAGCAGCGGCCAGCGCTGAGCCGGCACCCACGCCGGCCGCCGCGCCCACCCCGCCGCCCGAAGCGGAGCCCAGCATTGCGGCCAGCCACGTCCTGATCCAGTACAAGGGGTCGATGCGCGCCGCACCCACCATCACGCGTAGCAAGGAAGAGGCGAAGAAGCTCGCGACCGAGGTCTTGGGCAAGGCCAAAAAGGGCCAGGACTTCGCGGGCCTGGCCAAACAGTACTCGGATGAGCCCGGCGCCAAAGACCGCGCGGGGGCCCTGGGGAAGTTTCAGAAGGGCGCGATGGTCAAGCCCTTCGCGGATGCGGCTTTCGCTCTCAAGCCCGGTGAGCTCAGCCCAGACGTTGTCGAGACACAGTTTGGCTTTCACGTCATCAAGAGGACCGAGTAGTCACCACAGACAGAGCCCCGCGCGTTTCAGCGGAAATTTCACGGAGTTTGAGCAGTTGTCCGGAGCCCCTGGCATTCGCAAACGCATCGTGATCGCCGAAGACGATCCGGCCATCGCGACGATGTTGGAGAAAGTGTTATCGCCCGCTTACGACGTGGCGATAGCACGCGACGGCAAGGCCGCCCTCGCGCTGGCGTCGAAGTCGCCGCGCCCGGCTCTGCTGCTACTCGACGTGATGATGCCCGGACTGGATGGGCTCGGCGTCGCGGCCGAGGTGCGTAAGAACCCAGAGCTCAAGAACGTGCCGATCATTTTTCTGACCGCCAAGAGCGGCGCGACCGACGTGATCAAGGGGATCCAGAGCGGCGCGCGTCATTACATCACCAAGCCGTTCAAGATCGACGACGTGCTGAACAAGGTCAAAAAAGCGCTGGGCGGCTGATAGCCGCGCTGTTCGATCGGAAGCAAACGGGGAGGCGGGGAGACGGGGAGATTTTTGTTGCTCGAGCAGCACGACGACGTCCCATCCCGAGCCTGACACGTCGGTTGTTGATTCCTGTACCCCAAATTCTCCATTCCGACCTCCCCGACTCCCCGTCTCCCTGTTATCTCTTCGCTCGTTGCGAAGCATGACCGTGCCGTTGCCACTCAGGGTGGCTTATCCGCTCAGCTTTCTCACCGGCCTGCTGTATTGGATCGCGTTTCCGGGCATCGATGTGTGGCCGCTGGCCTTCGTGGCGCTCGTGCCGCTGTTCGTCGCGCTCGCCGCGCAGCGCCCCAAGCACGGTTTTTGGCTGGGCTTTACCGCCGGGTTCGGCATGACCATCACCGGCTTTTACTGGCTGAGCTACACGCTCGAGGTGTTTAGCGGCTTCCCACTGCCCCTGCGCTGGCTGTTTCAGGCCATCCTCTGCGGGTACCAGGCGGGGCGCATCGGACTGTTCGGTTGGCTCGCGACGCGCGGTGAGCAGCGGGGCTGGGGCCGCGGCGTCGCGTTGGCACTGGGGTTTGCGGCCAGCGAGCTGCTGTTTCCCTTGCTGTTCCCTTGGTTTTACGGCGCCACGGTGCATCAGCTGATCCCGCTGCTGCAGGTGGCCGAGCTCGGCGGCCCGATCGCGGTGTCGATGGTGCTGGTCGCGGTCAACTACCTGCTCGCCGAGCTGGTGCTGGCGCGGCTCGAAAAACGCCCGATCAATCGACGCGTGCTCGGGCTCGCGGCGGTGCCGATCCTGGCCACGGTCTACGGCCTGATCCGAGTGCCGATGGTGGACGCGCGCAGCGCCGCCGCCGACAAGCTCGAGGTCGGCTTGGTTCAGGCCAACATGAGCCTGATGGGCAAGCGCAAGAAGAAGAGCGAAGGCCTGAGCCGTCACCTGCGTGCGACGGAGCGGCTCAAGGCCCAGGGCCCCCTCGACCTCGTGGTGTGGAGCGAGACCTCGGTCATGTCCCCGGTGCAGGAGGAGGAGGTCGCCACTGCCCTGAGCCACTTCACGACCAAGCTCGAGGTGCCGGCGCTGTTCGGCAGCGTGCTGGTCAAACACGTAGACGACGCTCGAGAATACGTGCTGTTCAACTCGGCGCTGCTCACGGACCGCTCGGGCAAGGTGATAGGTCGGCTGGACAAGCAGCTTTTGCTGGCATTTGGTGAATACTTGCCCTTCGGCGAGACCTTTCCGATCCTCTACGAGTGGTCACCGCACTCGGGCCATTTCACGCCCGGGACGACCTACAGCAAACCGCTAAACCTGGGTGAGCGGCGCATCGCGGTGGTCATTTGCTACGAGGACGTGCTGCCCGGTTTCGTCAATCGCCTGATGAACGACGGCGAGCCGGAGCTTTTGGCCAACCTCACGAACGACGCGTGGTTTGGCGACAGCACCCAGCCCTGGATCCACCTGGCGCTCGCCAAGCTGCGCGCAGTCGAGCAGCGGAAATTCTTCGTGCGGTCCACCAACAGTGGCGTCAGTGCCTTCATCGATCCGGCAGGCCGGGTCATCTCGCACACCCAGCCCTTCGAAGAAGAGACGAAGCGAGCGACGCTACGCTGGCTCAAGGGCAAGACCCCGTACACCCTTTGGGGTGATATTCCGTGGTGGCTCGTTTCGGCGCTGAGCGTTGGGTTTGCGTTCCGCTATCGGAAGCTAGCGAAGAAGGCCGAGCCCGAGACCAAGACCGAGACTCAGGCCGGGGCTGGGACCGAGAGCCCTGAGCCGGCCGCACAGCCGGAAGCCACGCCTAGCGCAGAGAAGGCGCCGATCGAGAGCCCCGCGCCGGTAAAGCCAGGCTTTCCCAAACCCGGCGGATCCTAAGATCAAAAGCCGCCTAGGGAAGGCTTGGGGGCTCCCGGGCGAATAACGTGCAACGCTTCCCGTCGATCCTGGGTAACCTTGCTTCCCCAGCCAGACGGGTAGGTGCGACCTCGCGTCGCTTGGCCTGCTGGTGTCCCTACCTTCCGGAGAGCTCTGACATGCAGACGAAGTCTTCTTATGGCGTACTGAAGTGGGCCTTCCTCGCCGGCGTCACCGCCTGCTTGGCGAGCGCGTGCGTCGTCTCTTCAGGCGACGGCAACGACGACGATACCGACATCATCGAGGGCGGTGATGGAGGTACCAGCACCACCACCGGCGGCAAGTCCACCGGCGGCAAGTCTAGCGGCGGCGCCGGCAGCGGTGGCACCCATTCCAGCGGCGCCCCGACCACCGACGGCGGCGACCCCGGGATGGGCGGCGCTCCGCCTAGCGGCTTCGTGCCCGGCATCTGCCAGGGACCTGCCGACGAGGCTCCGACGCCGACGGTCGAGCCGACCTGCGACGCCGTTGCTGGTGACAGCGCCTGCATCGCCTGCGTGAAGCTGAAGGCGTGCCCAGCCTACCAGACCTGCTTCGGCGAAGCGCCCCACACGGCGTGCAGCGTCGGGGCAACCGAGGGCGCGCCGGGACAATTCGTGTGCGTTTCCGATTGCTATAAGGCTGGCGTGGCCAACGCAGTCGACCTGGACATGCTGCTCCAAGAGTGCTCGGTGATGTGCGACGATTGTGCGGACGGGCTCCTGAACGACGAGACCGGCGTGCTGATTGGCGAAGCTCGGATGACCGCGAACTGCGAAGCAGAGTGCTTCCCGACCGAATGAGCCCAGCGCTAGCGCCCAAAAGGAGACCGCCCCGCGCCGACGCTTCATGAAGCGTCGGCGGCGGGGCCGCGCGATTTCCGGAGCTCTTCTGACAGTCATCTGGGGCTAGCCTCTCGAAATCAGCGCGCGCGGGCGAGCGTCACTAGCTCCCGTGTGTTACCGTCTGCGCCAATCATGATGGTCGTTGGCTGCGCCGGATTCGCCGTCCCGGCGACGCGTTATTTCAAAGAGTACCTCTTCGTCGAAGTTCAGGAGACGCACATGGCCGTGCCCGGCCCTGGGACCGTTCGGCGCTGGCGCCGAGAGGCCCCTCAGGGCTTCGAGTTCGCGCTCCTGGGTCCGCGGCAGATCGCGCAGGAGGGCTTTCGCGAAGGCAAGGTGGTCGAGACCGCGCTGCGCACCCTCGGTGAGGTGGCCAAGGAGCTCGAGTCCAAAGCCGCCGTTTTCGTGGCCCCGCCCGACTTCACCAGCAGCCGGGCCAACCGCACTGCCCTCCGCGACTTCTTGAAGAGCGTCCGCAAGCAGTTCGATACCGTGGTCTTCGAGCCCGGCCCCGCCTGGAAGCCGGATGACGCCGATGACCTCGCGGAGGAGACCAACACGCTCTCGGCGCGTGATCCGCTGCATCAGGGCCTGTCGCAGCGCGAGGTCGCCTACTATCGCCTGCCCGGCCCCGCCGGCCACAAATCACGCTACGAGGACCCCGCCATCGAAAAGCTCGCGGGCATCGCCGGCGGCGGTAAAACGCAAGCTGCCACCTACGTCTTTACCAACGTGGACATGTTCGCCGACGCCAAGCGCTTCAAAAAAGCCATGGGCATGACGT
>DATEDZ010000082.1:0-13711 GCA_035281385.1 Polyangiaceae bacterium
GCCGGCGACCGTTGACTTTGGCCTGGTGGCTCTGACCCGCGCATTGGGTATGGCGCCCGGCTCGGCGGCGCTGCTCTTCGCGCTGGGACGCAGTGCAGGCTGGGTTGCGCACGTTCTCGAGCAGCGGAGCTCTCAGGCCGTTTTCAGACCACGTGCACGCTACTTGGGGACTTGAGCCGCCCTATCGAGTTTGCGACACGCACCTGTACGCGCAGGATTTCGAGGTGCAGTCGCACGAGATCTTCGCGAGCGCAGCTTGTGATCCCCTGCCCCACCAGTGGCTGGACGACGGGGAGAGTTACTACATCCTGTACCCCAACCAGCCCTTCGACTCGGGCACCGAGTACCGCGTGCGCATCACCGGTACCCAGGACAAGACCATCCTCGAGCTGAACGAGGTCATGACCGATCTCTAGAGCCACCTCGCGACGCGGTGCGGGTCAGGTCGTGTCAGTGCGACAGGCGACTCACGGGAATGATCTGCTTGGGCTGGCTTGAGCTCGACCAAGACAGCTGCGCCACGGCCGAGCCGGTCGCGTCATACATCTCGAGACGGATGGCGTAGCGACGGTTGGCCTCCAGCGCGACACTGCCGCTCCATTCGGTGGCGCCTTGGTTCACCCACTTGTCGATCAGCAGCCGATCGTCGACCCAGAGCCGAGCACCATCGTCGGTGCGAGCGTAAAACGTGTAGGTCTGAGTGAAGGCGGGCGTGACTTCTCCGCTCCAGCGCGCCGAAAAGTAGTCGGCCGGTACGTTGGTGGCTGGTGAGCCACTCCAGTTGAAGTTGACCGCGCCGGCGATCGACGCCTTCGGCAAGCCATCGAAGCGCATGCCGGCGAAGTATTCTCCCATCAACCCATTGCCGCTCGCTCGCGCTGGCATTTGCAGCACGAGGGCGTTGCTCGGACCTGAGATGTTGCCCGCAGCATCGACGGCGCGGATAGTGAGATCGTAGCGCGCGCCGGGTGTCAGTCCGCGGAGTTGGAGGTAGGGCCGCGCGTTCGTCGTGCCGCCGAGCTGTTTGGTTCCTTGCATGACTTGATACATCAAGCCGGGAGAGCTCTCGGTCGACTCCCGCCAGGTAACGCCGGCCGCCGTCGGCTCGACGAAGCTGATGAAGGCATTGGTCGGAGCCGTAGGGGGTAGCACGTCCGTGACGCCGTTCGGCGTGACGCGCGCGTTGGCCCAATCGGCGTGATCGGAGCCGTTGCCGTTACCTGCGTCGGTGACCACCAAGCGTAGCTCGCTCTTGCCCGCGACGTTCAGATCGACGTTCTTGGTCGTGCTGCTGCCGGTCATGGTCCCGCTGTCGTAAATCTTGGCGCTATCGGCAAAGACCTGGAACACGACCGAGCCGCTCGAACCTACTTCGTCGTCGACGCCAATCGAGGCCAGAAAGCGCTCGTATTTCTGGGCCAGATCGTAGCGCACGTCAGAAGCGCCATGCACGCCCAGACCTTTGCTGTACGCCGTTCCGTTCAAGGTCAACGTCGTGCCATCACCGCTCGCCGACTGCCCGTTGCTCTTGTCACGCTCGACGCCGCCGAAACCATTCGTGGCCGATTTCCAGGCTAGATCGCTGAGGTAAAAGACGGTGTCGCTGGCTTCGACGAGGCTAAGATCGAAGGGATCGCCTTGCGCCCGAGGGCTGCGGGCTTGGAGCGCGTAGGTGCTTCCCGCGACTACGGCTACTCGAAGCGGGCTGGCGTCGAGCCCCTCGCCGACACCAGTCTGATCTACCGTGGTACCCACCCCGAGTCGAACCGACGGTGCCATGCCGGGGGACGTGATATTGATGGTCACGACGCCCGAACGAGCTGGGGTCCATTTGTACCAAACGCTGGGCTGATCCTTGCCAAATTCGAGGTATTCGGTCGACGCAGTCGAGGTGTCGCCGTACAGGTCCGCCGGCAGCGAGCCAATCGTCGTCGCGCTGGCGATGTTGTCGTTAACGGGCGGGTTGTAAACACCCACAGCGTCCCAAGCCGTTCCGATGCGAGCCGCAGCGGTGGCTCCGTAGAGGTCTCGAGCGGATTGCACGGTGGCTGCTCGAAGCGCGGAGAACGTCTCGAATTTAGTCAAATAGTGGATCGCGGCGCGGTAGAAGATCCACCGGGCTTGTGCCATACCGACCGGCGTAACGACGACGCCCTGACGAGTGCCGCCGGCGACGGCCAAGTAAAAGGCCAAGCTCGAAATCCCCGCGTTGCCGTGGACACCGCAGTAGTCGTTCGACTCGTCCGGCTCGCAATCCCAGGGATACAAGCGAGCTTGGAAGTTGTCTACGGAACGGTTGTCCCGAGGCGGATCGTTCAAATAGCGCAGCGCGTCGTCGTCAGGGCCGTTGGGTGTCCTCACGTCATCGGCCACGAGCCAGGTCCACGCGTCGTAACCACCTTTCGACCAATCGTCGTAAATCGCGGCAAAGATGTCGGCCATCGACTCATTGATGGCGCCAGGCTCTCCGACAAGGGCCAGATCGGACTCGCTCTGCATGATAGCGTGCGTGTACTCGTGCAGCACGACATCGCTGGAGGTAGCTAAGTTGGCGAAGACGTTGTTGTCGCCCGCCCCGAAAAAGAGCTGCTCACCGTTCCAGGCGGCATTGTTGATGCTTTCCCCGCCGGTGTCGACGGTGCTGATGATCTCGTGGCCCTGGTTGTCCCAAGAGTCGCGGCCGAACACTTTGAAGTAAAATTCCCACGCGCTGCCAAGCAGCCAATAGTTGTCGTTGGCGCCAGGATTCGTGTAGTCCGAGGGGCCTTCTTCTCCGAACAGGAAGTCGCCCCGCCCTTTGTTCTCGCCATTGCCCGTGTACAGAGCGCGCGACAGACCGCGATGAATTTTGGGCAAGTTGTTCACGATGCTGCCGTCCGTCGCATCGACGTAGACCAGATTCCAAAGCTGTTCTTGCCGACCGTTCGTACCCCGTACTGGCACTTCCCAAGCCAAGCGCAGCGCCCCCGTCGTGGCTGCCATCACGTATTTCAGGTCCGCCGCCGCCGCCACCAAGGCGCCGCCTCCCGCAAAATGCAGCGCAGTTTGCGTTGCTGCCGAGGCGTCGATGCTGACGTCGTGTGGCGTTTCCGCATCCTCGCCTTGCGCGGTGCCGTTGACGGCAAATACGGTTCCGTCTCGGTCGACGTGCAACACCAAGTCACCCCCGACGACGTCACGGCCCGCGATGCTCTGCTTGAGGCGCACGTGTGTTTGCCCCAGCGCGTCGACGTCAACCTTCGTCGTGCGTAAATCCCGAGCCTGCACGCCAAAGACAGCAGCGATCGACGGCAGCACCGGCTTCAGGTCGTCGTGCGTCAATGCGCGGCCGGCCGCTGCGAGCTTGCCCAGGCGACCGCGGACGAACACGGGTAGGCCCTGTTTCCCGCTCGCCATTACCTCGGCGGCGGGAAGCTCGTCGAGCGCTCGGCGCGAGGCTAGCCCGAGCGAGCTGAGCCCACCGCGCGGCCCTATTGCGGGGGCCGCTGACGGCGCGGCACTCGTCGCGGGCGAGGGCGCGGCCTCGGGCGCTTGCTCCAGCGGCGCCGTTTCGGAGCCACACGCGAGCAGAAGCCCGCTGCAGAACGGCACTAGCAACCAACGACGTCCTCGCTCTCGACAGATATCCATCGACTCTAAAACCCTCGGCGGTGTCAACTTGCGCAGGGCAAATTCGAGCCACGTATGAAAAACCGATCAGCAGACCACTGACGCCGAGCCTGGATGAAACGTGACGCGCGCGCCCGGGCAGGGGCTTTGGCACCATCCCGGCACGGAGCGCCCGCGCACCGGCCAAGATCACTGGCGCCGACTGGCCATGACAGCCATCGCGTCGACCCCCGCGCCGCGCCAGTCAATCAGCGGCGGGAGCTAGGCCGAGCGCCGCCATCGTGCGCCGTGAGGCGACACGCTGGCGGCTGCGCAGCGGTCCGTAGAACACGAGGTTATACAGCGTGATCCGCAGCAGGATGTAGTACTCGGGAACCTCGAGCAGCAAGGAAAGCGTGATGCAGATCTGCAGCGAGCCCCAGCCGAAGTAGCGCTTCCACGTGCGCATCATCGGCCAAGCTTGCTTACGAAATGCAGGCAGCCGGCTCTCGTCGTATTCGCCGAGCAGTGAGAACTCGGTCACGGTGCTCGGATCGAAGCGCCTCACCGCCGCGCCCTGGTTGCCGACGAAATTCAGGTACATCCACCAATTGAAGCGCATGAAGAGCGACAGATTTTTCTCCTGCTCCCAGTTGCGGCGCGCAACCGCGTACGACTCGGCCTCCTTGAAGCCGGGCACCGTGACCTTCATGTAGATGGTCTTGTAGTGGTCGAAGAGCGTGGTCTGGACCGACGTCGAGACGATCATCAGCAGCGTCAACGCTATCGCCAGCACGCCGTGCCACCAGCTGGTCACGTAACGCTGAAACATCACGTAGGTCACCGCCAAGAGGACAGAGCCGCTGACCAGCACGTCGGTGGTACCGTCCAGCATGCGACCGATGACCGACGAGGTCTTGCGCAATCGTGCCAGCTGTCCGTCCGCGCAATCGAGCACCGTGGCGATGAAGCAAAAGAGCGCAGCCCATTGAAAGTGATGCGGGCTCGACTGCGTGACGAAGTAAGCCCCGTAGAGGCCGACCCCCAACGAGAGTAGCGTAATGAGATTGGGCGAGACGGGCGTATTGAGCAGCGAGCGCGCCAGCACGTAAGCCAGCGGCCGATGCACGTAGAGATCGACCGGTTCCTCGACCTCGACCGATTTCAGGCTCTGCCAGTAACCGGACCAGAACCCAGCCACTCAGTCGCTCACTCGGCGTCGCTGGGGCCGGCGCTGAGCGGGCGTGGCTCGCGACGCGGGCTGCGACCCAGCACGCGCTCGAAGGCACGGACACAGCGCTGATTCTGCTCCCGCGCGCCCACTGTCACCCGCACATAGCTCTTGGCGGCGTGGTGCACGGTCAGCGATCGAATCAGCACGCCCTCTTCCAGCAGCTGCTCGACCAGCCGCTCCGCCGGAAGGCCGGTGCGCGACACGTCGATCAGGACGAAGTTACCCTCGCCCGGCACCGGCGAAAGTCCCGGCACCTTGGACAGCGCCTGGAACAGCTCGACGCGCCCGCTGGACAGCTCCTCGCGCCGGGCTTCGAACTCGGCCTGATCGTCGAGCGCGGCCGCCGCGGCCGCTAGCACGATGCCGGGGACGTTCCACGGCACTTTCACGCGCGAGAGCAGCCGCACCACGACCGGATGCGCCAGCGCGTAGCCGAGACGCATGCCCGCCAGACCGAAGGCCTTGGAGAAGGTGCGCAGCACGATGGCGTTGGGGAACTCCGCCAGAAGGCCGGTCGACGAGCCGTCGCTCTCGAAATCGAAGTAAGCCTCGTCGATCACCGTGGGCAGGCCGAGCCGCAGCATGCGCCGCAAGTCCTCACGCGACATGCGATTGCCAGTGGGGTTGTTGGGCGAGCAGAGGAAGATCACCTTGGTGCGCTCGTTGACCGCGCGAATCAGACCGCCCAGATCGTGCTCGTGCGTGTCGGTCATCGGCACCAGCACCGGGATGCCGCCCGTCACGCGCGTGCGCGCCTCGTACATGCTGAAGGTCGGCACGCTGAGCAGCACCTCTTCGCCCGGGCCGACGAACGTGCGGATCACCACGTCGATGAGCTCGGTCGAGCCGGCGCCGAACAGCACGCTGCCGCTCGGCAGGCCCTCGCGCCGCGAGATCTTGTCAGACAGGCCCTTACTGCCACCGGGATAGTGATTGCCGCGGCTGGCCGCGTCCACGATGGCCTGCATCACGCGCGGGCTAGGCGGAAATGGGCTCTCGTTCGACATCATGCGCGCCACGCCCTTGCGCTCCGCGACCGCAAAATGTTGCTCGTCGTAGGGCTTGGCGGCCCGCACCCAGGTCGGCGCGAACATCTCGATGGCCTCGGCATCGATCTGCGAGCCAGGCCCGCTGCCAGGCTCGTCGCCCAGGTCCTCACCGAACACGCGCAGCATGGCCTCCGCGCGCTCGAGAGCCGGCTGCGTGTCCACGTCGATCCAGCGCACCTCGCCCACGTCCACGGCGGCGAACACGCCGCGGCGGCTGAGCGCCTGCACGCCGTCGCTGAGCGAGGCGTCGCCGTTCTGCTCGGCCACCCGCGACAGCTCCGCCACCAGTGAGGGCCCGATGCGGAACACGCCGGTGTCCAGGGCGTCATAGGCTGGCAGCTCCTTACCGATGCGCACGATGCGACCACGCTCCACCGCCACCTTGGTGGCGTCGTCCAGGTCGAAGCAGCGCGGGATGTCGTAGTCCACCGCGAGCGCAGCGCCGTCCGCCGGAATTTCCGCGCTCAGCAGCCGGCGCACCAGCTCCGGTGAATAGAGGTGGTCCGACATGGTCAGCAGGCATTGCTGGTCGATGAACCCCGCCGCTGCCAGCAGCGAGACTCCGTTCTTCTTCAGGTAGTCGGTATTTTCGACGAAGCTCACGTGCAGGCCGAGCTCGGCTGCTTGCCGCACCGCGTCCTTGATGAGCTCCCCGCAGTGCCCGATCACGACCACCGCGTGCTCGATCCCCGCCGACTCCAGCGTGCGGAGCACCCGTACGACGAGGGGCACGCCTGCCACACGGCGCAGGGGCTTGGGAGTGATGTCCCCACCCTCGGTGAGGCGGGAGCCGAGACCGGCGGCGAGGACGATGGCTCGCGTCACGCGGGCGGCACTGGTTGGTCGCAAGTCTGCCTCCATCAAAGCTAGTGGATTCTGCAATTAGCATGCACTGGTCAAACCGGGCAAATCCTTTTTGATTCGCGGATTTAGGGTCTGATCTCGGTGTCGCGGCCCGCTCACAGTGTTGCAAATTGACGACACCGATGGATGGTTCCCGGCACGAGCCCACCTGTTCACCCGACCCGGGATAATGGCGGAGGAAGAGGTTGAATTCTCGACATTTACCTACATTCGGGACGGGCGGTCGCGACGCGCCGCGCTGCGTCGCTGTTTACGCAGTCGGAGACCCGAAAAGCTTCCGGGCCGTTTCCAGATCCTCGAAGGTATCGACCTCGGTCCAGCGCAGGCCCGAAACGTCGGCGGCGCTAGCCGAGAGCTCTCCGCGCTCGATCATTTGCGAGTACACGTCCTCGTAATAGAGGTCGGTGACGCCAGCTGTGATGCGCTCGTCGAGCGCCTCGAAGAGCTTGGTCGACGCACCGGCGCTGATGCGCTCGATCCCGATGCTCTCGCCGTGGCTCGCGGCGAGCGGGACGGCCTTGCCGAAGCGCACGATGCGCTCACCCGAGACAACGACTTTCATGGCTTCGGCGTCGAGCTTGCGACCCGAATCCACACCGGCAACCAGCTCGGCCTCGCCCGCCGCGATGCGCTCGAGCAGCTCCGGATCGAAGACCACGTCGCCGTCCAGCTTGAAGAAAGAGCGCCCGCCCACCGCTTCACGACATAGCGCCAGGGAGACAGAATTCTGCGTGGTGTCGTAACGCGGGTTCGGACACAGCACGACCTCACAGGCAAGCCCGCCGAGCGCAGACCGCACCGCGTCCTGCCGGTAGCCGGTGGCCAGAATCAGGCGAGAAACACCGAAATCCAGCAGCAGCCGCACGGCGCGGCCCAGAATCGTCTCACCACCCACCGGCGCGAGCGCCTTGGGCCGCGTGTCGGTGATGGGGCGGAGCCGGGAGCCAACGCCTGCCACCAGGAGCACTGCCGCTTCGACCATGGCGGACCTATGAAGCGCTCCGCGCGAGATTTACGCCATGCCCGCGTTGCGTGCGGGCATGGCGCTTGCTACGACCGCGCCGCAATATAGGAGCCTGTGCGATGAAGCGACCCGAGAAGATCAAGAAACCCGAAGGCAAGCTGGCGGTACTTTTGCCGGGCCTCGGCGCGGTGTCCACGACTTTGATCGCCGGCGTGCTGCTGGCCCGCAAGGGCCTGGCGTCCCCGGTCGGTTCGTTGACTCAGACGGGGACGATTCGGCTGGGCAAGCGCACCGACAACCGCGCGCCCAAGATCAAGGACTTTGCGCCGCTCGCCCAGCTCGACGACATCGTCTTCGGTTCCTGGGATCTCTTCCCCGACAACGCTCTCGAGTCGGCCGTGCACGCCGAGGTGCTGGACTCGAAGCACATCGATCCGATCAAGGACGAGCTGGCGGCGATCAAGCCGATGACCGCGGCCTTTTATCCGGAGTACGTCAAGCGCCTTAGCGGCACACACGTCAAGACCGGCGGGACCAAGGCCGACATCGTCGAGCAGCTCCGGGTCGACATCCGCAACTTCATCAAGAACAACGGCACCGATCGCGCGGTCTGCGTGTGGTGTGGCTCGACCGAGATCTACCTCGAAGCGAGCGAGGTACACCAGTCCATCAAGGCCTTCGAGAAAGGCCTGCTCGAAAACGACCCCAACATTCCCAACTCCATGCTCTACGCCTGGGCGTGTTTGAAAGAAGGCGTGCCCTACGCCAACGGCGCGCCGAACCTGACCGTCGATGTGCCCGCCATGCTGGAGCTGGCGCGCGAGACGCAGACGCCGGTGTGCGGCAAGGATTTCAAGACCGGCCAGACCCTGATGAAGACCATCCTCGCGCCCGGCTTCAAGGCGCGCATGTTGGGCATGAAGGGCTGGTTTTCGACCAACATCCTCGGCAACCGCGACGGTGAGGTGCTCGACGACCCGGGCAGCTTCAAGAGCAAAGAGGTCAGCAAGCTCGGCGCGCTCGAGCAGATCCTGCAGCCCGAGCTTTATCCGGAGCTCTACGGCGACATCTATCACAAGGTGCGCATCAACTATTACCCGCCGCGTGGCGACGCCAAAGAAGGCTGGGACAACATCGATATCTTCGGGTGGCTCAACTACCCGATGCAGATCAAGGTGGACTTCTTGTGCCGCGACTCGATCCTCGCGGCGCCGCTGGTGCTCGACCTGGCGCTATTCAGCGACCTGGGCAAGCGCGCCGGCTTCCGCGGCGTGCAAGAGTGGCTCAGCTTCTACTTCAAGAGCCCGCAAACCGCGCCGGGCCTCTACCCCGAGCACGACATCTTCATCCAATCGATGAAGCTGAAGAATACGCTCCGTTGGCTGATGAACGAAGAGCTCATCACGCACTTGGGTAATGAATATTATGACTGAGGGCCTTTCCGCCTCTCTAGCCGCGGGTAACCCGGATGCGAGTGCTTCTTGGTCTCCTCCGCACTCCGCATATTGCGCCCTGCGACTCAGCTGACTTGAACCGGGTTAGGCGCCCGGCCTCGCCGGCTCGCCTGAGGCTTTTTCTCCTTGGGCGATCGTGATCTGATCGTGCCAAGGTCGGTTGAAGTGGATCCAGGCTCGCGCGTGCGCGCTCGCCGAGCCATGTCACGACGCCGGACGAGGGGACGGAACCGCGGGCTGATCAGCTAGCGTCGTCGGGTTTCGCGTCGTCGGGCTTGGTTTCGGCTTCTTCCGCGGGGCGCTTTTTCTTCTTTTTCTTTTTGCGGGGAGCTTCGGGCTCGGGGGCGGAAAAGACGATGGGCTCTTGAGGGCCGAGGCGGCCGAAGCGGTGGATGCTCCAGATCAGCGTGATGAGTCCTGCCCCTGCGATGAGCTTGGGCAGAGTGCTATCGCCACCGTCCAGGTTGGTAGCCACACCGAGGGCGGCCAGCGTCGCCGCGGCCGCCATGAAATGACGCGCGTTCTGCTCGCGCTTGCTCATCGCAGCGCTCATGGCCACTTCTCCGCGTGCGCGCGCACGATGAAGTCATGCACGTCGCGCTTCAGCTTGAGCTCGGCGGTCACCGACTGCTGCTCGTGCTCGTCGCCGACGTGATCATCGTACAGGTAGTCGCTGTCGCGCAGGACCAGGATGCGAGCGTCGCCGTCCTCACCCAGACCGGAAACGAGCTGCAGCGCGTCGCCCATGGCCGGGTCCTTGTCGGGCAGCGCGGTGCCGAGCTCCAGGCGTTCGCCCGCCGTCACGTAGGCGACACCGTACTTGCGATCCTTGGCGCCGACGTCGATGTGAATCTGTTTGCTCTCCGTCAGCGCAATGGTCGTGCCGGGCACTGGGTGGTCCTTCTCCTCCCGAAACGCTTGGATGATCAGCTCGATGGCACGGCGCTCGTCGAGCGGGCGCGTGGGGTTCGGAGCACGGGGGGGCGGGCCGCCACAGGCGGTAAGCACCAGCGCCAAGCCGAGCCAGGCCTTCATTGACCCGAAAAGGTAGCCAAGAGGCATCCCTTTCGCTAGCACTGTCCTCGTGGCCGATGTGGAGCGCCCCTAGAAAAGCCCTTCAGGCCTCGATCCGGCTGGTCCCGCCAGCGCTGGGAATGCTTGCGCTCGGCTGCGCGAGCCAGAAGATTCCGGATCCGAAAGTTACAGCCCACGCTTATGCAAGCGCGGTGCAGCGCGGCGACGCGGACGCGGTCTACGCCCTGCTGACCCCGGAGGGACAGCGGACGCTGGGCGCCGCCGGCACGAAGCAACTGGTGCGCGAGTCGAAGCAGGAGCTGCGGCGCACCGCTCGCGCCATCGAGGGTAGCGCCGCGCGCGTGGAAGCCAGCGCCGAGGCGCGCTTCAGTGACGGTGAGAGCGCGATCTTGGTGCTGGAGGACGGGCTGTTCCGCATGGATGCGGCCAGTCTGCTCCCCGCGCGCCCGCGCACGCCCAGTCAGGCGCTCTCAGGCCTGCGCCGCGCGCTGTCGCGTCGCAGCTACCCCGCGCTGATGGCGGTGCTGGCCAGCGACTCCGAGAGCACGATTGAATCCGACATCGGTTCCTTGGTGAGCGGGCTCGAGCATCCCGAAACCCTCGACATCCAAGTCAATGGCGACATGGCCGAGGTGCAGCTACCGAGCGGGCACCTGATCAAGCTCAAGCGCGAGGCCGGCATCTGGCGCGTTCTGGATTTCGATTGAAAGCTCCGAGCGTGAAAAACCTCCGAACTTCGCGGCGCGCTGTGGTGCTCTCGGGCCTTGCCGCCTTCGCGGCTGCGGCCCGGGCCGACGCGTTCGGTGAAGTCGGCGCCTTCAACCCGCGTTTGATCGTGGCGGGCGGCAAGCGTTTGCCGGTGCCACGCAGCACTGCGGTCTCGGCCTGGTCGATGGAACTGATGAACCGCACCAGTGCGCCCGCACGCCTGCTGCCCAAGGAGGTCTCGCTGGATCGGCCCGAGCTCTGCAGCGAACCATTCGCGATCTGGGCCGGTTCCTCCGATGTAGGCAGCCTGAGTATGGCGGAGCGGCGCGGGCTGTCCAAGTTCATCCGGCTCGGCGGCGTGCTGGTGGTCGACGATTCCGAGCCACAAACCGGCGCCTTCGGTCGCTCGGTGCGTCGTGAGCTGGCCCGCGTATTGCCGGAATCTCCGCCGGTGCGGCTCGACGCGTCGCACGTACTGTACAAGACGTTCTACATCGTCGATCGCCCGGTGGGACGCGTGCTGGGTCCCGCGACGATCGACGCCATCGTGCGCGGCAAGAATGCGCAGGTGCTGCTCTTGGCTCACGATCTACTCGGCGCGCTTTCGCGCGGCGAGGACGGCACGTACTCGCTGCCCACCGAGCCCACGAGCTTCCAGCAGCGGCAGCACGCCATCCGCTTTGCCGTCAACATCGCGATGTACGTGCTGTGCTCCGACTACAAGGACGACCAGGTGCACGCGCCATTTCTGATGCGTCGTCGAGCGCAGTCCCGATGAGCCAGCGCGGCCTGAGCGTCGCTGACGGTGTCGGCCCCTGGCTGCTGTGGTCGCTGGCCGGGCTTTTGGTGCTGTGGCTGCTGCTGGCTCTGCTGGAAGCGCGCATGCGCCACGCGCCGTGGGGCGTGCCGGTGACCGGCCTGCTCGCGGCGCTGCTCGTGGCGGCGGTGGTGCTGCGTCCGACGCTGGTCACGACACGCGGGACCGATCTGTTTCCGAAGGTCGTGGTGCTGCTGGACGACTCCTGGCGTTTGGAGCTGAAGTCTGGGGAGCGCGCGCGCCGGGAGATCTCGCTCCAGGTGCTACGCGACCTGCGCCAGCACCTGAAGCAAGCGCGGCTCGAGGTGCTGCGCTTCGGTGAGGGCGCTGCCGCGCCCTACAGCGACGACAGCTCGCCCGGCACGCCTCGTCCCAGCGAGAGCGATCTCACGAGCGCGCTGCGCAACTTGGCCGAGGCCCCCGGCGAGCGCCCCAAGGCCGTGGTGGTCATCAGCGATGGTCGCCTGAGCAGCCCCAGCGAGCGCGCGACGCCAGATGAGCTGCGCGCGCTCGGCCAGCGCCTGAGCGCGCCGATCCACACGCTGCGCGTCGCCGAGACCGCACCGCCCGATGCCAGCATCCGTCGCGCGGCCACCGCCGGTGCCGCGGTCGCGCACCAGAAGCTGGCCCTGCAGCTGACCATTGGCTGCTCGGGAGGACTGAGCTGTGACGAGCTGCCGCTCACGGTCGAGGAGCTCTTGCACGGAGAGCCCCCAATGCTGCTGGCGCAGGGCGTCGCCAAGGTCCGTGAAGGCATCGCGACGCTGGAGCTACCGTTCACCCTGGACCGTGCGGGACGGCGGCTGGTGCGCGTACGGCTGCAGGCACCGGAGGGCGACAAGGTGCCGGAAAACGACATGCGCATCCTGACCTTCGACGTGACGCGCGAGCGCGTGCGCGTGCTGCACGTCGCGGGCCGCCCGACCTACGATGTACGCGCCCTGCGCATGTGGCTCAAGGCCGATGAATCGATCGACCTCATCGCTTTTTTCATTCTGCGCACCGAGAGCGACCGCGCGCAGGTCACCCAGGACTCCGAGCTCTCACTCATCCCGTTCCCGGTCGACGAGCTGTTCACCGAGCACCTGCCGTCGTTCGATGCGGTGGTGCTGCAAGACATCGACGCGATCGAATACAAGCTCGAGCGTCACCTGAGCTCGCTGGCCCGCTATGTGCGCGCGGGCGGCGGCCTGATCATGGTCGGCGGCCCGTCGGCCTTCATGGGCGGTGGCTACGCGGGCAGCCCGCTGGCAGACGTCCTCCCGGCAACGCTGCCGGTGCGCGGAGCGCCCTTCGACACCGCGCCATTCGAGCCGCGCATCACCGAGGCCGGCCGGGCAGCTCCGGCGCTACGCGGCGTGCGCGAGCTGCTCGGTGACCAGCTGCCGCCAATGCAGGGCGCCAACACGATTGGCGCGATTCGTCCCGGCTCGATCGTGCTCTGGGAGCACCCGGAGCGGCGCGCCGGCGAGACGCCAATGCCGGTGCTGTCGCTCGGCGAGGCCGGCGACGGACGCTCGATCGCGCTCGCGGTCGACGGCACACACCTGCTCGAATGGAGCGACCTCAGCGAGCGCGGCGCCGGGCGCGCCTACAGCGCGCTATGGGAGGGCTTGGTAGGCTGGCTGATGCGCGACCCGCGCTATGAATCGGCGCGGCTGGAGCTCACCCACGAGTGCCGCGCGGGCGTTCCGGTCGAGCTCAGCATCACGCGGCTGCCAGGCCCCGCGGTCGACCTCACCGTCAGCCTGGAGGAGCTGGGCGCCGTCGCGGATCCCGATCATCCGATCCCCGACAAGGCGCTGCGCCTGGGCGACAGCGTGGAAACGGCAACGCTGCCGCTCGGAACGCTGAGTGAAGGTGGCTACGCCGCTACCGTGCGGGTCGGCAGCGCACCCCCGACGCGCTTCGACTTCGCTTGCGAGCGCGGCGGCGTGGCCTTCGCCGACTCACGCCCCGATCCGGCGCTGCTCGAGCGCCTCGCGCAGCAAACGGGCG
>DATEDZ010000083.1:0-31577 GCA_035281385.1 Polyangiaceae bacterium
CGCCGGAGGTCGACCCGCCTGGGGCCAGGCCGGCCATGCCGCCGCCCGCCGTCGAGCCCGCGGTGCCGGCACCGCCACCGCCCGTCGAGGCTCCGGAGGTACCCCCGGCTCCGGGGTTAACGGGCGCCTCCTCGCTGCAGGCGATGAGGAGGAACAAACCAGTCAGGCCAAGGCCAACTCCAGCGAGGTTTACGGGCTTCATTTCAGACCTCCTAAGGGATCTTGGGTCAGTGAGGGTGGCGCAGCCGGACCTTCCAGCTGTTTCGGTATTGTGAGGACAGACTCCGCCCCCAAGGCCGTCGCCTGCTACGTGAGCAGCAACGGACTACCAGGTGGTCTGTATCCTGACGACACGATTTCCAGGATGGTACCGAAACCGGTCGAGGCTGTCATCAGCAACCGACGCCTGAGTCGGGCATGGAGCTGTTAGGTTACAGCTTACGCTAGGATCGACTTTCCGATTGGCGCTGGGCGGCAAACCGCAGTTAGCTGCGAGCGTGCACCGCCTCGTCGCGCTGGGACTGCTGCTGCTCGGTTGTGGCCCCACCGGGCAGGGCTCCAGCCTCGAGCCGGTGACGCGCCCGAACGAGCCGGCCGCGCTCACTGAAGCGAGCGCTTACATGCTCACGCTGATCAATCGCGATCGTCAGCAGCACGGGCTCGAGCCCGTCGAGCACGATCCGGTCGCAAGCATCGCCGCGCAGCGCCACGCCGACGACATGGCCATGCATGGCTTCACTGCTCATTGGGGAACCGACGGCTCCGTCCCCGAGCAGCGCTACACCGAAGCCGGCGGTGAAGACTTCGTCCAGGAGAACGCAGCCTGCCTGTTCGACGGCCTGCCGCGTGAGCTCGACCCCAGCCCCCGCTTCGACCCCGCCCTGCTCGAGCAGCTCCAAAAAATGTTCATGGATGAGGTGCCGCCCCACGACGGCCACCGGCGCAACATCCTCAAGCCCGGCCACCATCGCGTCGGCGTCGGTTTGTCTCAGCCGGCCGCGGTCAACCAGCCCTGCCTGGCGCAGGAGTTCGTGGACGACTGGGGCGACTACTCGGAGCTGCCCCGCGACGCACCCCGCAACGTCACGCTGAAGATTTCGGGCGACGTCCGCGAACCACTCCAGTTCGGGGG
Organism: Polyangiaceae bacterium; assembly: GCA_035281385.1. Classification (GTDB taxonomy): domain Bacteria; phylum Myxococcota_A; class Polyangia; order Polyangiales; family Polyangiaceae; genus PMG-095. The sequence goes on from DATEDZ010000083.1 coordinate 1,133, forward strand.
CGTGGGTCTGGGGCGCATCGACCCGCCCAGCCCCAAGGCGGCCAAGGACCTCAACGAGACCAGCGTCTACCGCATCCCCGAGCCTCAGACGCTGTACTTTCCCCCCGGATTCAAGACGCCCAAGCCGGTGAAGCTGGAGGGGCTCAGGTTTTCGATCGACATCGGCCTGGGGCAAAATCCGCGCGCCGGGCGCTACTTGGTCAGCATTTGGGGCAAGCAGCCGGGGTCCAAAGAGCTTTTCATGGTGAGCCTGCGCACGATCATGGTCAAGTAGCGCTTCAGAGGAGCATCTGATGGCCGCCAAGAAGAAATCGAAAGCCAAGCCTACCAAGAGCCAGTCGAAAGCCAAGCCCGCCAAGAGGGTGAAGAGGGCGGCGAAGAAGGCCGCCAAGGAGGCGCAGAAGGTGGTGAAGAAGGCCGCCAAGAAGATCGCGAAAGCCGCCAAGGGTGCGAAGAAGATCGCCAAGGTCGAAAAGCCTGCCATCGCCAAGGTCGCCAAGGTCGAGAAGAAGAGCGCGAGCTCCTCGCTTCTCGAGACGGTCCAGAACGTCGCGGCCAAAGTGAAGCAAGTCGCAGCCGCTGCGGCGGTCAAACTGATGGACTCGGAAGCAGGCAAGGCCGCGCCGAGCTTCGACCTCACGGACGAGAAGGGCGAGCACGTCACCTCCGAGTCGCTCGCCGGCAAACCCTACCTGCTCTATTTCTATCCGAAGGACGACACGCCAGGCTGCACCAAGGAGGCGTGCGACATCCGCGACAACTTCGGTCGCTTCGGACAGCAGGGTCTGCGTGTGATCGGCGTGAGCCCCGACTCGGAACAGAGTCACGCCAAATTCGGCCAGAAATACGGGCTGCCGTTCACGCTACTCTCGGATCCCGACAAGACGCTCGCGAGCGCTTACGGCGTGTGGGGAAAGAAGCAAAATTACGGCAAGGAATATCTGGGCATCATCCGCAGCAGCTTCTTGGTGGGAGCCGACGGCACCATCAAGAAGTCGTACCGCGGCGTGAAGGTCAATGGCCACGTCGACGCGGTGCTGAGCGACGCCCAGGCCCTGCTCTAGCTCATGCTTCGGAAAAGCCATCGAGCTTGGGGCGCGGCGCGCTCGGCGGCCAGGTGACGGCCGGCATCGGGTAAGCCGGGCGCGCGAAGAGGAAGCCCTGACCATAACGAGCACCGGTGTCACGCAGCGCCGACAGCTCGCCCTCGGTCTCGATGCCTTCGGCCACCACGTGCGCGCGCAGATCGTTACAGAGACGCACCACGCTCGATACCAGCTGCTGCTGCCGCTTGCTCTGATCCACACCCATGATGAGCCCTCGATCCAACTTGACCACTTGTGGCTCGAGATCGGCGATGCGCCGCAGGTTCGAGTAGCCGGCGCCCAAGTCGTCCACGACTAGCTGGATGCCGCCGCGCGCGCGCACTTCGCGCAGCACGCTGAGGCACAGCGCGTAGTGCGAGAGCGGTACGGACTCGGTCACTTCCAGGAAAATCTCGGCGTCGTGCGAGTAGATGGGATCGTCCGGGCGCACTAGCCAGCCTTCTTGCAGCTCCTGGGGATGCACGTTGACGAACACCGGCTTCTTACCGGAAAGCGGCACCGCGATGTCGCGAATCATGCGACCAAGTCGGCCCACGCACCCCGCATCCACCGCGCGCTCGAAGAGCACGAGCGGATTGACCAGATCAGGACGAGAACAACGCACCAGCGCCTCGTGAGCGAACAAGCTCCCGTCTTGCATGTCGACGATCGGCTGGAAGACGACCGATAGATCCTCGGGAGAAACCAGCTCGCGGAAGGAGAAGAACGAGTCGCGCGTGGACGGATTGCTGTCGGGACGCGGCGGCGCGTCCGACAAGCGGTTGCCCTGCGGCCTGCGGGAACCTTTCTGGGGGGAGCTAGTACGTGACAACGATTTTTCCTAAGCGCTGCGCAGAAGACCCTACGCCTAACCTTCATAAACTAGCAGGGTGACGCACGCCGCGCCACGCTGCTTCCCATGGACTTGTCTCGCTTCCGCCTTGGGCCGCCGTCGCCATCGCCGCCGTGGCGTTTTTTTGCCCAATCCCCAACCATCCGACACCCTCATCAATCCTTCAATCCTTCCCGTCGATTCGAGCGCGCGGCGCGCGTGATGCCGCCGTGGAGAGCGCGCGCACATTCTTCGCAATATTTTGACTACGCGCTGGCCGCCGCTCGCAGATCTGAAACCCTCTGGTTTCACAATTGTGACGCGCGCCGTTTCAAGCCAGGATGCGCGCATGCGACGTCTACCTACATTGGTGTTGCTTTGCCTTGCCGCACTGCTCTCGCTCGGATGTACCAAGGCCGGGGACCTCAGCAAACAAAAGGCGCGCGGGCACGTAGAGCTTCTTGCCAAGGCGGCGAGCCTCGACGTCGACGAGGTCCGCAAGGGGCTGCCGCTCGGAGCCAAGCAGCTCGAGAGGTTCTTCGCGCAAGACAAGCCGGGCGAGAACGCGAGCGAAGCCAAGGAATCGCTCGAGCTTGCGCGCAATCGGGTGCAAGACCTGCGCACCGCCAAGAGCACGTTCTTCCTCGTCGCCGACAAGGCCGGCAGCGTGCTGCGCAGCGATCTGGAGCACGACGCGCTAGCTGGCAAGAATCTCTTGGCATCATTTCCAGCGCTCGGCGCGGCAACCACCGGCAAGTACGTCGAAGCGCGCGGCAGCATGCCCGAGGCCGCGGGCGTGCGCGGCCGGAGCGACGGCCAGTGGGCAGCGGCCATTCCGGTCATGAAGGGTAACGACGTCGCCGGCCTCTACGTCACGGGTTGGTCCTGGTCGGCCTACGCCTACCGCCTCGAGAACCAGCTGCGCAGCACGGTCAAGAGCGAGGCCAAGGAAACTCAGAGCAAGGAGCCCCTGGTCTACGTCTACGTGGTGGTCGAAAAGGAAGTGTTCGGTGCGCCGATCTCGCCCGACGTGAACGCCAAGGCCATCAAAGACAGCGGACTGATGGGGCGGGCCTCGGGCGAAAACGTGGTGGACGCGGCGCAGGCGATCGAAGGCCGCGAATTCGGGCTGGCGCTGCGGCGAGTACCGGCGCTGGGACCTGACGTCGCCATCGCGGTCGTGCGGAGCGAGACTTAATCTCGTGGGTCGGCGGGGGCCCAGCCCCACCTGCAAAAAGCGCGCTGAAACCGCGATGTTTCTTGAAGTGCGGACGGGGGCGAGTAAAACACGCTGTCCCCATGCTCGATCTTCCTGATTCAGGCCTGTATCGCACCACCCAACCCATGCCAGGACACGAAGACGCCTTTCCAGCGGGCGTGCTCGTCTACGTCGGACAGCCGTCCAACGGCGGGGTGAAGTTCGTCGTGCGTCCCGCCGACAACCGACGCAATCGTTGGTTCTGGCGCGACCCGACCACGCCGCTGCGCTCACCGACCTGGGCCAAGACGCTCAAGCAACTGCCGAGCGAAGGTTTCTACACGCTGCCCGACGCGCTGAGCTTCGAGGGCGGCGGAAAGTGGCTCAAGAACGCGATCGTAGAGCTCGGCTACAACGAAAAGGGCCAGGGCATCCTGTTCGTCGGCGAATGGAAGGAAGACGGCACGGAGAACGTCTTGAGCTTCAGTGATCGCGGCCTGATCATCGAAGACGCACTGCTCTCGCGCCTGATCTGGGCACCGATTTTGCCGCTGAAGGCCCAAGTCGCCCCGGCCAACCTCAACGCGTGAGAATGGGTTGTCAGTTGTCAGTTGTCAGTTGTCAGCGGACAAAACGAGAAGCGCCGTCACGTCTCCGTAACGGTGCTCTGCGTTTCCAGCCAGTTCAGCTCAGCTGACAACTGACAACTAAACCTTCAGGTTCTTCGCGACGAAGTCCCAGTTCAGCAACTTATCGCAAAACGCCTCGAGGAACGCTTGGCGGTTGTTGCGGTGATCGATGTAGTAGGCGTGCTCCCACACGTCGCAAGTGACGAGCGGCTTGGCGCTGGTGGTGAGCGGTGTCTCGGCATTTGGGGTGTCCATGATCTTGCCCTTGCCGTTTTCGAGCACCAACCAGGCCCAGCCCGAGCCGAAGCGGCCCATGCCAGCGGCGATGAAGTCGGCGCGGAACTTGTCCCAGCCGCCGAGCCCCGTGATCAAGTCGCCCACATCCCCGCTGGGGGGCGCGCCTCCGCCGCCGGGCTTGAGGCTGTCCCAGAAGAAGGTGTGATTCCAGACCTGCGCCGCGTTGTTGAACACGCCGCCGGTGCTGTTCTTGATCACCTCCACCAGGGACTTCGAAGCCTCGGGCTTGCCTTCCAGCAGCTGATTGAGCTTGGTGACGTAAGCCCGGTGGTGCTTGTCGTAGTGGTAGTCGAACGTCTCCGATTTCATCACCGGCTCGAGCGCGTTCTTGGCGAACGGGAGCGGGGGAAGCTCAAATGCCATCTGGTCTCCTTTTCGATCTTTCGATGCGAGCTTTGGGGGGACGGGAATTTCGGGAGTTTAGGGGCCGCTGTCAATGCCGCAAATGCGCGCTTTGACGCGGGCATGGTCGTTTGGGACAGTTAGGCATGCCGGTGGAGCGACGTACGCTGCTCAAGGCTGCCGCAGGCGCGGCAGTCGTGGCGTCGCCGCTCGCCTTTCTGCTCCGGCGTGACGCGCGGGCGGACGGTGGGCCGCTGGTCACGGATCCAGCGCGCGTGCTGGATCTGCCGCGGGGGTTCAGTTACCGCATTCTGGAGCGCGCGCACGACCCGATGAGCGACGGCCGGCGGGTGCCGGCGCGACCCGACGGCATGGCTTGCTTTGCAGGGCCTGGCGAGAGCCTGATCCTGATGCGCAACCATGAGCTCGATCGGCGTGGCTGGGAAGGTGGCTACGACTCCCCTCCCCCCGAGGCGTTCGACCCCCGCGCAGCCGGCGGTGTCACCCGCCTGGTGCTGAGCGCCAAGTCGCTCGAGCGCGTGTCCAGCAACCTCGTGCTCAGCGGCACCATGCGCAACTGCTCGGGCGGCCCGAGCCCCTGGGGATGGCTGAGCTGTGAAGAGAGCGTCGAGTCGGGTCACGGCTACGTGTTCCGCTGCCGCACCGACGCGGCCAAGGTCGCGCCGGCCGAGCGCATTGTCGGCTACGGTCGCTTTCTTCACGAAGCGGCCTGCGTCGACCCGACCACGCTCACCACCTACATGACCGAAGACCGCAGCGACGGCTGCCTGTACCGCTATCGTCCGCGCGACAGGAGCAAGCCGTTTACCTCCGGCAAGCTGCAGGCGCTGCGCGTCGTCGGCGCGCCGCGCTTCGATGCCTCGCGCGACCTGGATCACGGCATCAAGCTCAAGGTCGATTGGGTCGACGTCAGGGATCCGGATCCCAAGGACGATAGCGTGCGGGTTCAAGCCACCGAAGCAGGCGCCGCGAACTTTTGTCGTGGTGAGGGCATGGTGCTGAGCGACGGGGCCGTCTACGTCTGCTGCACGACCGGCGGGCGCCAGGGCCACGGGCAGATCTTCAAGCTCAACTTGGGCAAGTCGGGCGCAAGCGACCAGCTGGAGCTGCTCGCCGAGTCGCCCGGCCCCTCGGTGCTCGACATGCCGGACAACATCTGTGTGGCGCCCTGGGGCGACGTGCTGGTCGCCGAGGACGGCTCCGGCGAACAGTACTTGCGTGGCATCACGCCGGCCGGCAAGACCTACGACCTGGCTCGCAATGCCAAGGGCTCGGGGGAATTTGCCGGGCTCTGCGTGTCCCCGGCCGGCGACGCCATCTTCGTGAACATGCAGGGCGAGGGCTTGACCCTGGCCATCACCGGGCCGCTCGCCGATCTCAGCCGTCGCGCCAAACACCTGGCACGCCGTCCGGCCTAAGCTACCGAATCGATGGCGGACGGCATCGCCCGGCTCGTGACCTCGGCGAACCTGAAGCTGCTCGGCAGCTTCGGGGAGCGCTTTCGCGAGCTGCGAATCGACGCCGAGTGGCTCAACGAAGTGGCTGCCGTGACCAAAGCGCGACACGGCCGCCTGCGCACCTACGCGCAGCGCTTCGCACGGCTCTACTTGTCGGACTTCGACGCAAACGCGCTGACCGGCATGTACCGGATGCAGCTGCTGCCGAGCGGCGCCTGGCGTAAGCTTCTCGGCGGGCGACCGGGCGGGCGGTTACTCGACGTCGGCGCCGGCGTGGGCGACGTGACGCTGGTGCTGGCCGAATCGTTCGACGAGGTCGAGACGACCGAAGTCTCGCGCGGCATGGTCCGGCATCTCAACCGACGCGGTCTGCGCTGTCACGCGCTGGATCTCACGACCGAGCGCCTGGAGGTACCCACATTCGATGCCGTGGCCCTGCTCAACGTGCTCGATCGCTGCGACAAGCCGCACACGCTCTTGAGAAATTGCCTGGCGCTGCTCAGACCGGGCGGGCGCTTGATCGTCGCGCTGGCCTTACCATATCGCCCCTTCTACTACCTGGGTCCGACCACGCCGGACCCCGTCGAGCGCCTGGACTGCGACGTGGGGTCGAGCGGCGCCTGGGAAGACGGCGCGCGGCGCTTCATCGAACGCGATCTGTTGCCGCTGGGGCTATCGCTCGAATGCTTCGCGCGCGCCCCGTACTTGTCGGCGGGTGACAGCGCGCGGCCGCTCTACGAGCTGGACGACGTGGTGGTGGTGCTGTCAAAAAGCTGAAATGGTGCGCGGCTTGCCTCGAGGCCCGCCCGAGACTAAAGCTGCCAGGCTTTTTTCGCCGGCTTCCTGCCGGGTCAACCACCGAGGTCCTGAGTGTCCAAAACCGTACTGCTCGCTACCGAAAAGCCCTTCTCCGCCAGCGCCCGCGACCAGGTGGTCGCGATCATCAAGGAGGCCGGGTACACGGCCAACGTGCTCGAGAGCTACAAGGGTAAGGGCCCGCTCATCGAAGCCATCGCCAGCGCAGACGCGGTGATCTTTCGCAGCGACATCATCGACACCGAGGTGCTGGATGCCGCCAAGAATCTGAAGCTCGCCGTGCGCGCGGGCGCCGGCTATGACAACATCGACACCGCGGCCGCCAAAGCCAAAAACATCGCGGTCATGAACACGCCCGGCCAGAACGCCAACGCGGTGGCGGAGCTGGTGTTCGGCATGCTGGTCTACCTGTGCCGCGGCAAGTTCGACGGCAAGACCGGTAGTGAGCTGCGCGGCAAGACGCTCGGCCTGCACGCTTTCGGCATGGTGGGCCGTGCGGTCGCGACCATCGCCAAGGGCTTCGGCATGACGGTCTACGGCTTCGACCCGTTCGTGAAGCCCGAGGTATTAGCAGCCGCGGGCGTGGAAGCGGCCGCCTCGGTCGAGGATCTGTACAAGAAGTCGCAGTACCTCTCGCTGCACATCCCGGCCACCGCCGAGACCAAGGGCAGCATCGGCAAGAAGCTGCTCAGCCTGATGCCGAAGGGCGCCACGCTCATCAACACCGCCCGCAAGGAAGTGATCAACGAGGCGGAGTTGCTCGAGGTGTTCGAGGCCCGCCCGGATTTCCGCTACGTCAGCGACATCGCGCCGAGCGACGCCACCGCCGCCGCGCTCAAGGAAAAGTTCGATAAGCGCGTCTATCTGACCCCCGCCAAGATGGGAGCTCAGACCGAGGAAGCCAACGTCAACGCCGGCCTCGCCGCTGCCCGCCAGATCGTCGGCTTCTTCGAGAAGAACGAGCGAAGCTTCATCGTCAACGGCCTCTGATTCAATCCGTGCAGCGACCCTTGACCGATCTCTCGATCGCGGGTAGGCAGAGCTTCCACGAAGCCGAAGTGGCGGAATTGGCAGACGCGGCGGACTCAAAATCCGTTGCCAGCAATGGCGTGTCGGTTCAACCCCGACCTTCGGCACCACAGCAGAGAGCATCTGCGCACCGCTCGGATCGGTGGCACCCTTTGCCGGGATGCTGACGTTCATGCGCAGGCGCAGGGTGGGAAACCACTACGAGCTCGAGTTCGGATATGGAGACCAGACCTTGGTGGCGTACCTTGGCGCAAAGGGTCCACCAAGCTTTCATAGCCAAACTGTTCCCGAGCTTGCCAGACGTGAGCTCGACGACTGGGCCGCCCAAGCCGCCAACGAGATCTACTTGAGCAGGCTCCAGTCGGCGCTGAAGTAGCGCGCCGTTGGGTCCTCCAGCCGCCGCAGGCCTGCGCGCCGCCAAACGCTCCCGCACCACTGAACCCAACCGCATGCTCAAAAGTATAGCTGTTTTCACCTTGCCGGTGCGCCGTGACCGGCGAGGGGGCATGCTTGGGCCATGCCCGATCTTCAGAGGCGAGAGATGCGTTGGCTCGATGGGCGCGTCGAGATCGACTTCGAGCTCGGCCGTGAGATCGCGACCGCTAGAATGGAACGGACCGGACGGGAGCCTGCCTTCCCCGAAGGGACGTCGCTGCCCTTGCTGACAGCGCTCGAAGAGTGGTGCGACAGCAACGAGTCGATCATCGAAAACTGGAGGAAGCGCCTCCAAACAGCCAACGATTAGGCTAGAACAGCTTGACCCGGCGCGGGGGGGCGCTCGGCTCAGGCATCGTGACTTGGTGCTGGTCTAAAACGCGCGCGGCTCGAGGAGCAGAGCACCTGGAGGCACGTTACCAGCGCTTCCTGGAGCAATCACGGCAAGCGCCTCCTTCCACGCCTCAATAGGTATAGCTGATCTTGACCCTGCCCGTCCCGCGGCCGTCCATTCCTCCCGGTTGCGTGGGTCGCAGCGACATCGGACCTTGCACGGTGATGCTCTGGTAGCGCGAGGGCGCATCGAGCACGGTCATGCTGCCGCTCACTTGAAGCTCGATGGTCATGTCGGGGTCCGACGAGCTGCTCAGGGTATAGGCGATGTCGAGCAGCGCGGACCTTTCACCGCGCGCACCGCTGGTGAGCTGGCGCAGGCTGGCCCTGGCGCCGGTGACCTTGGTGTCGTCGTCCTCACCACCGGCCAGCGCAATCGCGCCGGCGCTGCTGAAGTCGCCCTTGCCCTTGACGGTGAGCTGCGAGAGCTCGTTGAGCGCGAGCGCCATGGCCAAAGGCTCGCGCGCATCGTCGTTGACGCTGTCGAGCTCCTTCTTGGTTGGTGTGCCGCCGCTCGCGCTCTTCACCTCGGGCTTGCCCTGCGGAAATGTGATGACGTAGCGCTTGCCCGCGAGCGGCTGGGGCTCGTTCTGCTCGCGGCCCATCACGGTCACCTTGGCGGTGTCGACGGTGTACTCGATGCCGAGCTTGTCCACGTTGCCGGCGCTCACCGCCAGCACCTCGTAGCGGGCCTCCTGGTGGTTGACCATGCGCATGTCCATGCCAGCCCCGCCGATCTTCATGTCGAACTCGGCATCGAACAGGCGTGTCCACTTCTGTCCTACCGCGTAGGGCCGCAGCTGGAATGCACCCGCCTGTGCTGGCTTCGCCGGCTCGCCGGGCTTGCTGGCCTCGGTCGCGGCCAGCGCTTGAACCTGAACCTCCTCCGCCGCCTCTGCCGCACGCTCCTCGGCGGCGCTGAGCGTGGACAGGGCCGGCGCCGCGCTCGGCGCGCGGCGGGCCGAAGCCACGCTTACGGGCTCTTCCTCGTGCTTGCCGCCGAGCGGGATACGGCTCGCGCGCAGACCGCGACAGCTGGAGGTCGCAATCAGACCGCCCAGCAGCAGACCGGTCACGGTCCAGGTTCCGAGCTTGGACGGCACGGCCGAGGGAGTAGCACGGCCGCTGCTGGCTGGCCCAGGCCGATCGCTCGGGTAGCCTTGACGTCCTAGGGCCGCGACGTTCCTCTGCAGGCCATGAACCAACGCTCGCGCCCGCGAATGCTCGCCGAGCTCCTGGACGGCGCGCGCGTGGTTTCCTCGCAGCGCGGCCGCGTGGCGGTGGACCGAGACACCTGGCGCCGCCTGGTCGGGGATCGCGTGGCTCGCCGCACCGAACCGGGCGGGCTCTCAGGTGGCGTGCTCACCATCTACGTCGCATCCGCTCCGTGGGCCCAAGAGCTGTCCCTGCTCACGACCGAGCTGCTCGAGCGCCTCAAGCCGCTGGGGCTCACGATCAGCTCGGTGCGCTTTCGCGTGCGCCAGCAGATTCAAGGACCTGCCTCGCAGCCGAAACGGCGGCCCGCTGCACGCGCACCACTGCCCGGTGAGCTCCAGCAGCGCGTCGATTCAATCGAGGATCCCGAGCTGCGGCAGGTGATCGCCGATGCGGCCGAGCTATGGCTCGGGCGCGAGGCCAAGCTCAGCGCAAGATCAGGCGCTCGAGACCCTCGATCCGCTGCGCGACGAAGCGATCGTTCGGCGACAAGCTCGGGGCCAGGCCCTTCAGCTTCTCCAAGTACGCGCGGAAGCCGGAAATCGCGACCCCGTTGATCTTGCGCAGGACGACGTACATCTGGTCGACCACTTCCCCGGGCAATGGGCGAGCCAGCGCACTGTACAGCTCGAAGCAGTAGTCGAACCAGCGCGCCTTTCCGGTCGCATCTGCGATGCGCACCGCATAGGTCGCCACGCGCGCCGCGGAAGCGGGCGTAAGTGGCGAGCCGCTCTGCACCGACTTCAGCAAGTTGGTGAGCGCGGTCGCCAGCACTTTTTCGGCTTCCTCACCGCGGCCGAGCGCCAGCTGCTTGTCGGCGACACCGCACAGCAGGTCGAGCGCATCGGCTCGGCGCGTCAGCTCTTCACGAGCCCGCTCGGCCTCTACGATCTCGCGAGGCAATGTCTTGCCGTGTAGCGTTTCCGCGCTGAAGCGCTCGGGCGCCGTATCGACGCGCACTACCTTGGTCGTGCTCTTCAGCACGAAATCCTGCTTGCCAATCTGCACGCGATCACCATCGCGCAGGGCCTTGTGCCCTGAAATGCGCTCACCGTTGACGAAGACACCGTTGACGCTGCCGAAGTCCTCGACCACCGCGGTCTTGGCGCTGACCACGAACTGGGCGTGGCGCCGGGATACGAGGCCATCGTCGAGCACGATATGGCAGCTCGAGCTGCGCCCGACTACGACCGCGCCATTGCGCAGCTCCAGCGTGTGACCCTGGTACTCCAGCCAGAATCGGACCAGCGTCTGAGCACCCTCGTCCTGGGTGTCGATTCGATCGCCGCCGTCCTGGCCCGAGCTCACTCTACAAGACTAGCTTCTTGCAAGGAAGTCTGTCGAGCCTTGGCCCACTGGCCACCGCTCGGAAAACGCCCTGCGTCAGAAGGGTTGGCCTAGGAGGTTGGTGTTTTTCAAACCCAGCCTCCTAGATTCCTTGAGAGCCGTTTTGCGTGACAGATGAGTAAAGTTTTGCTGATCCGTCGGCCTCGAGCAGGTTTTCCGCCGGGTCTCGCGACTATCGCAGGCTGCTCGCGGATATCTACGTGGTCGCGAGAGCGAGCAGACCACTCGAAATGTCCGGCGGCTCATGCATACCCGAGCGCAGCAGGCGCCTGTCCCGCCGGTTTTCTCGTGGCTCGCGGCTTTCCCCGACGATCGTGAGCTTTCCTTCCAAGACCGCCAAGCTCGAGCCTAGACCGAGACTTACTTGGCAGCGACCAGTCGCTCGAGGCCTTCGATGCGGCTCACCAGAAAGCGCTCGGCGGGCCCGAGCGTCCCCGAGGTCTCGCGCAGTACCTCGATGTAGGTGCGAAGCGCACTGAGGTTGATACGCTCGATGCGCCGGACGAGCGAGTAGAGCTCATCTACGATGCCGACCGGGCAGGGTCGCCGCACGGCTCCGAAGGCCCGGAAGATGTACTCCACCCAGCGGCCGCTTCCGGTCGCTGCCGCAAGTTTCATCGCGTACTCGGTGGAACGGTCGAACAGCTCCGCCTTCACCTCACGGCCAGCTTCGAGATCACCGATCACTTGTTCGAGCAGCTCGCTGAGCAGCCGTTCGGCCTCGTCGGGCTTGCCGAGCGCAAACGCCTTGTCGGCCAGGATGCCGAGCAGCCCGAAGGTGGGTACACGCTGGGTGGCGGGCTGGATCAGCGTGTCGCCCATGTTCTCTTTGCGCGCCAGGTACTTCAGCTCCTGGCCTCCGATCACGATCTGATCTTTGTCCTTTACCGCGTACGGCCCCTTGATGAGCTCACCGTTCACCTTCACGCCGTTGCGCGAGCCCAGGTCTTCCACCGTCACCAGGTCTGCTTCCACAGTGAGCTGAGCGTGATGCCGAGACACCAACGGATCATCGAGTGAAAGCTGACAGCTCCCGGCGCGACCGATCACGAACTTGCCCTCGGACAGCTCGATATCGTGTTGTTTGTAGCGGAGGACGTGCTTCAAGATTTCGCGCTTTCCAGCAGGCGACCGAGCGCCTCGAGGCTAGCGCGATCTTCAGCCGACTGCCGAGCTGCGGCGCTGTCCAAAGCTCTTTGTGCCGCAGGCGAGAGCAGCGAAAGCTCGCTCTTGGGCAGCTTGGCCAGAAGCTCACACAACGCAACTGGCGGCGTCCAACCAAGTGAGGCATAGATGGACAGGCCCCAGCGGCCCCAGCCCGACTCGGCCCGCTTCACCGCGACCTCTGCGGCTGCCATGCTCACGTTGTCGATCAGCTCACGATCCACGCTCCGGCCCTCGGCTAGGCGCTGCTCCAAACCCAGCCGCGCGTGGGAAAGCACTCGCTCCAAATCTCCCGTACTGGCTAAGCGCGCCCGCTCCACGGCTTCGGCGGCCAGCTCGATACCCCAGTCGCGCTGGCCGGCGCCGCTCAGCGTGTCCTCCTCCAGCCGTTCTTTGCTGCCACAGGCCGGGCAAGCCACGAGCTCCGCCGGGTAGGCGCGCGAACAGATCGCGCAGTGGCACATGAAGCCCGTGTTGCGGGTGGCGCCGCGGCTCGAGCGATCCACGCTGGCCGGCTGTTCCAGAAACACCAATTCCTGGGTTCCAATGCGAATGCGGTCGCCGCTCGCAAGTGGGGCAGAGCGCGTAATGAGCTGGCCGCTCAACTGCACGCCGTTACGCGAGCCCAGGTCCTCGAGGCTGGCGCTGGCCCCCGCTATCCGGATCCGAGCGTGCTCCCGCGAGACTAGGGGGTCGTCGAGCGTGACCTGACAATTCGCGCTCCGCCCGATCAGCGTGTCGCCCTGGGGCAGGTCGATCTCCTGGAGGAGAAAGCGGAGGCGGAACCGGTTCAAGGTCGTTGGCCGTGGGAAGCCGAAAAAAACCGAGCTACAAACATAGCCCTTGCGAGCCTTTGACGTCAAAGGACGTGGCGGGAGGACGGCTATCGGGGGGCTTGCAAGGCGCGCGCGACCGTGCGCCTCTTTCGCCCCATGAAAGGTACCCGCGCTGCTTGGCTCGCCCTTCCGCTCACGATGAGCGTCCCCTGCCTCGCCCAAAACGCCAATCCGCCTCCCGCTCCGCCCGCGCCTGCCTTGGCCAGCGCTCCCGCCTCGCCGGTGCCCGCCGCGGCTGCGGCTCCCGCTCCAGCGCCTGCGCCGGTTGTCGCTCCCCCGGCCCCGCCCGCTCCCCCGGCGGCGGCCGTGCCGGCCCGCTCGGGGCTCGCACCCGGCGAAGCCATCGTGCACGTGGTGGTGGACTACGCGGACGCCTGGCTGGAAACGCGCAGCTACGTCGATGGCGGGCCGTTCCAGCGCGCTTGCCGAGCCCCCTGCGATCTCAAGCTCCAGGTTCAGGGCCTCGAAGCCCGCGTCGTAGCGGACGACATGACGACCTCCAACCACTTTCGCTTCGACTCGGGCACCGGAATGGCCGGCGTCCGAGTGGAGGGCGGCTCGGCGACGGCGCGCCGCTGGGGCATCGTAACACTGGCCGGCGGTATTCCCCTGGCCCTGGCCGGAATGGCTCTGTTCGCTCAGGGGCGCGTCAAAGGCAGCTCGGGCTTGGAGATCGCCGGGATCGCAGGTCTGGCCGTCGGCGGCGTGAGCGTCGGCATCTCGTTACCCTTGCTCTTCAAGGGCACGACGCACGTGAAGGACGCCAAGGGCGCGCTCATCGCCTTTGGCGTCAGCACGAGCTCTATTTTTTGAAGGCTGTCTCGTGTCGCGGGGCCGCTGTCTCGTAGCGCGGGGCTCTGTCTCGTGTCGCGGGGCCTAGCCCCGCTCGCCCCGCTCCTACTTCTTGAAGCCGCTGATCAGATCCGTTAGCGCCAACACCCACTCACGCGACACTGCGTTGTAGATGGAGGCACGGCAGCCGCCGACCGAGCGGTGGCCCTTCAGACCTTCCATCCCGCGCTTCTTGGCCTCCGCCAAAAACTCGGCTTCGAGCTCCGGCGTGGACACGGTCCACACCACGTTCATCGTAGAGCGCGAGCCCTTCTCGACGGGCACACTGAAAACGTCGGAGCGCGCTTCGAGAGCGTCGTAGAGCAGCTTGGCTTTCTCGCGGTTGACCTTCTCGATCGCAGAGAGCCCGCCATTCTGCTTGAGCTCGGACAGCACGTTGCGCAGCAGGTACACGCCGAAGGTCGGCGGCGTGTTGTACAGCGAGTTGTTCTCCGAGTGCGTGCGGTACTGGAAGATCACCGGGATGTCCTTGCGACCAGCTTCCACCAGGTCCTTGCGAACGATGACGAGGGTCACGCCGCTCGGTCCCAGATTCTTCTGGGCGCCCGCGTAGATCAGCCCGAGCTTCGAGACGTCGATCGGGCGCGAGGCGATGTCGCTCGACATGTCGGCGACCAGCGGCACGCTGCCTACGCTCGGGAGCTCCGCCCACTGCGAGCCGAAGATGGTGTTGTTGCTGGTGACGTGGACATAGGCCGCGTTCGCATCCAGATCCAGCTCGCTCTGCGCCGGGATGCGCGTGAACTTCTTGTCCTTCTCGGTGCTGCAGGCGACCCGAGCGGTGCCCACGGTCTTGGCTTCCTTGTAGGCCTTCTGCGACCAGGAGCCGGTCAGGATGTAGTCGGCACTCTTGCCCTGGGGGAGCAGGTTCATCGGCACCACCGCGAACTGTTGGCTCGCCCCACCCTGCAAGAGCAGGATGTCGTAGTTGTCCGGAACCGTAAGCAGCTCCCTGACGAGCGCAATCGCCTCGTTGTGCACGGCCTCGTACGCCTTGCCGCGGTGGCTGTGCTCCATCACGCTCATGCCCGTGCCGCCGATGTCGAGTAGCTCCTTTTGAGCGCGTTCGAGAGCTCCCAGCGGGAGCGCAGCAGGACCGGCGTTGAAATTGATTGTGCGAGCCATGTTCCTCCAGAACCAGTAACGTACTTTTGCGGACGCTTCGCCGCGGACACGACCTAGCGCCCACGCCGCACAGCGTCAAGGCGGCTCAAATCACCGCGCCAAGGCCGTCGTCTCGTGGCGCCTCTGGCCCCGACCCCCACCGCGGTTGCTAAGGGTCCGCGCATGGCTAAGTCGGTCGATGATCGCGGCCGACGCCCGGCTGGCGAGGCGCGACGCAGGCGCATACTGCTGGTATGTAACTGAGGAGAAACGAAGCCAGCCGGGATGGATCGGCCGCGAGGGCGATCGACTTAGCCATTCGCGGGCCCTAGAGCTCGAGGCCGGCTCGTGCCGCGATGTCTCGCCGGAATTGCATGCCCGCAAACTGGATCTTGCGTGCCGCCGCGTAGGCGCGCCCGTGCGCTTCCTTCAGCGAATCCGCGCTGGCGGTCACGCCAAGCACGCGCCCGCCGGCCGTCACGACATTGCCCTGCGCATCCAGCGCCGTTCCGGCGTGAATCACGCGCACCCCTTCGATCTGCTCGGCCTCGGCCAGGCCGGAAATCACGTCGCCCTTGCGCGGCGTATCCGGATAGCCGAATGCGGCGAGCACGATGCACACCGCGTGCTGTCCAGACGGGCGCAGCGCCGACGCATCCAGCCTACCGGCGGCCGCGCTGGCCAGCGCTTCGGCCAAGTCGCCGTCGAGCGTCGCCATCAGCACCTGCGTCTCGGGATCACCGAAGCGCACGTTGAATTCGATGAGCCGCGCCTCCTCGTCCGCGGTGACCATCACGCCAGCGAACAACGTCCCCCGAAACGGTCGACCCTCAGCCGTCATGCCGCGCAGCACTGGCTGCATCACCTCGTGCTCGAAGCGTTGCATCACCGCCTCGGTCACGACCGGGGCAGGCGCGTACGTACCCATGCCGCCGGTGTTGGGTCCGCGATCGCCATCGAAGATGCGCTTGTGATCCTGAGCAGCGTGGAGCAGCACGAAGCGTTCACCATCACAGATGGCGTGGATGCTGGCCTCGCTACCCACGAGCCGCTCCTCGAGCACCACGGTGGCACCGGCGGCACCGAAGCTTTGTCCCGACAGCATGCCACGCCCCACGGCCAGCGCGTCCTCGTGGGTCTCGGCCACCACCACGCCCTTGCCCGCGCAAAGCCCATCCGCCTTCACCACCGGCGGAACGTCGAAGGCGCGCACCTGGCTTTCCAGCTCCGCAGGATCCTTGACAACCACGTGGCGAGCCGTGGGGATGCCGTGCCGCACCGCGAAGCCCTTCATGAAGGCCTTGGAGCCCTCGAGCTCGGCCGCCAGCTTGCTCGGGCCGTAGGTCAGAACACCCTCACGGGTTAAGTCATCCACCAGACCATCGCACAATGGCCCCTCTGGACCCACCACCACCAAATCCACGTTTTCCCGCTTGGCGATGGTCAGCGGCGCCTCTTTGCGGACGTTCCGTAGGATCTTTCCTTCAAACTCGGGAAGGAGGTGGGGCTTCGGCCCCGCAGGCCCACGAGACAAGACCGGGGAATGCGAGACGCACAGCGTCCCCGCATTCCCCGGCGCGACAAGGACTTCGCCCACGCTGGCTGAGCTGAGGAGGCGGAGCGCGAGCGCGTGCTCACGCCCGCCGGAGCCGACCACTAGGACTTTTCGGAGACGCGCCATCGCGGCCGGCCCTACCACGGCTCTTGCTGCGGTGCGACGACGGTTGTAATTTCAGAGGTCCCGCTGGAGGCTCCACAGCTGTCCACTCCCCTCGTCGTCCACGTCGTTCGTCCGTATGAAAGCGAGCTCGAGTACCTCGCCGCGGAGGGGTGGAGCATCGACACACGCAGCATGCTGCTGATCGGCACGGACCCGCTGCCGACCGACACCGCAGTGCTGTTCGACGTGACGCTGAGTGGTGGACAGAAACCGATCCGCGCTGAAGGGCGCGTGGTGGGCAGCGTCGCGCCCAAAGGCGACCGCCCTGGGGGAGTGAGGGTGCGCTTCAAGCGCTTCGGGGCCGCCACCAAGGCCTTCATCGAACGCGCGGTCAAGGCGCAGACTGGCCCGCAGCAAGCGAGTGAGCCCGAAGCAGCCTCGGCACCCCAGACCGCACCCGCGCCCTCACGGCCCAGCGCGCCGGAGCCGGACCGCGCCAGCATGCCGGAAGTGCGTGCCAGCATGACCGAGCTCGAGCAGATCCTGGTCGCAACGCCGACCCCACGCGAGCCGAGCGGCCTGCGCAACCGCGTGCCGGGCCCCGTGCCGGCCCCAGCCAACCGCGAGGAGCTGCTGGAGCGCCTACGCCGACGTCGCCGCACGGGCTGATCAGCACCGCTATCCTGGTGCCTAGCGACTAGCGGCTACGCGGACGTGGCAGTACCGGTTAGCGACTCGATCGGGAGGTGCGTCAGCTCGATCTTCAGCTGCTCACTCAGCTTGAAGATGCGCACGTCGCGGTAGAACTCGCCGAACACGATGCGCGAAAGTCCGCTGTTCGCGATCAGCTTGAAGCAGCCGAAGCAGGGCGAGGCCGTAACGTAGATGCCGCCTTCGTCCAGGCGCACGCCGTTACGCGCAGCCTGAGCGATGGCGTTGGCCTCCGCGTGCACGGTGCGCACGCAGTGCCCGTCCTCCATCATGTGACCGACATCATCGCAGTGCTCGAGCCCGCGGATCGAACCGTTATAGCCCGTGGTGAGGATCATCTTGTCGCGCACGATGACTGCGCCGACGTGCTTGCGATCGCACGTGGAGCGCGTCGCCACCTCGCGCGCGATGGCCATGAAGTATTCGTCCCAACTTGCTCGCTTGCGTTCGCTCATTTTCGCCTCGTTCGCCGGCCGACCTTAGCCGCCCTTGACCTCCGGACCCTCGCATGGCTTCGTTCTCGCGTGAATCGACGGAAAATCGCGCTCTTAAACGGCGGCGGGCTGCTGCTTCTACTGGGCAGCCTGACGCACCTGGCTTTTTCGGCCCCCGATGCGCGCGCCCAGGCCGCGGCCATCTTGGCCGAGCTCGGCAAAAGGCCGGACGCCCAGCGGGTCGCCTCCGAGTCCATCGCCAAGGCGCAAGACGCGCTCAAACGCGCCGAGCGGATGCGCGCCTCGGGCGATCAGAAGCACGGGGCAATGCTGGAGGAAACAGCGCTCGAGTGGGCCACTGCCTCCCAGCTACTGGACAAGACGGCCAGCGCGGAGAAGCAGCTGGCTGCGCTGCAGACCCTGACCACGCAGCTCGAAACCAAGGTGTTCCGAGCGCAGGCACTGGTCGAGCAGAGCGTGGCGCGCCGCGCGCGCGCCGAGGAGGCGCTGCGGAAGTTGGACGACAAGGGGGTCAAGCCGTGATGAGCCGCCTCGCTCCCGCGCTCCTTCTCGCGCTCCTTTGCGGCTGCGCGCAACCCGCTCGGCCCCAAGTCATGCAGCAGGTCGAGCGCACGCGCCAGGCGCAGGCCGTCACGGACGCTCGCCAGATGGCCCCCCAGGCTCACGCGCGCGCCGAGCTGCTTCGCAAGCGTGCCGAGCAAGCCTATGCCGACGGAGACCTGACGACTGCCCAGCTGGTCGCCGAACAAGTGCTGGCCGCCTATTTGCGCGCCACCGTCGAAGCGCGGTTGACTCGGGCCGAGTCGCGGCTGGCCGAAGCTCGCGTGCTCGAAAAAGAGCAAAGCGAGAGGCTCGCGCAGCTGGAAGCCGAGCAGCAACGGCTCTCGGCCGAGACTGCGGATCTCGAGCTGCGCGCCAAGGTGCTGCGCGACGCCGAGCCGCTGGCCAAAAACGAGCCAGCCTCGCCCGAACGCGAGAAAGCTCGACGCGAGGCAGCGCGCGCCATCCTGACTCAAGCCTCGCTACTCTGCGTGGCCACGCGCCTGATCGAGCCCAAGCGCGCCGCGCTCCCGGCGCTCCTCGCCAAGGCCGACGAGCTGCGCGCCAAGGTCGACAGTGCAGCTGCGGCCCCCATCGACGACACCACGGCGTTGCGCTCCGATTGCTTGCGCGAGCTCACGTTGGCGCGTCGGCCCCGCGCGCAGCAGAACCCCTCGCGCGGCGAATCGGATGCCCTGCTCAGCGAGCTGAGCCGCGCAGATTTCCTCCCGTTCCGCGATGACCGAGGCGTGGTGGTGACACTGCGAGCGGTGCGAGAGGCTGGCAAGCTCAGCGCCAAGGCCACGGAAAAGCTGGGTGAGCTGGGGCGCGTGGCCAAGGCCCATCCCGAGTTCCCAGTGCTGGTCGTGGCGCACGACGCCCGCCCAGGCGCCAAAGACGACGGCCTCGGCGTCCAAGTGGTCGATGCGCTCAAAGCCGCGGGCGCCAACCGTGTCGAAGCGCAGCGGGTCGGTAGCACCGCACCCGTCGTCCCCCCGGACCGCAGCGGCGCAGCGGCCCGTAACGAACGCCTGGAGATTGTGTTCGTCTCGCCAGGAACGTAACGCCCATCTAGACCTGGGGGTTATTGACGCCCGCGCTCCAGCGTCACTGCAAGTGAGGGGTTAGCGTTGACGGGATGGCTGGCTGAGCGCAAGTTTGTTGAGGAGCACGGTCGTATTAGATCCGAGGAGCCACGTTTGCCGCGAGACTCGCTGTATGGAGAGCGGATTGTTTGGACAGGTCGTCCGAAGTCCGTTCGCCCGTCGGCGCTGCTGCGCGCCCTGGCCGGACTATGCTTTGTAACCAGTGCGATTTCGCTACTGTTCGCCGTGGTCACCTCGTTCGTGCTGCGCCAGACGCCTGCGGGACCGTTGCTATTCGCCTTCTGGACCACCGCCCTCGGTATCGCGCTCTGCACCGCGCCACGCATCGTGATGGAGCGCGCGCGCTACGTGGTCACGGAAAAGCACGTGATCGTTCACTTTGGACCCTTCCGGCGCACGATCGAGCGGCGCGCCGTGAGCTTCGCCCGCATCTTCTGGGACGCGACGCAGCCCGACACCGGTGATCTGGAGCTGGTGCGAGCAGTCCCGACCGGCGCGCTGCGCCGCAGATTGCTGCTGCGGCTACCGGGCATCGCGGCTCCAGATCGGGTTTGGGCCATCGTACGCGGCGCCGAGGACCTGGCTCCGCTCGGTCACGCGGAAATGCCGATCGGTCAGCGCCTCGACCGCGGAGAGCGCGTGATCTGGTCGGCTCAGCCGCGCCAGCAGCTGCGCTCCTACCTGCCACATGGGCAGCGTCAGTGGCTGCTGATGGCGATTTCGGGCTTCATGGTGCTGGTGGGTATGGAAATGGTAGCGCGCGCCTTTTCAGCGCTGGCCAAAGTGGCACACGGCGGGTTGCCCTACCAATCGGCGAGCTTCGTGGCTCTGGCGACCGGCATCTTTTTGGCGGTGGCGGTGGTGCTCGTGGCCGGCGGCTACATCGCCTACGACACCGTGATTCGCCCTGGTAAGCTGGTCAGCGATACGCGCTACCTGATCACCGACAAGCGCGTGCTGATCCAGCGTCGGGGTGAAGAGCTGCACGTGGATCGGTCCAAGATCGTAGACGTGATCGATGCGCCGGCCGGTGACGGGCTGCGCGACGTCTTCATGGTGCTCGACGGTCCACAGGCGCGTTCGCTGGCAGCGAGCGGCGCCTTCGGTGAGCTGCAGCGCGGCTCGCGCTTGCGCCCGGTGTTCGAAGCGGTCGAAGACGCCGAGGGCGCCCGGCGCGTGCTGGGCTCCAGCCCTGTCTTACCGTACGCGGCCTGAGCGCCGCGGCACCGGCGCTTGCTGCAGGCGCTCGAGGGCCTCCAGGCAGCGTTTTTGGTGGCGCTTGGCGTTGGCGACGAAGCGGTCCTTCTGCGCCTCCGCCGCCGGCAGATACTGCTCCCAGCTGACGAGCGCCGACTCATAGGCTGCTTCGGCAGTATCGGTGTCGTCGGTCTGCTCCGCTTCGGACATGGCGGCCAGGGCGCGGAAGTAGTGCTCGTCGTATTCGGGCACCCAAGTCAGACCCGGCACGTCGAGCACGAAGACGCTCGAGCTCGGCGGCACCGCAATGCGCATCGCGACGCTGCGCGCGACCTCGAGCATACCTTGCGGATAGTCACCGCTGCGCTCGAGCGTAACGCCCAGGCCGAGGTGTGAGAGGGCGCTGCCTAGCGTGTCGCGAGCGAGCCGTACTGCCGAGCGATAGTCAGCGACCGCGGCCATCATCTGCCCAGACAGCAGGCGCGCTCGGCCCCGATTGCGGTAGCAGCGCGCGCGATCGTCGGGGTCCCAGGCCAGGGCCAGCGCCGCGGCGAAGGCGTCCTCGGCGCGCGCGAAGTCGCCGATCTTCATGGCGCCGATACCGAGGTCGAACCAGCTCTCGAGCTTGAAATCGCTGTCGGGCAGGCCCGAGAGCCCCTGCTCGAGCAGCCGCACCGCGTCGCGCTCCCGTCCCGGTTGGGCGTCGAGCAGGATGCGGCCGAGCAGCACCGCCTGCCACGGATCGCGCCGGACGCCGCCGCTGAGCTCGAGCAGCGCCGCCCCGCCGAGCGACAGCTCGCGCAACGCTTCGGGATCTTCGCCCGCTTGCCGCGAGTAGTCGAATAGCTGCTCAGCGCGCTGCCGCGCCTTGCTCGCAGGCTGCGCGTTGGGATCGATGACGCGCCCCCACAAGCTCGGCTCGGCCTGCGCGCGAGCGGCGAGCAGCGACAGCGACAGCGCAGCCAGCGCTCCGAACCTCATCTGCCCCCGCGCTTTCCGGGGTCGCGACGGCGTGTGCCCACCTTACCTATCGCCGTGGCGCCGAGCGTGCTTGCCGCCACCTGCCGGTAGTGGTCCGCTGAAAGCTCCGACCGCACGCGCTCCAGCGCCAAACCGAGCATGGCGTGGAAGACGCCGCTCGGCAGCCAAACCTCCTGCGGTTTCTCGAAGCGCTCGAGCGACCACACGTCGCTCAGCTCCGAGAGCGCGCCCTGTCCCTCAGCCTCACGGCCCTCGGCGATGAACGCCAGAGCGGTCAGGGCAACGGTCAGACTCGTGAAGCCGCTTCCGGCCGAGCGGCGCCGCGCCTCCCTCAAGTACGCAAGCACCTCGTCCACGTTGGGCGTCGGGCTGGCCAGCAGGGTGCCGGCGATTTCGATGTACGCGACCGCTTGCTGGGCGCGATCCGGGAGCAGCGCGGCGCTGCTGCCGAGCTTGCGGTAAAAGCGCGCCGCCACCTCGAGCTGGTTCGAGAGCAGCGCGGCACGACCGCCGTCCTGAAGCGCCGCCGGATCCGCGACGGGCCCCGTCCCCTCGGCGAGCAGCGGCAGCAGATCCGCGAGCGCCCCGTCGGCGCGACCAACCCGCAGGCTCGCGCGGCCACGCAGCACGCGCGCCTCGATCAGCTCAGGCGCTTGCTGTAGCAGGGCCGCCGCGCGCGACAACGCCTGCTCGGGCGCGCGCTGGAGCAGCGCCTGTGCCCGCGAAAGCTCGCGGCAACGCCGCTCGACCAGGGCCTGGCGCGAAACCTCCCACAGCCCAGGCGCTGCCAAGCAGACGGCCGGCCTGGGACTCTGCACGGCCCACGCGACAGGACGGGGTGGCACGCTCGCCGCTCGCGTCTGCATCACGATCAGGAGCGGCAACGCGAAGCCCGGAATCAAGGCGCGGCGGCCCTCCCGACGAAGGGATTGTGCAGCACCACGGTCTCGCTGCGACGCGGGCCGACGCTGAGCAAGTACAGCGGCACCTTGGCGCCCTCCTCTAGAAAGCGCACGTAACTTCGAGCGGCCTTGGGCAGCTCGTCCAGCACGCGCACGCCGTCGAGCTTCTCGCTCCAACCCGCCATCGCTTCGTAGACCGGCTTGGCGGCGCCCGGTACGTCCAGGTAGTCGATCGGGAAGTCTTCGGTGCGGCCTTCGGGTGTGTCGTAAGCCACGCACACCAGAATCCGTGACAGCCCGGTCATCACGTCCAGCTTGGTGAGCGCCAAACCGTCGATGCCATTGACGCGCGCGGCGTAGCGGAGCGCGGGCAAGTCCAGCCAGCCGGTGCGGCGCGGCCGCCCGGTAACGGAGCCGAACTCGACCCCGACGTCGCGCAGGTGCTGGCCGTCGCCGTCGTTGAGCTCGGTGGGAAACGGACCGGCACCGACGCGCGTTGCATACGCCTTGGTGATGCCCAGCACCGACGAGATGCGGTTCGGTCCGATGCCGGTGCCGATCGAGGCCCCGCCGGCAACGGCAGAGCTGGAAGTGACGAACGGGTATGTGCCGTGGTCGATGTCCAGCAGCGTGCCCTGCGCACCTTCGAGCATGACGCGTTTGCCTTCACGCACGGCCTGGTCCACCAGGCGTGAGGTATTGGCGAGCAGCGGCACCACACGCTGCGCGCAAGCGTCCAGCATCTTCAGGATCTCGTCGGGCGACGGTACCTGGCCGCCCAGCGCCTTGATGGTGGGCGCCCAGGCCGAAAGGGCCCCCCGGATGCGCTCCGCAAGCCGCGCCGGATCTCGCAAATCTCCGGCCCGTACGCCGGTGCGACGCACCTTGTCCTCGTAAGCCGGCCCGATGCCCTTCTTGGTGGTGCCGATGCCGCCCGGCGCCGCCTCGCGCAGCGTGTCGACCAGCACGTGATAAGGCAGGATCAAGTGCGCACGGTCGGAGACGCTCAGTCGCTTCTCCACGTCCTTGTGGCCCCGGCGGATCAGCTCGTCCACCTCACCCAAGAGCACCTCGAGATCGACGACCATGCCCTGCGCCAGCACGCAGCGCGTCTGCGGGCGGAGGATGCCGCTGGGAAGGAGCCGGACCACGAGCTTGTCATCTCCGACCACCAGGGTGTGGCCCGCGTTGGGTCCACCGGCGTAGCGCACGACCACCTCGGCGAACTCCGTGTAGATATCGACGATCTTGCCTTTGCCTTCGTCGCCCCACTGGGCGCCCACGATCACGACACACGACATGCTGTCACCGCTTCTCTGGGTTGGGACTCGAAACGAGGTAACTTCGTTCAGGGGATGTTCCCGACCACGACGGCTGCCACGGAGGCCGCGTCGAGCTGAGCCCGCCGCTCCAAAAGGTCGGTCACGGAGACCACCACCGCCTCAGTTGCCGTGGCGCTCACCCAGTGCGTGTACCGCCACGCCCTGGCATACGCCAGCGGATCCTGCTCGGGCCCCGAGGCGCAGCGCAGGCCGCGCTCGCGCAGGCCCGGCGCGAGCCCGACGGCCCTGCCGGTGAGCAGCAAACGTGGCACGGCTTCGGTGTGCCGCTGGTCTCCCAGCGCCCAAACCAGATCATCCAGGCCGAAGGCAAAACCGAAGGCCGGGAGCGGTCGCCCAAAACCTTCGAGCAACCCGTCGTAGCGCCCTCCCGAAGCGACCGGTACACCGGGACCGTGCGCATGCAACTGAAATGTAGTGCCAGTGTAATAGGCGAAGTTCCGGGTCTCACCCAGGTCGACGACGACCGACGGCGCCAGGTGCCGCCGCGCCACCTCGTCCAGCACCCGCGACAGCTCCTCGAGACCCGCCTCGGCTCGCGTGCCCGCCAAAACCTGCCCGGCGCTCTTCACGATCTCGGGGCCGCCGTGCAGCTCGCTCAGCGCTCCGAGGGCGGCCTGATCGCGGGGGCTGAGGCC
Organism: Polyangiaceae bacterium; assembly: GCA_035281385.1. Classification (GTDB taxonomy): domain Bacteria; phylum Myxococcota_A; class Polyangia; order Polyangiales; family Polyangiaceae; genus PMG-095. Next base: position 25,715 of record DATEDZ010000083.1, read on the forward strand.
GGCCGCCGCCGCGGCTCGCTCGAGCTCAGAGCGATCCTTCAGGTGCAGCGCTTCCACGGCGGCACGCTGCCGCTTCTGCTCCACACCCTCCAGCAGCGCGAAGACAATCTGCGCGTGACCCAGGTCGAGCACGAAATCGGTCAGGCCGACGGCGCGCGCCGCCGAGCATGCTACTTCCAGCGCCTCGAGATCTCCGGCGGGCCCGTCGAGCCCAATCAGCTCGATGCCGGCCTGGAAGATCTGGCGGTTGCGCCGCGCGCGCTCCCGGCGACGCCGGAGCACCGAGCCCGTATACGACAGGCGAAACGGCGGAGCCGCCTGCGCCAGGCGCGTCGCGACGATGCGCGCCAGCTGCGGGGTCATGTCCGGGCGCAGCGCGACCACCTCGCCCGTTTCGGGCTCGACGAAGCGCAGCACCTCCTCCGGATCGAGCGCGCCCAGGCCCTTGACCAGGACGTCCTCGTATTCGAACACCGGAAGGGTCACGAGCTCATAGCCGAACAGCTCGAAGCTGCCGAGCAGCCGCCGCGATAGATCGCTCAAACGCCGCGCCTCAGGCGGCAGGAAATCACGCATCCCCGCCGGTAGGGGGTGCGAGGCGTCACCGGCGGTGCTGGCGCTACTGCGCGAACCGGGGACCGAGGCAGCGGCTGGAATAGAAGCGGGCAAAGCGGGCCGAGCGTATCATTTTGGGGACTGTCCCGTGGTACACCTCTCGCCATGACCGAGCGGCCCGGTAGCACCACTGCCCATTCTCCCCGGGAAGAGCACCAAGTGGACCTGAACGAGCGCGGCTCGGACAAGAGCGGCGCGCCGGTGATGATGAATCGTCGGCTGTTCATGCAGCTGCTCGGTTTCGAATGCGACGACCCGGACGAGCTTTTGCCCCAGCTCGGAGCGGCCCTGCGCGAGCAGAACCTCCCGAGCGTGGTCTACGAAGACGTGAATCATCCGCGCGGGCTCGGTCTGCTCAGCTTCTCGGAGGAGCCGCTGGATTTCCCGAGCCGGGTGCGCCCGCTGCTCGGCGGCCCGCGCTTCCGGACGCTGCGCCCGAGACCCGAGCTGTCGATGCTCGGGCGTACCTACTCGACCGGCTTCGAGCAGGATCTCGAGTACTGGCTCCTGCGCCGGCCGCGCGAAACGGTGCTCAACGAAGCCTGGCCCTGGGCGGTCTGGTATCCGCTGCGTCGCGTCGGGCCCTTCGAGCGGCTCGATCCGCGCGAGCGCGGCCAGATCATGCGCGAGCACGGCGGTATCGGGCGTGCTTATGGCGCGCAGGACCTGGCCCATGACGTCCGGCTGGCCTGCCATGGCCTCGATCAGGCCGACAACGACTTCGTGATCGGCCTCATCGGCAAGGATCTTCACCCGCTTTCCCACGTCGTGCAGGCCATGCGCACCACGCGCCAGACTGCCGAGTTCATGGACAAGATGGGGCCTTTCTTCGTCGGTCGCGCGGTGTTCAGGAACGCAGGGTGAGCGCCGGCCTCCTCAAAGTCAGCGCGGTCGTGTTCGATCTCGACGGCACGCTCATCGATTCGCGGCGCGACATCGCCGAGTCCGCCAACCATGCGCTCGAGCTCGCGGGCCTCGGCCGTTTGCCCGTCGCCGAGCTCGAGTCGTACGTCGGTGACGGCGCGCCGCTGCTCATGGCCCGCGCCGCCAGGCTCGATGTAAAGGATGAGAAAGTATCCAGAATGGTCGCGGATTTCCTGGACTATTACGCCGCCAATCCAATTGCCAACACCGACCTGATGCCAGGGGCGCTCGAGACACTGGAGGCGCTCGGTGGCTACGCGCTCGGAGTGTGCACCAACAAGCCGCGGCGCACCAGCGTCGCGGTGCTGCAGGGCCTCAAGCTCGACCGCCGCTTCGCCGCGCTGGTCGCGGGTGATGACTTACCCGAGCGCAAACCAGATCCAGCGCCCGTGCGCGAGACCGCGCGGCGCATGGGCGTCGCCGTCGAAGAGGTGGTGATGGTCGGCGATGGCCCGCAGGACGTGCTGTCCGGGCGCGCCGCCGGAGCCTACACGGTCGGCGTGCGAGGCGGCATCCAGGCTCTGGCGCGGCTCGAAGCCGCGAAGCCCGACGCGATGATCGAAACGCTCGCGGAGTTGCCCGAAGTGATCAGGGGTCTAGTGTCGTTGAGAGTCGGTTTCCGTCACAGGTGAGCTCTGTCTTTCCGGGGGCCCTACCCCGCGAGTGCATGGTACGCGGCACTGAGCTCGGCGAAGCGCGACAGCAGGCGCGCCCGCTCACTGGGCGCAGCATGGGGAAAGCGGTCGGGATGGACAGTGCGCGCCATCCGGCGAAATGCCTGCTGGATGGTGACGCGATCCGCGCCCGGCAAGAGACCGAGCGTGGCGAAAGCGCGGGCTCGCGCGCCGGGCGGAGCCATGCGTAACCCGCGATTGGTGCTCTCGTCGCTCGGAGCGCCACCCGCGTCACGCGAACGCTTGCGGGGCCGGCCATGCAGAAACTCGCCTGGCGAAAGCGGCGCTTGTTCGTTGCGCTGCGGCCGTGGAATACGAAAGGTCATCTGCGCGTCGCGCAGCTGAAACAGCGCTTCGAGCTTCTGGCGCAGCTGCCGCCGCAGTCCGGCGCTGATCAGGTCGGCGCTGGCCAGACCTTCTTCAATCAGGATCTCGCCTGCGCGCCGGCTAGGCGCCTCGAGCAGCCGCCGCGCCAGCCGCGCCAGCGCGCGCGCCCCCAAAAAGCCCTGGCCGGCCAGCAACTCTCCGAGCCGCTGCCGCGACAAGCCGGTCTCGATCTGGGTGATCACACCCTGAGCCAGGTGGATGCGGTGTGTCGCGCCGCGATCCTCGGTGAGCTCCAGGATGCCGGAGGCGGTTTCACGATGCAGTGCGCCCAGCACGTCGCCCAGCGTGGTGAGCCGAAGACGGCCCGGAAGCTTCATGCTCCTCGGCTATCAAATGCGCCGGGACCAGGACAAGTTTCGGCCCAGCCAAGCCTCCGCTCACGAGCCGACCCGGATTTCGGTCTGCACGTCGTGACCCTCGGGGCGGCAGCTCTCCGCCGGCCCCGAGCCGCGGCACACCACGCCGCGCGCCCGCACCGTCACGAGCCCGACACCGTTCTGGCCGGCCACGAAGGCCAGGCTCAGGCGTCGCTCGCCCGAGCCGGCCGCCCCGAAGCGCCCAGGCCCGAGCCGGGAGCGCAGCGGCCGCACGAAATCGGGCGCGCGGGTCACCAGCGCGTCCACCCAGACGAGCCGCGCTCCGCTCGGCGCCTGGTACGTAAGCTCGCATAGAACCCGACCCGGCGCGGCCTCGGGCCGGCAACTCAGCGCGGTGACGAAGCCGCGCGGCTCCGTTGCGACTGCAGACGGAGCCAGCAGCGAGCCAACAAGCAGGAGAGGCCAAGGGGCCAAGGGGTCGAGGGGTCGAGGGCGAGACAAAGCCTTATTCGGCGTTGGGTGGGGCGTAGAAGTCGACGAGCCGAATTGGAGTCGGAGAGAGCAGCGCCGACAGACTGGAGCGCTGACCGCGTGGGTCCCCACCGATCTGGAAGTCGGTCGGCGGATCGAGATCGATGGTCACTGCTTCCACCAGGTAGTCGCTGACCTCCTCGGGATTGTCATACTCGCCGCGCCAGATCTCCTGGAAATGGCGCACGAAGCTGATGGGGCCGATGGTGGCAATGCGCAGGTTCATGCGATCCGGTCGCTCTTCGGCGTACGGGAACATGCGAAAGCCGTAGCCATAGTAGGGGATGGTCGACAGCGCGCAGATGCGCATTGGACCTTCGTACAGAATCTGCCCCGTCGGGATGGGCGAGCCAATCACCGCACCTTTGGCACCGAGCCGGTACGCTTCCGCGCCGTCGTTACGCACGCGGCAGTGCGGCATCCTGCGCGAGAAAAAACCGGGAATGGAGCGCGTGGTGGTGGCCAGCACGTAGCCGAGCGGTCCGGGCGCTACACGAGCCAGCGGCGTCTTGCTGAGCAGGCCCTTGGTCTTGGCGTAATCGGCCAAAACGATGGCGTCCGCGCCGAGACCGCAGAACGGCGCAATGAAGCCTTCCACCTCGATCAAACGCATCGAACGGCTGCCCGCGTCCTCGATCAAACGGCTGATGTCGGCCTGCAGGTCGCGCTTGTCCGTGCCCTGTGCCCCGACCACCCAAGCCAGCGAATTACCGGTGCCGAGCTTGAGCAATCCGAAGCGCGGTAGCGGGCGTCCCGAGCGGCGAGCTTCGTGAACCACTTCGGTAACCATGACCGTGAAGGTGCCGTCGCCGCCGCCGGTCAGCACGGTGCCGTAACCGCGAGCCACCAGCGTCTTGGCGATGTGGCGCGCATCCGACAGCTTGCGAGACACGAACAAGTCCCCACCCGAAAGGATCTGATCCAAGGTCGAGATCACCTCCGCCGTGGCGTTCTTGGCGTTGCCGTTGACCACGACGGCCACACGTTGCTCGACAGGCCCGGCCGCTGCAGGGTCACTCGGGCGTTCGCTGACGGGGAGAGAGCTCATCGAAATTCGGAAAACTCTCGCAGGTATAATACGCTTCGGGGTTAGGAACCGATCCGCCCTGTTAGGCGGGTCGCAAGGCGGCGGCCCATGCCCAAGAAAAAGCCCAAATCCTCGGCAAAAGCCAACACCGTACGCCGGTCGGTGGCGCCCCCACCCGCCTCGCGGCGCAGCGTGGCGCCCACCGCACGTAAGTCGGTAGCCCCTATCGCGCGCAAGTCGGTGGCGCCGGGGCCACGGAAATCGGGCGCCCCCCCGGCACGAAAATCGGTCATCCCTCCCGCCCCCAAGGTTCCGCGCAAATTCGGTCTACGCGGGGCGGCGCCCTGGGCCTTGCGCCACGCCGAACGGCAGGCGGCCGAGGCGGCGCGGCGGAATCGTGAGCCGCCCAAGCCGGGCAGCGCGCGCGCGACGTTGCGCACACCGCAAGAGGCCGACCGCATCAAGGCCTCGATCGGTGAGCTGCACGGCTTGCTGCAAAAGCTGCGCACGCTGCAGAAGAACCTCAACGACGGCTTCTTCGAGCTCGGTGAAATCCTGAGCGCCATCGAGGCGCGCAAGTTGCACGCGGCCAAGGGCTACTCGAGCATCGAAGCCTTCGCGGAGCGCGAGCTCGGCATCGGCAAGGGGCTGGCGCAGAAGCTGGTGAGAATCCCCAGCCTGTTCCAACCCGCAGCGGCCAAATCCCTCAAGCTCGACGCGCTGGTGCGGGCCATCGACGCCCTCGACGGCACCCCCCAAACCGCCGCCAGCCGCGCCGCCAAGCTCCCGCTCAAGCCCCCCAGATGAAGCTGGCGCGGATCTGCTCAAGCGCATCGTGAGCTGAATCTCGACAACACCGGCACCTTTTGGCACGCCAGCGGCTCGATCTGCGCGCTGCGCCACGACGAGCGGATCATCACGAGCGCTCCGGACGATCTACGCCGCCTCAATCCTGAAGCTGAGCTGATCGTCATCTAATCCGCCCGCGAGCTCGAGCCGAACCCACTCGCCGCGATCCGCGGGGGACACGACGGTTTCGTTTCAGCAGGTCGGAGACCAGCTTGGCATTGGCGCGACCATCGCCTGCCCACCCCAATGTCGGGTGGCCCCGGGAGGTTTCCCTCCCGGGGCTCCCACGGATCCGGACTTGCACGATTCGCGCATCCGGCTCTTCGAGTCACGGGTTCGCTGCAGTCCGGAATGCGGAGTGCACGATGCGCGGTCGAGGCAGTGGGAACACTTGCAAGATCGCCTGCATGCTCTCCCAGGTGAGCCCTCGGTTGTTCCGGCGGCTCAGCCATTTCTTCCAGATGCGCCGCACTTCGTCGAAGTACCGCAGCAGCGACCGGAAGTTTCCGGTCACGCCGTAGTAGGCGTAGTGCCCACGC
>DATEDZ010000084.1:0-18126 GCA_035281385.1 Polyangiaceae bacterium
CGCGTGGACACCAGAACCTCACCGGGCGCCGGCCGAAGATCCGGAGCCTCGATCAATCTGAGCCGCTCGAACCCACCCGGCTTTGCGATCGAGATTGCCTGCATTCTACTCTAGAGCCCGCTCTGCTCGATCCAGCGCTGCGGGATGGTTCCGAACGACAGGAGCCAGTCGTTGTAGCGCTTGAGCGACCACCCACCCTCGTCGACCTTGCGCTGCTTGAGTCGCATCACTTCCATCTTGCCGATCAGATAGCTCATCGGCACTGTCGGCGCGGCGGTGTACCAGTTGACGTCGCCTTCGGCTCGGCCGCGCGTGAAGCCGACGTGCTTCATCAGGTGCTTGACGGCGCCCTCGTAGTGGAGCTCGCCTGCGTGGAGCCCGCAATCCACCAGAATGCGGTGGGCGCGCCACAGGGCGTCGTGCAGCAGATTCAGGCGCGCGGTGTCGTCCTGGTTGACGCCGTGGTCGACGGCCATCTGCTCGCACCACAGCGTCCAGCCTTCGTAAAACACCGAGTGCGCGAACCAACGCCTGACCGGGCTCGGGTGGCGATTGGCCACGCAAAATTGCAAGTGATGGCCCGGATAGGCCTCGTGCGCGCAAGTCGCGGCCACACCGAAGTGCTGGCTGATCTCGGCGGCGCGCTCGCGCGCGGTGGCGCGGATCAGGCTCAGGTCGTTGACCCAGAACACCCCGAGCTGTTTGGGATCGTAGCAGCCGGGTGAGCTGTAGGCGGCGGTCGGAAACTGATGCCGAAAGAACTCGGGCACCGGTTTGACGAGCAGCTCCTCACCTTCAGGGAAGGTCACGATGTCGGCGCGGCGAAATTCCTCCGCCACGCGCTGCGTCTCGTGCACGTATTCACTGAGCAAGTCACCGCGGGCCGGCGCCCAGTCAGCGGCAGCGCGCTCCAAGATGTCGCGCGGGCGCTTGCGCGGTGCGATACGCGCCGCCTCGATTTCCATCTCGTGCTCGATGCGCTCCACCAGCGTGCGCCCGTAAGCCAGCGCCTCACGCGCGGTCAGGTCCCAGCCCAGCCGCTCGCGCATCAGCGCTTCGAAGCGCTCGCGCCCCAGCGAGAAATCTCGTGGCTTGCCGGCCGCCACACGCCCGACGCGCTTGCCGTATTGTTTGAAAGCAGCGGCCGCGGCGCTGAGCTGTGCCTGCAGCCGCTTGGGCTCGATCTTGCCGGTGGCGAGCAGCGGCTCGCGAATCGCCTCGAACAGCGCGGGCGCTCCGGCCACCGAGCTCTGCGCGGTCTCGCGCCAAAGCGGTACGGGACGGCGCAAGAGCTCAGCCGCGCCGTCGAGGTAGTCGGGGATCTTGGCGAGCCGCGAGCCGATGGCTTCGGCTACCGGCGTCAGGTCGTCGGCGTGCCGCACCACCAACTGGTGGATGCTGCCGAGCGCGCTCGACACCCAGCTCTCGGGATTCCTGCGAAATGTCTCACGCTCGTGGGACCAGCCCTCGCTGCGTAGCTCTGCGAGCAGCGCGCGCCGGTCGAGCCAGTCATCACCGCGCAGATCGTGCTCGGCAATGGCCTCGACTTCCGCGAGCGTGCTCTCCACGAGCTTTTGCTGGGCGCGCAGTAGCTTCTCGGACGGCGTCTCGAGCTCCGCATCGAACTCATGACGACCCACCGCGCTACCGAGGCTAGGGAAACGTTCGAGGGTCGTCTCGATGTAGCGCTCACCCAGCCCGCGCAAAGCTTTGGCCTGGGGGCTCGCAGCAGCTGGGGGCCGGTTGGATGGGGAGGGCCCGACGGGCCTGCTCGTTGATTTGCTCATGCCAGGGCCAGCGCAGCTTCCACGACTTGGCGTGCGCTGCGCAAGCGGACGATATCGAGCGGGCTGGCGTCCCCGGCCAGCAGCTGCAGGCGCACGGCCTTGTGCGGAAATCCAGGCCCCAGGAGCGCCTCGACCACCTCGGCCGCCTTGGCGGAGCCCGTCGGGCCCAGCGCGACCACGGCCTCGACCGCCACCAGATCGCCAATTAGCCCGGCCTGGGACAGAGCGCCACGCTCCGGCTCACCCGCGACCCGCAGCTCACGCACGAAACGCCGGACATCGACCTTCTTACCCAAACCGTCGATGCTGCGGTACACGATCAGCTCGGGTTTCGACAGAAACTCCTCGATGCTGCGCTCGAGAAACGCCACGCCGCCCCGCTCGTCTACGACCGTCCGCGGCAGCGCCAGCAAGTAGCGAGACGCGCTGATGACGGCGGCGACACCCTTGTCCTGCGTCGTGAGCTGACGTGCGCCCAGAAAGCGCAAGCCCCCTGAGCTGTGCGCGTCGAGCAGCGCGGTCAGCTCTTCCTCGGGCGGGGCATCGATCAACTTGACGTCCGCGTACTCGTCGAGACTGGCCACGCCCAGCGAGAGCGCAGGACCGAAGGACATGTCGGGCTTGGGATGGAAGCCCTCGGTGTAGGCGGTGCGGATGCCGGCGCGCCGGATCACGCGCGGCAGCTCGCGGATCAAATCCAGATGGCCGAGCAACGCCACCGCTCCGGTCTTGGCAAAGCGGATGCGGTAGCGCACGGGAGTCCCGACGCGCACCGGGCGATACAGCTCGGGCCGCACGCGTTTGCGCTGCGCGATGGGCTTGGCCAGCTCTTCCGGCGGCAAATCGCTGCCGAAGACCAGCGGCTCGCGCTCGGGCCCCGACGGCTTTCCGAGTGGCTCCTGAACCACGGGCAGTGAGACGCGCTGATTGGGCTCGAGCGCACCGAGCCGCTGCAAGAAATCCTGACGGTCGGTGCGCATCTGCGTGAGATCGCAGGCGATACCGCAATCGTAGCAGACCAGTCGGCGCTGCTCGGTCTTCGCATCCTTCAGGTTCGTGGCGTGAATGAACTGGCCGACGACTTTGCCGCAGGGGGGGCTGGAACGACTAGCCAGCGCCTTGCGGTACTCGCGCGCCAGAAAGCCTTCCTCGAGCCCGATGTCGAAGTGCGCCCAGGGCAAGCGCGCATTCACCGGGATGGTGCCGAGGAACTGCGCTGGATCGACGCGGCAGTGCTCGAGCGCCTCCCGCCACACGTCGAGCTTCACGTGCTCCTCCCAGGAATCGAGCCGCGCGCCCTGGTGGTAGGCTCGCTCGATGACAGCGCTCAGCCGGCGATCGCCGCGCGCCAGGATACCCTCGAGGATGCTGGTCTCCGAGTCGTGCGTGCGCAGCTCGAGCCCGCGCACCTGCTTGACGGCGTGGCGCAGCATCTGCTGCTTGCGCTGAGTTTGCGCCAGCGAATCCTGCGCACACCACTGCAGCGGCGTGTGCGGCTTGGGCACGTGAGTCGAGACGCTGACCGTGACCTTGGGACGCCCGCCCACACGCTTGCCGACTTGCAGCGCGTTTTTCCCCACCGCTGCGATGCCGAGCACGTCCTCGTCCTCTTCGGTGGGCAGACCGATGATGAAGTAGAGCTTCATGCGGTCGAAGCCGCGCGAGAACGTGCGCTCGGCGGTTTCGAGCAGCTGCGCCTCGGTCACGTTCTTGTTGATGACGTCACGCATGCGCTGCGTGCCGGCTTCGGGTGCGAAGGTCAGGCCCGAGGCGCGCACCTTGCGCATGTCGTCGAGCAAGTCTTCGGCCAGTCCATAGGCGCGCAGCGACGCCACGCCCAGGCTCACGCGCTCTGGCGCGGTTTTCTCGACCAGCCGCTTGATCAGCGGCGAGATGCAGCTGACATCGGCCGTCGAGAGCGCGGTCAGGCTGACCTCGTCCTGTCCCGACTTCTCGAGCGCGCGCAGCACGGTATCGATGACCTGCTCGGGATCGCGCTCGCGCACCGGCCGGTAGATCATGCCGGCCTGGCAAAAGCGACAACCTTCGGTGCAACCGCGCGCCACCTCGATGCTCATGCGATCGAAGATCGCTTCGGGCCCTCCAACCGGGCCATCGTCCGGGAACGGAAACTTCGAGATGTCGTCGAGCAGGCGGCGTTCGATTGGGAACGGAATACCCTGGACCTTCGGCCCGGTCACAATCACGAAGCCGTCGACGGGATCGAGGGCGGTCTCGTAGAGCGACGGCACGTACACGCCGCGGATCTGCGCCAGCCTCACCAGCCGCTCGCTACGCGAGAGCCCTTCGCGCTTGGCGTGCGCCCAGCACAGCGCGATTTCAGTGGCTGCTTCCTCACCGTCTCCGATCAGGATCGCATCGAAAAAGTCGGCGGCAGGCTCGCAATGCGTCGCGACGGGACCTCCGGCGATGATCAGTGGATCCGCCTCGCTGCGAGCCGCGCTGCGCAGCGGAATGCCCGAAAGCTCGAGCATGGTGAGCACGTTGGTGTAAGTCAGTTCGTACTGCAGCGAGAAGCCGACCACATCGAAGTCGCACAGCGGGCGCGAGCTCTCGAGCGAGACGAGCAGCTTGCCGTGCTCGTGCAGCTGGCGCTGCATGTCGGTCCACGGCAAGTAGGCGCGCTCCGCCAGCGTGCGCGGGTCGTCATTCAGAATGCGATACAGGATGCGGTAGCCCAAGTGGCTCATCCCGATGTCGTAGATCTCGGGAAACGCCAGGCAGATGCGCGCTTCCACTCCATCCCACACCTTGCGCCTGACGCCATGCTCCGCGCCGGTATAGCGGTTCGGCTTCTCGACCTTGTCGAGGAACTTGGCGTACGGATGATCGAGGAGCTGCATGGGCGAGCCAGCTTCGGCAGCCGGTGGGGCCGCGAACCATAGCCTAACCGCTCGAGCGCGGTAATTTGCGGGGACTACAGGCCATTTATCGGGCCATACCCCGTCAGGTGCTTCTGAAACCAGTGTAGGCTGGGCAGTCGATGCGCGGCCTGCCTGTGCTTCTGCTTGGCCTGAGCGCTTTCGCCTACTCCAGCTCTCCGGCCAGCGAGGGGACTGGCGGCGCGCGCCGAGCGGACTCCGACACGGCGTCTACGACACGTGCGTCGAGCTCGCGACCGCGCTGTGCGCAGATGCCACGGGGTGCTGCATGACCGCACACGGCGACTCTGCGAAGCGAACGAATACACCTGCTACGAGAACCAGCAAGTCGGCTACGACGTTAGAGGTCGTCCGGCCTTCGTAGCCCGCCAGGCGCTCACGCCGCGTCGTGAAGCGTGAGAGCAGGCAGCTCGGGCAGCTCGCCGGCTTCGAGACGGTCAGCCAGTACATGAAGCGCCAGCGCGTGAACATGCCGGCGCGCTTCCTCGCGCGTCGTGCCGTAGACCATGACGCCCGACAGAGCGGGGATAGCCGCAATACAACGGCCGTCGTCTTCGCGGTCGAATTCGACTGTGAGCGTTAGTGGGTTCACTACCCACTCAGCCTAGCACGAAAGCATCAGGCGCAGCTGTGGGCGAAAGGTCTGTTTGCAAGTTTCCCGGCACGGGCAAGGACGAAGCGCCCGTCGCGTCGGCGGCCCCACCCGCAACTCCACCAGCCACCGCGCCGGCAGCGTGTCGAGGCACCTTCGACACCAGCCCGTCGCTTCTGCTGAAGCGCGCCCCGACGAAAATGACAGTTCGTTTGCCTTTGGTGCCAGACCGCGCTCTTGCGTTCCTCACATTTTGACTCATAGTGAGGCATATGGTGAGGCGACGGAATCAGCTGACTCTACGTGATATTGACGCTCGCGTATTGGCCGAGATTCAGCGGCTGTCTCGCGCCGAAGGGCTTTCGATGAACAGGGCCGCCGCCAAAATCCTCAAGCGCGGGGCGGGCATCGTCGACGCAACGGAGCCTCGCTGTATCGGAGCGAGCGTCGACCGCTACGTGGGTGGCTTGTCGTCTGCAGAGGCACATCAGCTTTCGAATGCGCTGCGTGTGCTCGACCAAGTCGACGAAGAGCTGTGGAAGTGAATCGCCTACTCGACACCAACGCGTATGTCGAGCTGCGCAAGGGTGACGAGCAGGTTGCGGCCTTGGTGCGGCGCTCCGAAAGCGTCGCCTTCTCGATGGTCGTGGTCGGGGAGCTCTTGTTCGGATTTCGGAACGGCAATAGGTACCAAAGCAACCTAGCGACGCTGGAGGAATTTCTCGCGGAGCCTTGGGTGAAGCTTCATGAGGTCACGCGCACCACCGCCGATCGCTTCGGCCGCATCGCCGCTGCCCTGCGCAAGGCCGGCACGCCCATCCCCACCAATGACGTTTGGATTGCCGCCCACGCTTTCGAAACCGGCGCCGAGCTCATCACGTTCGATCGGCATTTCGAAAACGTGGCCGGCCTATCCGTGACGGTTCTCGACAAGACCTAACGCCGTTCCCACTCGCGGTATTCGGGCAGCACCTGCTTGAAGCGCTGCCTGCGCTCGGCCTCGGGTGGCAGGTTCAAGGCAGCGGGCTTGATCGCCAGGAGCTTTTGCTCGTCGACGGCGTCGATGAGCTCGGACGGTAGGTTCTGCTCGGCATACTTGCGATAGGTGCCGGAGCTGATGAACAAGTCGAACACCTCCGGATCGAGGTGGTGCTGCTCCTTCATCTTGCCCATGATGACCATCACCTCACTCAGTTTCTTCGGCTGCTTGTACGGCCGATCCATGGCGGTCAAGGCTTCGTAGACGTCCGCCACCGCCATGATGCGCGCCGGAACCGACATGTCGCCCGCGTAGATGCCGCGCGGATAACCGGTGCCGTCCATCTTTTCATGGTGACCGGTGGCGTACTCGGGCACGCGCCGCAGCTGGGGCGGAAACGGCAGCGCGTTCAGGATGTTGACCGTGTGCACCATGTGCGCGTTGATGACCAGGCGTTCCTTTTCGGTCAGCGTGCCGCGCGAGATCGAAAGGTTCTGGACCTCCTCCACGCTCAGTAACGGCAGCTGCTCACCGCCGATCTCGAGGGTACGCTCCGCGATCTTCTTGATGCGCTCTTGACCTTCGCGCGCCAAAAACTCGCCGCCGAAGTTGGTCTTCTCCAGGAACGCCAGATCCTCACGCAGAGTCGAGAGCTCCTTTTCCAGGTCGCTCGCCACCAGCGCCGGATCCTCGCCGGCCCTGTCACGCGCGTAGGCGCGCAGCCGAGCGTCGCGTGTCAACACTTCGAAGCGCGCGCGCACGGTCTCGATGCGGTCGAAGATGGTCTCGAGCTTCTTCGACTTGTCCATGACGTGGACCGGCGTGACGACCTTGCCGCAGTCGTGGAGCCAGGCCGCGATGTGCAGCTCGTACCATTCGGCCTCACTCAAGTTGAAGTCGGCGAAGGGGCCCGCTGTCGCATCGCAGGCCGCGCGCGTCAGCATTTCCGTGAGCAACGGCACGCGCTCGCAATGGCCACCCGTGTAGCCGCTCTTGGCGTCGATCGCGGACGCGATCATCTTGATGAAGCTATCGAGCAGGTCGCGCTGCGCGTCGCGCAGCAGTTTATTCTGCAAGCTCACACCGGCTTGCGACGCCAAAACCTCGACCGTTTGCTGGTCGAGGTCATCGAACGGCACGACCTCGTTGGTGCTAGCATCGCGCGAGTTGATCAGCTGCAGCACCCCGACCACGCGACCTTCGGCGTCGAGCATCGGAATCGTGAGGAACGACACCGAACGGTAGCCGCTTCTCGCATCGAACGCCTTGGTGCCACTGAAATCGAAGCGCGTGGTGTCGTACGCGTTGGGGATGTTGATCGACTTCTTGCGTAGTGCTGCGGAGCTGGCGATGTGGCGGTGATTCGGGGCACCGGTATCCGGGTCGCGCAGCGGGATGGGCGGCAGGGTCGTGGGCCGCCCGGTCGTGCCGCCGATCGCGATGCCCAGTGAATCAGTGCGCATGATCGCGAAGTGCAGGCTGTCCTCGTCCTGACGCACGTACAGCGTGCCGCCGTCGGCGCGGGTCAGCTCCTTGGCTTCGAGCAAGATGGTCTCGAGCAGCCGATTGGTGTCGGTCTCGGCCGAGAGCGCGACCCCCACCCTGAGCAGGAGCTCCAGCCTGCGCAGCTTGTCTTCGGGAGCCGACATCCAGCGGCGGAGTATCCTCCCGCCGCGGCATAGGCGTCTAGTCTCGAGTTGGGCGATTTCACCTCGGGAATAGTAGGGCTCTGTGAGTATCTACGTGGTCGCGTGAGCGAGCAGACCACTCGAAATGTCTGGCGGCTCATGCGTACCCGAGCGCAGCACGCGCCCTTCCCGCCGGTTTTTCTCGTGGCTCGCGGCTTCCCCGACGATCGTGATCTTTCCTTCCAAGACCGCCAAGCTCGAGACTAGTGGCAGCGCATGCGCGTCAGTTCATCGCGAACCATCTCGTCGCAGGTGTCGAGCGGAGGAGTTTTGATGCAGATCCCCCAGCGCCCGACCTCGCCGCACGCCGGCAGCGACCCTAGAAATCCCGTCTCGTCGGTGGGGCATGGTCCAACCGTGAGCCCACTGCAAACCACCGCGGCCTGCTGCTCCTGCTCCGGACCACCGCTGCAGTCGTAGTCGTAACCCACCACCTCGTCTCGATCGGCGAAGTACCCGGTCTGGTCCGGCGACACGTCGGCATCCGAATCGTCGCAGTCGTCGCCGCCACACTTGCCGCGCGCCAGATGCTCGTCGCCATCCTGATCGCACTCCGGATTGGCATCCCCACCCTGGGCCGCATCGCCACCACTCGAACCGGCCGCCGCCACGCCGCCCTGTCCCCCGCTACTCGCTGAGCCGCTGGAGCCACCGCCGGCCAGCGGGCCGTCTTCGGGAACTGGCTCCGAAAGCTCCCCCACCACCAGCGTACAGGCTGTCGATGAGAGCCAGACGAACGCGCCAAGTGGGCGCCACGGGCAGCGGGCTGCAAACCTCACTAACATCAGTATAGAGCATGCTCCGACTACATACCCGCTGGAAGGTGGCGCTCGCCATACTGGCCGCCGGTGGCGCTCTAGCGCCCCGCGCAGCCGCCGGGGACCCTGCGGCCATCCAAACGCAGTCAGCGACGAGCCCTTCCCGTGCTCGTGCCGCAAAGCTCTACGATCGCGCGCTCGCCCTCTACGAGCAGGCCAAATATGCGGAAGCGGCTCGCGCGTTTCTCGAAGCGGACGAGCTTGCCCCGAGCTCCGACGCGCTGGCCAGCGCCATCGCCGCCGCCCGCATCGGCCATGATCATTTGCTGGTGGCGCAGGCCGCAGAGCGAGCGATCGCGCGCGAGAACTCCGACGCCAAGCTTGCCGGCGACGCACGGGCGGCGCTCGCCGAAGCCGAAGTACATCTCGCTCGCCTCGATCTTGCCTGTCATCCGACACCTTGTAGTGTGTCAATCGAGTCAAAGGCGGTCCAGGCTGGGCGTCACTACCTGCTGCCCGGCACTCATCTGCTCGGCGCCGCCTTCGCCGATGACAAGCGCATCGAGCAGCGAGCCGTTCTGGCGGCCGGCTCGCTCCACACGATCACGCTGACCGAGATCGCGGCTAACGCAGCCGGGACATCAGCCGAGGTCACTGCCGCCGCCCCCGGCCGACCCTCTGCCGAGCGAAGCGCATCGCCGCCGGGCAACGACCGCGGACGCACCAAGCCGCTTCCCGCCTGGACGTTCTACGCGGGCGTTGCCGGCAGTGTGCTGCTCGGCGGGCTCACGATCTGGTCCGGTCTCGACGCGCTCGACGATGTGGACAGGTTCGAGTCGACCCGGCGCGGCCCTGACCGCTCGGTGGCGCTTTCGAGCATCCAGCGCACCGACATCCTATTGGGTGGGACGGTCGTCCTGACCGGTATTACCGTGTACGCGGGCTTGCGCTGGACAGACTTCGGTAGCAGCCAGCAAGCGCTCGGCATCGCACCCGCTCGAGGTGGCGCGCTCGTGAGCTGGTCGGGGCAGCTGTAGATGACCGAGACGGGCCATATCGCGGATGCTGCGCCACGTGGCTACCAGGTCCTGCTCGAGCTGGGTCGTGGTGGCATGGGCGCCGCATTCTTGGCGCGAGCCGAGGGCGCCGGCGGCTTCGAACGGCTGGTCGTGATCAAGCGCATCCGGCCCGAGCGAGTGGATCTGCGCAACGTGGAGCGCTTCCTGCGGGAGGCCAAGCTTGCGGCCGCGATCCATCACGCCAACGTGGTGGGCGCCCAGAACGTCGGGGAGGACGGCGAGGGACCGTTCATCGTCCTGGACTACGTGGACGGTGCGAGCCTGGAAGAGTTGCTCGATCGCTCGCTGCTCAGGCAGCGCGCCCTGCCAGTACCGATAGCGCTGCGCGTGGCGCTCGACAGCTTGGCGGGGCTCGAGGCCGTGCACGGTGCCAGCGATGCTCAGGGCACGCCCTTGAACGTGCTGCATCGCGACGTCTCGCTCCAAAATATTCTGGTGGGTCGTGATGGGGTCGCGCGCGTGCTCGACTTCGGTATTGCGCGCAGCAACCTGGGCGGCGCGACCACCGATCAGCGCTACCTGGTTGGCAAGCTCCCTTACCTGCCGCCCGAATACCTGCGCCGCCAGGCTCTGACACCCGCGGCAGACGTTTACGGCTTGGGGGTCACGTTGTGGTTTGCGTTGACCGGCAAGGATCTGTGGCCCGGTGCGAGCGAGGCGCAGCTCATGCAGCACATCCTTAACGACGGCATTCCTCGACTTTCCCAGACGCTGCAGGTCGCTCCGGAGATTGACGAGCTGGTGGCGCGCGCCTGCGCGTCCAATCATTTGGAACGCTTCGGAACGGCGCGCGCGATGGCGACCGAAATCGAGCGGCTCGGCCGTGACCGCGGTTGGCTCGCCATCCATTCCGAAGTGGCGCAATGGGTGGAAGAGCTGGCCGGTACCGATCTGAAGCGACGTCGCGAGCAGATCGCGACAATCGTCGGCACCGAGGCGCTCCGAGCGCCCTTGCCCACTACCCACGACACGACCGCACCGCGAGGCGCTCGGCAGGCATCGGGGCGCGCGCGCCGTTTCTTCCCGTGGGTCATGGCGCTGGTGGCAGTCGCGGTGCTGAGCCTCACCGCGTGGCTGCTGACTCGAGGGAGCGGTAATACCGCGGCAACCACCCGCGAGACACGCAGCCAAAGCTCAACGCCAGCCGCGGCGGCCCTCCCCGAAGCACCTGTCCTCGCCGGTGCGCCGTCCCCACCCACTCCCGCGATCTCGGCGGCATCCGAGCCCGGCTCGTCGCCTTCCGGGCGTCCACCGACCAGGGCTTCCAGTCCCGCGCCCAAGCCGAACGTGACTCCGGGGGTGCGTCCACCCAACCAAATTTCCAAACGCAACCCGTATCGAGACTAGGCTCGAGTTGGGCGGTCTTGGAAGACCAGATCACGATCGTCCGGGAAGCCGCGAGCCATGAGAAAAACCGGCGAGGCCGGCGCCCGCTGCCTGTAGGTCCGCATGAGTCGGATGACATTTCAGTCGGTTGCTCGTGCACGGCGACCACGTCAAAACTCTGCAATCCCGCCAAAGCCCCGCGCGGAAAGCGCCCAACTCGAGCCCCGGCGGAGCGCCCGCTCGGGCAGGTTGCGACAGCTGAAATTCCCAAGCAAATCGAAAATTCCCAGCAGTAGTGCTAGGAGGCTGGGTTTGAAAAACACCAGCCTCCTAGAGCGAGCAGGCACGATGTTCCCCTCGGGACCGCTCGCGATTCCTCCTCTGCCCGCCCCGATCGACCGCGTGTGGCGCATCCCGGGCTCCAAGAGCATCACCAACCGCGCGCTCGTGCTGGCCGCACTTTCGGAAGGCACCACCACGCTCGTGGGAGTGCTCGAGAGCGACGATACCCGCCACATGCAGCAGGCGCTGCTAGAGCTCGGGATCGAAGTTCGCAAGGCATCTGCAACCACACTGGAAGTCGCAGGGGGCCGGCGACGTTTGAAGCCACCGAAAGGGCCTCTTTTCGTGGGCAACAGCGGGACCACGGTGCGCTTCCTGACCGCCCTGGCCTGTCTGGTCGAAGGCCCGGTCACACTCGTCGGTGACGAGGCCATGGCCAAGCGCCCCATCGTGGACCTGGTGGCGGGCCTCTCACAGCTCGGGGTTCGCATCGAGTGCCCCACCGGCTGCCCTCCGCTCACGATTTACGGCGGCAGGCTTCCCGGCGGGCACGTGCGGATGCGCGGCGACCGCTCGAGCCAGTACTTCTCGGCGCTTTTGCTGGCGAGCGCCCTCTCCGAGCGCGAGACCGTGCTCGACATCGAGGGGGAGCTGGTGAGCCGGCCCTACGTCGAGATCACGCGACGCATGGTGGCAAGCTTCGGCGGAAACATCGAAGCAAGCGGCAGCGGCTTCCAGTGGCAAGGCGGCGGCAGCTACCGAGCGCAGACCTACTCCATCGAGCCGGACGCCTCGAGCGCCAGCTACGCTTTCGCACTGGCAGCCGCCACCGGCAGCCGAGTGCAGGTGCCGGGCCTCGGTCTGCTGGCCATGCAAGGTGACTACGGCTTTGTCGAGGTGCTGGAGCGCATCGGCGTGCGTGCCGAACGCGAGCTAGACGCGACGACCGTCACGGGGACAGGACAGCTGCGAGGCATCGAGGTGGACATGTTCAACATCTCCGACACCGTGATGACCTTGGCCGCGATCGCGCCCTTGGCGGAGGGTCCGACTCACATCGCCAACGTGGCCAATATCCGCATCAAGGAGACCGACCGGCTCACCGCGACCGTCGCCGAGCTGCGTCGCCTCGGACAAACGGTGAGCGAGGGCGCAGACTGGCTACGCATCGAGCCGCGGCCGATCCAGGCCGCGGTCGTGCAGTCCTACAAGGATCACCGCATGGCCATGAGCTTTGCGGTGCTGGGCGCAGCACAGGCGGGTGTCTCGATCGAGGATCCGGCCTGTGTTGCCAAGACTTATCCGGAATTTTGGGCCGATTTGGGCGCCCTGTATCCCGCTTCGCCCTGGTAGACGCGCAGACAGAAAAATGACGGGCGCGGCCGTGACGACCCAGAAAAAGTCAGGTAAGACGCCGGTTTCTCGAGCTTTCTCACGACAACCCATGCCCGGCCTCCGCATCATCGGCACTGGCTTCCACGTCCCAGGGCGACCTTATTCCAATCACGACTTGGCGCGGGTGCTCGACACCAACGATGAATGGATCCGCCAGCGCACCGGCATCGTGCAGCGGTACTTCTGTCCTGCGGACGTGGGTGTCTCCGACCTGGCGCTGCCCGCGGCGCAGAAGGCGCTCGAGGCCGCCGGCAAAGAGCCGGAAGACCTCGACTACATCTTGTTCAATACCATGACTCCGGACCACATGTTCCCGGGGTCGGGGACGCTGCTCGGTGCCAAGCTGGGCTGTCCCGGCGTCCCGGCCGCGGATCTTCGCACGCAGTGTGCGGCGATGCTGTTTTCGTTTCAAATGGCCGACGCGCTACTGCGGGCGGACGCGGCGCGCACCATCCTGATCGTTGGCGCGGAGGCCCATGCCGGCTTCATGCCGTGGCGCGACTGGGACATCCTGGAAGGCACGCGCGACACCAAGCCCTCGCCCGAGGATTGGGATCGCGCTTCACGCCATCGCGGCTGGGCCATTATCTTCGGCGATGGCGCGGGTGCGGTCGTGGTGGAGAAAAGCATCAATGGCGCCGGCGTCATTGCCACCGATCTTCACTCGGACGGCCGGTACGTGGATCAACTGTGCGTGCCGGCAGGCTTCAAGGCGCGGCCCTGGACTGAGGGCGTCGACCGCGAGACGGACTCCTGGCTGATCAAGATGGAAGGCCGTGAAGTGTTCAAGTTCGCGGTCACGCGCTTGCCGAAGTCGGTCAAGGCGGTCTGCGAGAAGGCGCGCGTCGCGGTCGAGGACATCGACTGGTTCGTGGCGCACCAAGCTAACCAGCGCATCAACGAAGCGGTCGCCGAAAAGCTGAAGCTGCCGATCGAGAAGTTTCCAGGAAACATCGACCGCTTCGGCAACACTTCGGCTGCGACGATTCCGATCCTGCTCGACGAGATGCGCCGGGACGGACGCCTGCGGGAAAGGCAATTGATTTGCCTGTTGGGCCTCGGCGCAGGGTTTCATTGGGGCAGCGTGCTGGTCAGGGTGTGAGGGCGTCGACTCAGTCGATCTTGAGCCGCTTGTACTTGATGCGCGTAGGGCGATCCGCGCCTGTGCCCAGGCGGCGTTTGCGGTCTTCTTCGTAGGCCTGGTAGTTGCCCTCGAACCAGACGGTTTTGCTGTCGCCTTCGAAAGCCAGGATGTGGGTGGCGATGCGGTCGAGGAACCAGCGATCGTGGCTGATCACGACTGCGCAGCCGGGAAAGCCGAGCAGGGCTTCTTCGAGCGCGCGCAGCGTTTCGACGTCGAGATCATTGGTGGGCTCGTCGAGGAGCAGCAGGTTGCCGCCCTCTTTCAAGAGTTTGGCCAGGTGCACCCGGTTGCGCTCCCCGCCCGATAGCGAGCCGACATTTTTCTGCTGATCCGAGCCCTTGAAGCCGAACCAGCCACAATACGCGCGTGACGCGACCTCGCGCTTCCCAAGCAGCAGCTTGTCTTCGCCACCCGAGATCACCTGCCAAACATTCTGATCCGGATTCAGGGCGCTGCGAGACTGATCGACGTACGAGATCTTGACCGTGTCGCCGATCTTGAGGGTACCGCCCTCCGGCTTCTCTTCCCCGACCAGCATGCGAAATAGCGTCGTCTTGCCCGCTCCATTGGGACCGATGATGCCGACGATGCCGCTGCGCGGCAGCCGAAAGCTCAGGTCGTCGAACAGCAGGCGATCACCGAAGCCTTTCTTGAGCTTGTCGGCTTCGATCACCAGATCGCCCAGGCGCGGACCCGGCGGGATGCCGATTTCGGTCGGATCGCTCGAGCCCTTGTTGGACTTGTCGAGCAGCTCTTCGTACGCCGTCAGGCGCGCCTTGCTCTTGGCTTGCCGCGCGCGCGGTGAGGCCCGCACCCATTCGAGCTCTTGCTTCAGCTTGCGTTGGCGCGCGCTCTCTTGCTTCTCCTCGTGGGCCAGGCGCGCCGACTTCTGCTCGAGCCAGCCCGAGTAGTTGCCCTTGAAGGGGTAGCCCTTGCCGCGATCCAGCTCCAAAATCCACTCCGCCACATCGTCGAGAAAGTAGCGATCGTGCGTCACGGCCACGACCGTGCCAGCATAGTCTTTCAGGAACAGCTCGAGCCAGGCCACCGATTCGGCATCGAGATGGTTGGTGGGCTCGTCCAAAAGGAGCATGTCCGGGCGCGAGAGCAGAATGCGAGCGAGCGCGACACGGCGCCGTTCACCGCCCGAGAGCTTGGCGATTTCCGCCTCCCACGCTGGCAGGCGCAGCGCATCCATGGCCATCTCGACGCGCTGATCGAGGTTCCAGGCATCGATGGCGTCGATGCGATCCTGCAACGCCGCCTGCTTTTCGAGCAGCTTGGTCATCTCGTCGTCCGACATCGGCTCTGCGAGCTTCATGCTGACGGTCTCGAACTCGGTGACCAGCCCGCGAATGTCCGCCACGGCCTCGTCGACCGCGTCCTTCACGGTCTTGTGCGGCCCGAGATCCGGTTCCTGAGCGAAGTAGCCAACCTTGGTGCCCGGATACGGCTTGGCTTCGCCGATGAACTCCTTGTCGACGCCGGCCATGATGCGAAGCAGTGAGCTCTTGCCCGAGCCGTTGGTGCCGATCACGCCGATCTTGGCGCCCGGAAAGAACGCCAGCGTGATGTCCTCGAGCACACGCTTTTCTGGAGGGTGAACGCGCGTGACGTTCTGCATCGTGAAGATGAGCTCGGGCATGGCACCTCCCTACAGGCCCTGAGGAGCGCCGGCAATTGTCGCTTGAAACTCGCTCGGGTTTTCGAAAATCACGAAGCTCGTGGTCACCGAGCAGCGCGATCGTCGATTGCTGCTCGAAATGACCCTGGCGATTGCCCAAGCGTACGCTTGAACGCCAAGGACAGGGACGCCGCCGATCCGTACCCCGTACGCTTCGCGATGATCTTGAGAGGCTCGCGGGTTTCACGCAGCAGCGTGCGCGCAAGCGAGAGGCGCCAGCGTGTGAGGTACGCAAGCGGAGTCTCCCCCACCTGCTTTCTGAAATGGTCGGCGAAGGCGGCCCGTGAGAGGCCGACGCGGCGGGCGAGACGCTCTACGGTCCAGGCGTGGTCGGGGGCTTCGTGCATGAGACGGAGCGCCGCGCCGACCTGAGGGTGCTGCAAGCCAGCGAGCACGCTCGCTGGCGCGTGCGCCCCGCACGACAGCGTGGATGCGAATTCACGGATGGCGTGCACGAGCAGAACGTCCGACAGTCGCGCGACGACGACGTTGGAACCGTCGCGCGGCGAAGATAGCTCGAGCAGCAAGCTCTCGACGTGTGCCGTCACCGGCGAACCGGGCGTGCGCGATGCGACCACGAGCACCGGCGCCAGCGCCTCGAGCACGGGATGCTCCGACGCAACACCGAACGAGAAGACCCCACACGCGATCGTCACCGGCGCCTGCTCCCCCTTCGCGCGGACGTGAAGCGGATTCTCCGACGGTCTCGTCGGTATCGGCACGGGCTGCCCTCGCCGTACGCCCACCGCCCGCAATATGTGCCTACCACCACGCGGGAGAACCACGTAGTCGAACGGCAAGAGCACGCAAGGAGGATGGCCATCAGCGACGAGCTCGCATTGCCCGCGCTCTACGATGTGGATACCGCGAACTTCGGCGTCGAACGAGATGACCCAACCACCTTGGAGAACGAGTCGCTGGTAGGTAGCGCCACGAAGACGGAGTTGCTCGAGACTCTGGCTCAGAACATCCATTATGGACGAATAATGAACTAATTCTGCCTTTTAAGCAATGAACGTCCAACTCGGGCACGCTAGAACGCGGCCATGGAGGATCCATGACGACGCGAGATTTGGACGGTAGGACAGTGTTGGTGGTTGGGGCGAGTGGAACCCAGGGTGGCGCGGTGGCCCGGAGCCTCGCGCAGGCCGGAGCGATCGTGCGAGGCGCATCGAAGCGTGGCGCGCACACGCGGGCGGGCCTTCCCGTGAAACTCGACCTGATGTCACACGCAGCGATCGCCACAGAGATTCTCCGTGGCGTGGATGCTGCGTTCCTTCACGTCCCGCTGTCGTTCGGTGCGCCCGGAGACACCGCCAAGGTTCTCCCGCTCGTCGACGAGCTCGGAAAATCCGTGCGGCGCGTGGTGTTCTCGGCTTCCGGTCCGCTGCCGGACTCCCCGGTCGGCGCGCCCTTCGTCGACGAACGGCTCGCGCTGGCGCGCGCAGTACTCGCCACGGGCAAGGGGGTCGTCCTGCAGACGACAGGGTTCTTGGAAAACTTCTCGGCAGCGTGGTCGGCCCCGAGCGTGGTCGCGGGGGAGCTCGTGTATCCATTCGCGCCATCCGCGCTCGGCCGATGGGTCACCAACCGCGACGTCGGGGCCGCGGTCGTGGGTGCGCTGTCGAGAGAAGAAGCGGTAGGGCGGATCTTCATGGTGGCGGGGCCCGAGCTTCTTTCCATGAGTGACGTTGCGGCCCGCATCGGGGATGGTATCGGACGCGCCGTGCAGTTCCGCCGCATCGAAGGGCGTGAGTATGGCCAATGCTTGGCGCCGTTTCTCGGTCAAGATCTCGGCGCAATGATCGGCGGCTTCTACGACGCCATGCCGAACGGAAACCCCTCCTTCGCCGCCGACGGCGCAGGCGCGGCCCGGGCGCTCGGCTATGCGCAGACAACCGTGCTCCACTGGGCGCGCACTGAGACGTGGTGTCCATAACGCTCCGCTCGACACCTAGCGGGTGACTCTACGTTCGCGCACCCCCGCCCATCAAGATCTCGAACCCAGCCTGCTCGAAGTGTTTGTCCGTGGTGGCGACTTGCTTCACGCGGGCGTCGGATGCAGCTTCCATGCTGATGCAGTCGGTGAGGCTCCAGGTCTTGTCCGCGTGTGTGGTGTAGCGGCGTTCGCCGCGACGAATGAGATCGGTAGAGGCGTGGACGATTGTCCAACCTTCGGCGCCCCGCAGCGCTTGGAGCGCGCGCGCCGCTGACGACCGCAGCGGACTGCGGGAGAACCAGTTGTGCGTTTCGACCAACACCGCGTCGGTCGTACAGAGCTTGGTCGCCAATCGATGCCAGATGGCCGCGAGCTCTCGAGCGCGCGCGTGCTCGCCATCGAGCTTGTTCAGCAGCGCCACGAAGTATGACGTGTCGACGAAGACGGGCGGGCTTCGTTTCACGGTCCGTAGAGCTCCTCGTCGATGCGGTGGCTACCGTCGCGGCGCGGGTCCTCCCCGGCCTGGTCGGCAACGGATAGCAAGACGGCGCCAGCCGTCTTGCTGCCTGT
>DATEDZ010000085.1:0-5565 GCA_035281385.1 Polyangiaceae bacterium
AACATCGCGCCGAGCTCGAACGAGAGCGTGAACTGGCGGTCTTCGTCCTTGAGCGCGGCTTCGTCGGCCGCGTCGTTCTGCGCGTCGGCAGGCGGGATGGCGTCGATCAGAAACTGCCCGCCCAGCATCACCATCTCGTAACGGTAGTTGAGGCCGAAGATCATGCGGTGGCGTTCGAGGCGTGCCGCCTTGAAGACCACGTTGTTGTTGAAGTCGAGGGGCGAGCCGCCACTACACACCGGCTGCCCGTCGTCGGCGAGCTTGCCACCGGCGATCGCGTCAGGGTCGGTGTTGCCGGGCACGTTCTGGCCGGCGTAGTTGCAGTAGCGCAGCGCGTCCGTGCCGGGCGTGAGATCGATCAGGCCGGAGTCGCCCCAGATCCACAGATACTGATAGCCGACGTAAGGCGTCAGGACTTGCGAATCCTGGATCGGCAATGGTTTGCTGATCTGAGCATCCAGCCCGGCCACCGTGAGCTGGAACTGTGGGGTGCCGGTGATGGTGCGCACGCCACCGCCAACCGCCACGTCCGGCAGGATGCCGCCCACGCCGGTGCGGAAGCCTTCCAAGAGGCTCAAGCGCACGTCGGCGCCACCAGAGATGATGCTGGTCTTGGGCATGAAGCCGACCAGGCCCGTGATCTCCAAACCGAACCCAAAGCTCTTGCGGAACTTGAGCGAGTAGAGCTGCAGTAGCGACTGCACGCTATCGTTGACGGTCGACGACTGGCCGTTCGAGGGGTCGACGGCGCCCTGCGTACCGTCCTTCCAGTAAGCGGCGTCGGTCGAGACGCTAGTGTAGTCGGCTTCCATCGACAGGTGGAAACCGCCATAGCCGGTGGTGCGCGCGGAGTGCATGGCGGTGGGCGCGAGCGCGAAACCGAACTGGTTAATCAGCCGTTTGAAGGCCGCGTGATCGGGCTGGCATGCGGCCGAGCCACCGGGCAGGGTGCCGGGGGCCCAACTCGGGTTGGGCGTATCGTCCCAAACGCCGATCTGCCCCTTGCCCCGTTGGCATTCCGGCTCGATGACGAGCCGCTCGAGCGCCGGGTCCATCGGCTCGGCGATCGCCACAGCGCTGACGCACGTGACTAAGATTGCAGCGACACAGGCGGCTGAGCGTACGCGCATCGGGCGGTCCGACGGGCGAGGCTACTTGCCGCCCCCAAGTCACGTCAAGCAGCGGAAATAACTGGCCCAGACCCCACCTCCTGGCGATGTAGGCTAGACCGCTGGCCGATATGAGCGACTCCCCCGACCGCCTGCGCTGCCAGCCCATTGAGCGGCCTTTTCACGTCGTGCTGGTCGAGCCGGAGATCCCGCCCAACACGGGCAATGTCGCGCGGCTGTGTGCCGCGACCCGCGCGCCCCTGCACCTGGTGGGCAAGCTTGGATTTCGCATCGACGAGCACGCGGTACGGCGCGCCGGCCTGGACTATTGGCACCTGGTCGAGGTCCGAACGCATGAAACCCTCACGGCGGCCGAACGAGCCATTGCAGCTCAGCGCCCCTTTGGACGAAAGCCCAAGAGCTACCTGTTCAGCGGGCACGCCACGCGCAGCTACCTGGACATCGAGTTCCAGCTCGGTGACCTGCTGATCTTCGGCAAGGAGAGCGTGGGCCTACCGGAGGAGCTGCTGCGCGAGCGCGCCGAGGACGTGGTCGGCATTCCAATGTCCGGGCTCGTGCGCTCACACAACCTGGCCAACTCGGTGGCGATCGCGCTGTACGAGGCGCTGCGCCAGACGGGCGTGCTGCGCGCGTCGCACTAGCGCGGTCGAAGAGTGGGCACGGCGTCGCGAAAGTCCGCGTGGAAGCCGCGCGCCATGTTGGCGCTCAGATCAACCGTCGTCGCCACCGGCTGCTCGAAGGTCGCAGAGCGGAAGCTGATTGAGTAGCGGCCCGGCGGAAGCTCCAGGGCGACGACCGGCGTGGCCAGCGACTTCGAAACCTTGCCGCCCACGACCGTAACCGTAGCCTGTGGATCGGAAGTGAGCCGTAGCGTCGCAGTGCCGCTCGGAATGGCAGCCGACGGCGCGAGGCTTGCGGCACTGCCCGGGTTACCGCGAGGCGAGGACGAAAGGGCGGGTGGACTAGCAACCGGCGGCGCACTGGTCAGGATAGCTGGCGGTGCGGGCGGCAGCGGCGTGGCGCTCGGCGGCGGTGGCGCTTCTGGCTTGGCAGCACGCGCCGTCTCGAGCGGCGGCGAGCCGGCATTGCCTGGTTTGTCGCCCAAACTAACCGCCGCAATGATCACGAGGAGCACGGCGCTGACCCCCGCGATCGCCCAAGGGAACGGGCGCCGTGCCGGAGGCACGCTGGAACGCGGCATGGCGCGAGTCGCTGGCTCGTCCGTTTCGATCACCGAAGGCAGCGGCGACGCCGGAGGAGCAGCTCGGTCGGTGTCGCTGGGCGCGTCAGGCGCACCCGGCGGCACGCTGGCGATCTTGCGCGTCCATTCGACCAGGTCTTCGCGGGCCGCGAAGGTGCGCGTGATGGGCTGCATGCCCGCCGGCGTGATCGGAGTGGGAGGCATCGGCGGCGTCGCTGGAGTGCGCGGCGCACCGGGTGGCGGGCGGCTCGAGAGCAATGCTTGCGGCGAGGCAGCGGGCGTCCTGGGTCCGCTCGATTCGCCCGGTAGCCACGGCGTCGAGCTGCGCAGGCGCTTGCGGGAGCGCCGGACGCGCTGCCCAATGCGCTTGGCCACGTCGCCGCTGTCGAACTGGCGCGAGAAGTCGCGCAGCTTGCGCGCCAGCGTTTCGGCGTCTTGAGGTCGCTCGGCAGCGTTTTGCGCCACGGCCTGCGCGATCACGTCGGAGACCGGGGCCAGCTCCTGGTGCTGATGGTGGAGCGCCGGCAGCGATTCTTTCAGCGCTTCGGCGCTGGCCTCGAAGCTACTCCGCCGAAACGGGGGGCGACCGGTCCAGGCCTCGATCAGGAGCGCCCCCACGGCGAACACGTCGGTGGCAGGCGTGAGACGTTCGCCGCGAACTTGTTCCGGCGGCATGTGACCCGGTGAGCCGAACACCTCCACGCGCTCGGTCGCGCGCGCACCGGTGACCGGCGCCGCGATACCGAAGTCGATGAGCCGTACCGCACCTTCCTCGTCGAGCAGCACGTTGCGCGGCGTGACGTCGCGATGCACGACGCCGCCGCGCCGGTGCGCGTAGTCGAGCGCGCGGCAGATCTCGATGCCGAGGTACGCGCCTTCGGCCGGGTCGAACGGTCCGGTCTCCATCAAGATCTCGGTCAGCGTGAGCCCCTCACACAGCTCCATCGCCATGTAGTAGATGCCCTGCTCGACCCCCAGCTCGTAGACCGGTACGATGTTGGGGTGGCTGAGCTCGACCGCGATTTTCGCCTCCTCCACGAAACGGCGCACGAAGGCCTCGTCGAGCGACAGCTCCGGCCTTATCTGCTTGACCACGAGCCGCTTCTCGAACCCGACCGCGCCGCGTAAGGTGGCCAGGTAAACGCGGGCCATGCCGCCCGAGGCCAGCTCGCGCTCCAGCACGTACTTGCCGAAGATCTGAGGGAACATCAGCGCTTTCGGATCTCTCCAGCGTAACCTACAAATCGCGGGAGCGCTTTGCCTTTTGAGCTGCGGCTCGCAGGAGGAGGATCGGGGCGAGGTGCTGCCGGTGAGCCTACACACGCTGCCGGGCTGTGAGCTGCCGGCGTCGCTGCAGGAAGGCAGCGTCGAGCTGCAAGCCCTCGGTGACTTCGCAGCCAGTAACGACACAGCCGAGGTCTTGTCGATCGCCGAGCGCGGCACGCCGCTGCGCTTTCCCTTGACGACGCGAGCCATCGAAGCGCGCATCGACGGCGCCGCGGAGCGCTTCATCGGGTATGGGGAGCGACTCGCGGGAGAGCGCTTCGATGTGGTGCTCTGGCCTGAGCTAAAGGATTGCGCGATATCCCAGCCGAACGCCACGCAAGGGTATCCCGGCAAGCATGGGGGCCAAGCGCTCGGCTATGCGCGAAAGCACGGTCTGGTGTTTGCGGCGGGGGGCAACGATCCACTCTTGAGCGATGCCATCGTCGGCGCGCTGTCGTTCGACGTGACGACCGGCGCGGTCACGTCGTTCGACCCCCCGCAGGATTCGGTGTTGCGCGAGGCGCGGGCCTTCGCCACCGTGAGCGAGCTGGGCGACAAGCTGGTGGTGGCGGGCGGCGAGAAGCCGATGTACGGCGTTGGCGAGCTGGACTTGCAGGTCAGCGCCACTGCCGAGCTTTTCGATCCTGAAATCGAACGTTTCCTGGGCGAACCGATCCCACTTCAGTACGCGCGTACGAGGCACGCCGCCGTCACACTCGACGATGGCAACACGCTACTGGTGGGCGGCCGCAGCCGGGTCACCGACGACCACCCCGCCATCGTTCTGGCCGAACTGATTTCTGCCAAGACCCTGGATGCGAAGCTTGGCGCCACGCTTGCCGAAAGGATCGAGCCGCGGGCTATCAGGCTCAGTGATGGGCGCGTGTTCGTCGGTGGTGGCTACACGCAAGAAGGTGCTGCCACCGAACCGGCTGGCGAATGGCTCCTGCCCGATGGACGGCACGAGATGATCGAAGATGAAAGGGGCCAGTTACACCCCCTGACCACGCGTGGCCTGCCACCACGGTTGGATCGAGCTTTTGTTGCGATGCCGGGCGGAGGTGTGCTCGCAGTAGGCGGTTGCCAGAAGCAAGACGCGATCCACGCTGCCGATACGCCGACCTGCAGCGACACCCGCTATGACGCTTGGTGGCTGGATCCCGACGGTGAAGCACATGAGCTGGTCGGTGCGCTAGACGGAATCCTGGCGCCGCGACCAATCTTGCTGCCTGGTAGCGATGGCAGCCCATGGCTGATCGCATCGCTCGCGAGTGACCCCAGCATACCGCGCCTGTTTCGCTTCAATCCCTGGGCGCAAGGCTTCGCCCAGGCAGACGTTCCGCTAGGCTTGCGGCTGCCGCGACCGGGCTTCCCCGAGCCTATCGCCATCGATCCGGACGCCTTCATTTGGATCGATGAAGACGACCAACGCGGTGAGCTCTTGGGCGTGCGGTTTGGCACGCGCAACCGCTACACGCAAGATCTCGCGTTGGTGCTGCTCTCGGACGCCAGCGACCCGTCGCGGCCCTTGCATCTGGTGCCGGACCGGCCACCAAGCGCGGAGGGCAGCGTCAGGTATGACGGGAGGTTGTGGTTCACGGCTGCAACCAAGGGTACGGGCATTACCGTATCCGTGGCTGATACCGACTATGCTGATGTGACGGTCCGGGTGCACCTCGCCGAAGCCAACGACGCGCTCGACATCCCCGAGTCAGTGCCGCCCATCATCATACTCGGAGAAGTCGCGTTCGGGAGCGATGACTGCCCCTGGCCCGTCGAGGGCACGCCGGATGGTAGTGGCCCGTGGCTGCTCAGGCGCGGCTCGCGCGTCGATCTGCACTATCGCGGCGAGCACAAGGCTTGTACCGCACCAGAAGGTCGTCGTACGCTCGCACTTCGGGCCGGCAATGGCGACTCGGTGATCACCGAGATCGAAGTGCTGCGTGGCGCGCCAGAGGGACCTTGAGC
>DATEDZ010000086.1:0-2829 GCA_035281385.1 Polyangiaceae bacterium
CGCGCTCGGAACCACGCTTTCGACCGTGGTCTCCCACGTCACGTATGGCCTGCGCCGACAGGTCGCAGAGGCAAGTGAAATCGGCCAGTACACCCTGGAGGCCAAAATCGGTGCGGGCGGCATGGGCGAGGTTTGGCGGGCGCGACACCGGCTGCTAATCCGTCCCGCTGCGGTCAAGCTCGTACGCCCGCAGATGCTGGGATCGGTGCCCAGCGACCCCGAGCTGCTCATGCGCCGGTTCGAGCGCGAGGCGCGCGCAACGGCTGCGCTGAAGTCGCCGCACACCGTACAGCTCTACGACTTCGGCGTCACCGACGACGGAACCCTCTACTATGTCATGGAGCTGCTCGACGGGCTGGATCTCGACCGCTTGGTCAAGCGCCACGGACCAGTGCCGGCGGCGCGGGCCATCCACATCTTGCGACAGGTCTGCTCGTCGCTCGCCGACGCTCACAAAAACGGCCTCGTTCATCGTGACATCAAGCCCGCCAACATCGTAGTGAGCCGCGTCGGGACGACCTTCGACTTCGTCAAGGTATTGGACTTTGGTCTGGTCAAGATCCATAGCGAGCGAGACGGCGGCGACGCAGCAACGCTTACCGGCGAGGGCAGTATCAGCGGCACGCCGGCCTTCATGGCGCCAGAGGTGGTGCTCACCCAGGACACGGATCACCGCGTCGACATCTACTCGCTGGGTTGCGTGGGCTTCTGGCTGCTCACCGGAAAGTTGGTCTTTGAGAGCGACAGCCCGATGAAGATCTTGATCGACCATGTCCAAACGCCAGCGCCCCGCCCATCACGTCGCGTCGAGGTCCCGATCCCAGCCGCGCTCGACGACCTGATCATGGAGTGCCTCGAGAAGGATCCAGACCAGCGGCCGGCCACCGCCGAAGTCCTGGCCACGAAGCTCGAAGCCGTCGCGGGCAGCGGATCGTGGAGCCCCGAGCGAGCCGAGCGCTGGTGGAGCGCGCACATGCCCGCGCCTGCGGACCCACGCCCGCTGGCGGAGATCTTGATGTCGCAAGAGCAGAAGCCGATCAAACTCCGTCGCGCGGTGCGACCCCGTGGCTGACGTCGCGCGCTCTGGTCCCCCTCAATTTGGCTGAAACACCCGAATATAGTCGACCTCGACGCGCGATGGAAAGGTCGTCGCCGAGGGGTCACCACCGTTTGCGCCGATCGCCAGGTTCACCAAGAGGAAGTGCTCTTGCCTGAAGGGGCTCTGCCCATCCGGGTTCAGCAGGTCGCCGACCTTGGCTTCGTTCATCAAGACGCCGTCCAGCCACAGCTTCATCTCTTGGTCGTTCCAATCCGCCGCCCAAACGTGGAACTTCCTATCCCAATTCGCATCGCCGAACGACGACACCGGCTTCGTAATAGCGTCCCACTTGTCGACCCCCCCCGGGCCGGCCCAAGCGAAGTTCGCGAGCAGAGTCGTGTTGTAGTACTCCATGATGTCGATTTCACCGGAGGCGGGCCACGGCGCGGCGCTGCCGAGCGTCCAGAACGCCGGCCAGAGCCCTTGCGTGGTGGCGATGCGTCCGCGCATCTCGACGCGACCGTATTTGAAGGTGTAGCGATTCATCGTTTGCAGACTCGAAGAGGTGTACTCGGCGTATTGGCGATTCTTTTGCCACTCGGCGCTACCCGCTTGGTAGTTGGGATTCAAGACGCGCTCCCGTTTGCCCTCGATGATCAGAAAGCCAGCTTTTACCGAAGCGTTGTCGCTTTGGTACCATTGAAGCTCCTGGTTGCGGACGAAGCCGAGATCAAAACCCCACTTCGTTGGGTCCGGTGGTCCGTCCTTGTCGAACTCGTCGGACCAGGCAAGATGGTAGCCAGGCGGTGGAGCGACCTCCCCGGGTACCGGAGCACAGGCGGCCGGCGGGACCGCGCTGCAACTGAGTGCGGCGTCCGCCCAATCGGCGTGATCGCCCGCACCTTGACCGCTAGCCACCGCGACCAGATGTAGCTCGCCCACGCCCGCGACGTCGACGTCGATCGGTAGCGGCGCGGAGGCGCCGGTGAGCACGGGGCTTTGGTAGAGCCTGTTGCCGTCTCCCCACACTTCGAAAGTGACCGAGCCGGCGTTCCTCATTGCATCGTCGATGCCGATGGTCGCGCTGAGCTTCGAGCAGCCGCCGTTGAGGGCGTAAGCGATGTCGGACGGCGCATGCACGCCCAGACCCCGGCCGTAAATCGTGCCGTCGAGGGTGAGAGGCCCGCCATCTCGAGCCGCGTTCTCTCCACCCGAGAGGTCGCGCTCGAGGGGGCCAAGCCCGTTCGTTGAGACGCCAAGCTCGCACACGCCGCTGAGGTAGACCATGCCCGCGCCGCCCGCACCGATGGCGCCGCCCGCGCCGCCCGCACCACCTACACCAGCACCTGCGTTTCCGGCCAAGCCGCCGGCACCGATTCCGCCCGGGCCGCCGGAAGGATTGCCGCCACTACCGCCGCTCTCTCCCGCAGATCCCCCGTTCGGAGGGGTACCACCATTGTTCGAGCCACCGGCGCTGGCACCTGGGCCGTCAGCCTGCGAGCAACCGAGCAAACCGAGGAAAGCTGGGACCAAAAACTGAAGCCTCTGCATGCGTGCTTTGTACTACAAACCGACTGGCCAATTGCCAGGGTTTCTGGAGTTGCTCGAGTCGTTCGGACGTCTATAAGACACCATTTATTTCCCCATATACGTAATTTTCTGTCCTGGATTCACGTAGACCCGCGAGAGCTGGGGCAAATATTTCCCAACAGAACGGACGAAGCCCCACATGTGGGTCGCGCTAGCTTGGGAGTACGGAGGATCTTGGATGGTCGCACCCAACGTGGGAC
>DATEDZ010000087.1:0-48296 GCA_035281385.1 Polyangiaceae bacterium
GCCGAGACCATCAGCGTGCGCGCGCTGCACGATGGCGAGTGGAAGATCGTGCAAGAAGTCGTGGGCGGCGAGCGCGTGGCGCTCGAGCCGTTCAGCGCCGTCGAGTTGCCGCTCGATAGACTTTGGCTGCCACAATAGCCCAAAAGGGGCGCCGCGTGAGACTTGCCTACTCGTCGCTCACCAGCCGCTTGCCCATGCTGACCGCCGCGTCTTCCTCGAAGCCGAGCGTGGCGTAAAACGCTTGAACCGCGGTGTTTTCGCGCCGCACCTGCAGGTTGATCTTGGGGCAGCCGAGCAGGCGCAGGCGCCGCTCTGCGTCACGCATCAGCGCGCTCCCGATGCCGCGGCGTCGCTGACCGATGTCCACGGCGAGGTAGTTCACCCAGCCCCGGTGCCCCTCGTACCCCGCCATCACCACTCCCACCACGACCCCCTCGAGCTCCGCCACCAGAAACAGCTCGCGCTGCACCTTCAACTTCCGCGCGATATCCTGCTTCGGATCGTTCCAAGGTTTGATCAGACCGGCCAGCATCCAGAGCTCGATGACGCGCGCTTCGTCCGACTCGCGGAACGCTCTCACCAGTACCGAGGGCATGGCTCAGTGTAGCCCCGGGGCTTCGCGGCCGGTGGCGGCGACGTATTCGGTGTAGCCACCGCCGTATTGCTTGGGTCCTTCGGGGCCTAGCTCGAGCACGCGATTCGAGAGCGCGCTCAGGAAGCGGCGGTCGTGCGAGACGAATAGCAGCGTGCCCTCGAAGTCGGTCAGGGCTTTGACCAGCATCTCCTTGGTATCGAGGTCGAGATGGTTGGTGGGCTCGTCGAGCACGAGAAAATTCGGGGGATCGTAGAGCATCCGTGACAGTACGACGCGGGCCTTTTCGCCGCCGGAGAGGATGCGACAGCGCTTGTTCACGTCGTCACCCGAGAAACCGAAAGCACCGAGCAGCGACTTCAGCGAGCCGAGCGTCGCCTTCGGGTAGGCGGCCTCGAGCGTCTCGAGCACCGTTTGCTCCGGATCCAGAACCTCCATCGCGTGCTGTGCGAAGTAGCCGAGCTTGACGCTGCCGCCGATCAGCACGTCGCCGCCATCCGGCCGGGACTCGCCCGCGATCAGCCGCAATAGGGTGGACTTGCCGGCGCCGTTTGCGCCCATCACACACCAGCGTTCACGACGTCGAATCAAGAAGTCCAGCTTGGAGTAGATGACGTGCTGGCCGTAGGCCTTGTTCACGCCGGCAAGCTTGGCCACGTCTTCACCCGAGCGCGGTGGAGTCGGAAAATCGAACTCGATGATCTTGCGGCGCCGAGGTGGCTCGACCTTCTCGATCTTCTCCAGCTTCTTCACCCGCGATTGCACCTGCGCGGCATGGCTGGCGCGCGCTTTGAATTTGTCGATGAAGGCCTGCTCCTTGGCCAGCATGGCTTGCTGGCGCTCGAATTGGGCTTGCTGCTGCGCTGCCAGAAGCACACGCTGCTCTGCATAGAACTCGAAGTTGCCGGAGAAAGTCGTGAGCTCCCCGCCGTCGATCTCGAGAACCTTTCCGACCAGGCGATTCATGAGCTCGCGATCGTGCGAGGTCATGACCAGCGCGCCCTCGAAGCCACGCAAGAACTGCTCGAGCCAGATGATCGATTCCAGATCCAGATGGTTGGTCGGTTCGTCGAGTAGTAGCAGGTCGGGTGCCATCAGCAGGATGCGCGCCAGCGCGACGCGCATCTTCCAGCCGCCCGACAGCTTACCGACGTCGTCGTCCATCACCTCTTGCCGGAACCCGAGACCGGCGAGCACTTCGCGCGCGCGCGATTCGAGCCCGTAGCCACCCAGCTCGTCGAAGCGCGCCTGCACTTCACCGAAGCGCTCGACGATCTTCTGGAGCTGGTCCCCAAGAGCCGGGTCAGCCATCTTGTGCTCGAGGTCGTGGAGCTCCCGTGCCACCTCGGACACCTCACCGGCTCCGGCCATGGTCTCGGCCAGCACGCTGCGCCCGCTCATGTCCCCGACATCCTGGCTGAAGTAGCCGATGCGGATACCGCGATCGACGGCCATCTGCCCGCCATCCGGCTGTTCCTCCCCGACGATCAGCCGAAACAGTGTGGTTTTGCCGGACCCATTTGGCCCCACCAGACCCACTTTCTCGCCCCGATTCACGCTGGCCGAGGCCTCCATGAACAGGATCTGACGGCCATGGTTCTTGCTGACGGAATCGAAGCGAATCACGGGCCCGAAAGATGTCGGGGGGGTGGCCGCAGCGCAAGCTCCGCCCGGCTAATAATTCTGCCGGCCTGCCACCACCTACCGGGCGTGGCCAGCAGCAACGCCTTTCCGCCCCGAGAGTACGGTTCTGGCGCCCACGCCAACCTGACCCAGGCCGATCGCGCGTTCCTCGACAGTCCCCCGATGTACGAGGAGAGCGCATCCGCCCTGGCATCCCTTCCCGCGCCCGCGCTGCCCGCGCCGTCGCTCGCACGCAGCCTCTTGTCCAAGCTGTTGTTCGTGATGATCGCGGGCAGCGCGTGTGCGGTCCTAGTTCTGGCCGTCATGCGCATGCTGGGCCACCCGGTCGAGCTTTTTCGCTAACCCGCCGCTCTACTGGGAGTGACGAGCACGTGTGACCGGGCGAAGGACTGGGGTGACGCGCTCAGCGGCGAACTTGAAGCGACGCAGCGTCGAAGGTGATGCCGAGCGGCTCGATGACCACGCGCTGTGGGCCTGCCTCGACTTCACCTGCGTGCAGTAGCTCGAAGCCCGAGCGCTTGCCCACCGCGAGCGCAGCCGGCATCGCGAAAGCGGGTAGGTACAGCGCGAACCCGGCGCCCATGTTGAGCGTGCCGTACGCCTCCTCCGTCGAAAGCTCGGCGTTTTGTTGCAGGAAAGTGAGCACGGGCGGAACGGCCGGGATGTGACGAATGCGGTAGGTGAGCTCGCGACTGGCGCGCATGAGCTTGCGCCAGCCATGCCCGGTGATGTGCGCGGCATAGTGCAGCGGTACGTTGGCGAGCTGTAGATTTTCGACTAGTGGCGCGTACTGCGGCGTCGGATCGAGCAACGCCTCGCCGTAGGTGCGGGCCCCCGGCTCGGCCGAGATGGGCGTCTGGTAGCCCTGCGGCAAACCCGCGGCGATCTTGCGTGCGAGGCTCAGGCCGTTGGCGTGGATACCGGAGGCGAGCGCGAACAGGATCTGGTCGCCCACCTCGAGCCGCTCGCCCAGCAGTGCATTTTCGGCGGATAAAATCAGGCCGATCGCAGAGCCGCCCAGCACCACGCGGCCCGCTTCAATCAGCGAACGCAGCACCTGTGTTTCACCGCCGCCCCACGAGACGCGGCACTCATTGCAAGCTGCTGCCCAGCCTTCGGTCAAATCGCGGGCCCGCTCCTGATCCGCGAACCAGGCGTCGTTGCCCGCGCCCCAGTAAGCGGTGAGCGCGACCGGCCGAGCGCCGACGCTGCATAGGTCGTTCAGGATGGTCGCGACGGTATCGCGGGCGATGGCGTCGTAGTGCGTGCGTCCGGTGTAGGCGCGCACCGCATCCGCCACGAGATTCTTGGTGCCGAGCGCCTCGGTCACGAACGCCAGCGACATGCCGCCCAGCTTGACCACGTAAGCCGATTCACCCCGGCTCGATGCCAGCTCCTCCAGATTCAAACGGCCGAGGTGCACCGCGGTTTGCGCTGCGAGCTCCTGCGCCAGGAGCTTACTGGGATCGATCTTGGAGTAGTCGACTCCGGCTTCGGCGTACTTACGGTCACTCATGGCTGTCGGCGCGAGCGCGCGCGGAACCTAACACCGAAGCCGCAGCCGCGGTAGCGGGCGCGAAGGCCCGTAGCTGAAGCCGCCTGACTCAAGGATCGTGCGCGGAGCGCTGGGTCTGTATGGCGTCGAGCCTCAGCTCCACGAGCGCCGTTACGGCGAACCCGGGCCGATAGAAGCCACTGCCGTGCTCGAGGATGAGCTCGTCGGTGATGTTGTCGAAGTTCAGGCGGGCGCGAAGAAAGCGCGCAGCCTCCCAATCGAAGCGCGCGTAGTAAGCCGCGTAGCCGGGGGTTCCGCCTTCCGGGATGCGATTGTCGTCGAGATTGGTCGGATCATTGAGGCGATCCTGCTTCAATCTGAAAGCGGTCATGAGCTCGACACCGAGCGTCTCGGTGAGCTGCGCTCGAAACCCGAGCTCGCCCTGAATCGGCGGAATGCGGTCGGCCGGCGTGCTCCTGGGTAGCCCCGTGCTCGCCGGATTCGTCTGCTGTCCCTTCATCGCGAGCCAGCGAGCAAACGGCGAGAACAATGCGTGGAGCCGCAGCCGTCCGTTCGCCTCGACGCCGTAGGTCTCGACCGACGAGGCGTTCGTGCTGGTGTAATAGGCATCGCCATCGGCGGTCATCGTCTCGCCGTTCACGGTCGTGGGTGCGAGCACGATGGCGTCCTCGTTGTGCTGATAAAAGACAGTAGCATGCAGGAAGGCGTTGGGTCGTGCGAAGGTGAAACCGAAGTCGGCGCTCTGCGCGTGCTCGGCAGTGAGCGCGTCATTGGGCACCTGGTAGCGCCCGCGGGCTCGCGTGCCTTGCGTCGCGAGGTCCTGCACGTTGGGCGGCCTGAGCGCGCGGCCCCAGCTGGCACCGATGGTGAGCCCGGGCGCCGAGCGCCACTCTACCGAAGCCTGGCTGCTCCAGTCCGCCAAGGTCACGCTGCTTTCGGGTGCGCTGCTCTCGCCTTCCCGCGCCGCGATGGCCACGTGAAACAGCGAAGCTCTCCCCGAGACGCTGAGCGTGATCGACTTGGCCAGATCCAGGCTGGGAATGGCGTACACGCCGGCTTCGGTTGCGCTCGACCCGTTTGGAAAGCGTGGCGAGGCGGGCGATCGCCCAGACTGACCCTCGAGCTCGGTCACGGTTTTGCTGCTGACGATCTCGTGATGCATGCTGGCGCCGGTGGCGATGGCAAGGTTCTCGAGCGGTCGGAACGTCGTGCGGCCGGAGAGACCCAAGGCGTCGGTCCGATTGCGCTCGATGGAGCGCTCGGGATCTCGCAGCAAGATCGAGGTGGTCGGGCAGATACCGGTCGCGCTCGGATCGCGGCACAGCTCGGTGAGGTTGCGAAAGTGCGCTTTCTCCGAAAGGCGCTGCCACGACAGTATCAAGCTGCTCGGGGCCGGCCGCTGCGGTGCCGAGGGCCCCGCGAGCTCGAGCGAGATCATGCTGCGACGTAGCGGCGTGAGGCTGGACTCGGCTCGATCCGGCATGTCCGACTTGAAGCGGGGCGTGATCTGGTCGTAGCGCAGCAGGCTGGGGACCTCGGAGTTTTGCCCTCGCGCGATCAAGGACAAGCGCGCCGGAAGTCGGACCCGCAGCGTCGCGTCGGCGGCTAGCTGTTGAAACTCGGTGCCGACCTGGTCTTCGGACAGCTCCGGTCGAAACGGCGCGTCCGGTTCGCGGCGGGCGCCGATGTAGCTGGCCGGTAGCGGACTGAGCTCACCTTCACCCGGCGCGATGGCCCCCGACTCGACGCGGGTGCCGCCCAATCGGAAGGCCCAATTACGCGTGGAGTAGGTGACGTCGGCGCGGCTCGCGCCCCCGAGCGGGTTGGAGGAGAAGGTTTGGAGCAAACGCGCGGAGAGCCGCGGATGGGGTACGGCGAGGCCCGGTACCGCGGTCCACATCAAGACCGCGCCACCAATCGCGTCTCCACCGTACTCGACGCTATGGGCTCCGGGGCGGACGTCCACACGCTCGAGTGAGTAGACGTCAACCAGGCCGATGAACGGGTTGTTGCCGGCCCGAAAGATCGTGCTGTTGAGCCGGACGCCGTCGACCTGGTGCGCCAGCTCGCGGCCCGAGACACCGCGCACGTAGATGGTCGCCTGCGACGGGCTGGTCTGCTGAACGCTGGCCGAGGGGGCATGGCGCATCGCATCCGCCAGCGATAGCGGCATGACTTTCTCGACGTCGGTGCGTGTGACGGACGTATCGCGAAATTGCTGGCTCTCATCTCGAGTACCAGCGTCCTTTTTGACCGTGATGATCGTCTCTTCGGTCTCGGCCTGCGCTTGGGCCCAAGCCGAGCGGTGCCAAAAAATGACCAAACCCACGACCATGACCCGTTCCCACGACGACATGTCGTAAACCTCTAAGTCAGACAAACTCCGCGTGTCAATGCGAGCCACGGGCTCCGGGGACGCGCGGGGTACGCCTGCATCATGTGAGCGAGCGCCGGTGGGCACGGAATCTGCTTCTGCAATGGCAGTTAGGAGGCCACCATGACTGCGACACGCGCTACCCCCCTTTCGATTTCCGACCCGCTTTCGACGTCCTTGGCTCGAGTTTTGCTCGCCGAGGGTCCCGATCGTGAGCTCGCGCCCCCGCTTGCGCTTTATGGCTGGCTCGTCGGGCGGTGGGACATGGACGTCACGACATTCCTGGAGGATGACACGAAGCATTCCGGCCACGGCGAGATCCACGCGGGTTGGGTGCTTCAGGGTCGCGCCATTCAAGATGTCTGGATGATCCCGCGCCTGGTCGAGCGCCGGCCTGGGACGCCCCAGCTACCGGGCGCAGGCAATTGGTACGGAACCACGCTGCGCATCTACGATCCGAGCATCGACGGGTGGCACGTCCTGTGGAATGACCCTGTGACGGGCTTTCTCACTCGGCAGATCGGTCGTGCACGAGACCGCGACATCGTGCAAGAGGGTCCCGATCCGCGTGGCGGCCTGATGCGCTGGACCTTCGACGAAATCGAGCCGAAATCGTTCCACTGGACCGGGGAGCGGGCTTCGGACGGCGCCACGTGGCGTCGTGAAGTCGACATCCGCGCGCGACGCGCCTGAGCGCCTCGCGTTTCAATATTGCACGGGCTGAGTCACAATCGCCCGGCTTGGTGAAGCTGCCTGGAACCGTGATCGCGCTGGGGCTGGCCAGCTTTCTCACGGACTTCGGCGCGGAGCTGATCTTTCCGCTCATTCCGGTCTTCTTGGCTTTGCTGGGCGGCGCACCGACCTACCTGGGCCTGGTCGAGGGGCTCGCCAATGCCACCGCGAGCGTCCTGAAGCTGGCAACTGGTCAGCTCTCAGATCGGTTCCCAGCCAAGAAGCCGCTGGTGCTCTTCGGCTACGGGCTTGCAACCCTGTCGCGCCCCCTGGTGGCATTGGCTACTGCGCCCTGGCACGTGCTGCTGGTGCGGGTCGTCGATCGCATTGGCAAGGGCGTGCGCACCGCTCCCCGCGATGCGCTGCTCGCCGCCGCGGTCGACCCGTCGCAATCGGGACGAGCGTTTGGGTTTCACCACGCCATGGACCATGCAGGTGCGGTAGCTGGACCCCTGGTCGCGGCCGGGCTCCTGGCGCTGGGCTGCGAGATGCGCACGATTTTCGGGCTCGCGCTCGTGCCGGGGTTGCTGTCGATGCTCGCAGTCGTCCGGCTACGCGAGCAGCCGATGCCGGTCTCGAGCCGCGCGCTGCGGAGCTCCGAGTCGCAGCGGCTCGATGCGCCCGCGCGGCTGCCAGGCCGGCTCCGCAGCTACTTCGCGATTCTCGCGCTGTTCTCGCTCAGCAACTCCTCCGACGCGTTTCTACTCTTGCGCGCGACCGAGCTCGGACTGTCGGCGGCCTCGATCCCGCTCGTCTGGGCGTTTTTTCACGTCGTCAAGGCGACCAGCTCTTACCTGGGCGGAGGGCTTGCCGATCGCGTGCCACGCGCGCAGCTCATCGTGTGCGGTTGGGCCGTCTACGCGCTGAGTTATCTGGGGTTTGGCCTGGCCTCGACCGCATGGCACATCTGGGCGCTCTTCGCGCTCTACGGCACTTACTACGGGCTCACCGAGCCAGCCGAGAAGGCCATGATCCGCGATCTTGCACCCAGTTCGCTACGCGGGCGTGCCTACGGGCAATATCACTTCACGCTCGGGATGACGGCGATCCCTGCCGGGCTGCTTACCGGTTGGTTCTGGCAGACCTACAGCCCGTTCGTTGCCTTGACGCTGGGCGCAGTAGCCTCGCTGCTCGCAGCAGCTGCGCTGCTCGCTTGGACTCGCGCGGGGGTTACTGGTGCAGCGAGGTGACGGCGGGCTAAGGGGTGTCCAAGAAGCAAAGCTTCTTGAGCCTCCCCTCTACGCGGCGGCTCCGCCGATTTCGACAGCTGGTGTTTCACACCAGCCTCCTAGTGCATGAGCAAGCGCCGGCTCGCGGTTGGCGAAGATGCCGATGTTGCGTGGCGACACCGAGCGATCGAAGAGCGTGGCCACCGCTACCGGCAAACCTTCTGAAGGTGATGCGTTCCTCCAGAATATCGCGGGTGGGTAGCAAGGCATCGCGCAGCAGCGACAGCCGTGTCGTGACGGCCGAGGCCATCAGTATGCGACCAGCGGCGCGGGCATGAACAGCACCACGAACAACATCAGACACAAGATGGCGATCGCTCGCCGCGGTCTGTCGAGCTCGCCCGGATCGAACGGTGGGTGCTCGGCACCTGCCATACGGCCCATTGCGCCCGTGATGGCGTACCAAAACAGCCAAAATAGGGACCCAAAAATGGCCGCAGAAAGCGGCTGGCTCGAGCGATGCAGCAGCACGGGCACGACCAGGGTCAAGACGTTGTAGCCGAATACCAGCAGTAGTCCGCGCCGCACCCAGAAGGCGATGCGATCCTGCCGATTGCCGAGCAGAGCGTACGCGATGTGGCCGCCGTCCAGCTGTCCCCAGGGCAGAAGATTGAGCATGGTCAGAAACAAGCCGCCCCAACCCGCGAACGCCATCGGGTGCAGGAACACGTCGTGATTGTCGGGCATGGGACCCAGCACCAACCGCTTCAGCAACCAGTAGAGGATGCTCTGACCCTCTTGCACGTAGTTCGAGGTGCTGCGCGGCTGCACCTCGGACATGGCAAGCCCCACGCACAACACCGGCACGGCCACGAGCATGCCCGCAATGGGACCGGCGGCGCCAATGTCGAGCAAGGCTTTGCGCGAGCGAATCCGGTCGCTCATGGTGATCACCGCGCCCATCGTTCCAAATGGGCTGAGGATCGGGAACGGCAAGAAGTAGGGCGGTGAGGCGGGAACGCGATGCAGCCGCGCCGCGATGAAATGCCCGAGCTCGTGAACCAGCAATATCGTGAGCAGGGGCAGCGCCTGGTAAGCACCCCAGCTGAACAGACTCCATTGCGGCGGAGCCGGTTGGTTCATCATCATCGACGTGGCCTGCATGCTGATTGCGGTCACGCCAAACAGCACTAAATGCAGCCACAATCGCGTAGGCCTGGGTGGCGGCGGCACCGAGCTTTCGCGGCGCTGTCCGCTTGGCACGTCGGGTTGCTCGAGGCGCGGCGGGGTGCCGAGCGGCGCTGGAAAACCGACTAACGGATCATTCGCCATTCGCCAAAGTCTCACGAAGTCGTAGCGCGAGCCGATCGAGCTGTGGCGCCAGATCCGCGTCGAGCACCCCGATGTCGGTCTCGATGCGCAGACTCCCGCGTGCGCGCGATGCGTCGGGCACCAGCCGAACGGTCTCGACCGTCACGCCGAGCGAAGCGAGAGAGCCCGAGAGTAGCTTGGCGTCTTCTGGGTGCGCCACGATGCTGAGCCGGCGCGCGCCGCGCGCTTCGCCGAGCGCTTGCCGCGCCAGGCTCACGACCTGCTCGGGCGCAGCGGCCAGCGATGCGCCCAATAGCCGTTCCGCGAGCAAGCGCGCCAGCGCCACGCTGCGATCCAGAGCGCGCTCTTCGGCTTTGGCTTCGTGATTGGCGAGCGCCAGCGCGTGGGATGCGAGCTTGGCCGCGGCTTCCGCGCGCGCCTCGGCCTCGGCGCGCAGCTTCAGATCGGCGACCTGGCGTTCCGCGGCGGCCAGCAGTTGCGCTGCCTCCGTGCGCGCCTGTGCGACGAGGCGGGAAGCTTCCGCGCTCGCGTCCACCAAGCTACGCGGAGCGACACGCCCGAAGGGCAGCCCGCGTGGCGCCGCTCGCGGCACGCGGAGCGGGGTGCCGGTGGCCGCTTCCTCGCGGCCGACGACTCGACCCCGCGTGATCATTTGACCAGCCCCCGTTGATCCAGGTCTGCCGCCAGTCGAGCCAGCTCGGCAGCCAGTGCCTGGGCTCGGACTTGCTGCGTCGCATCTCCCAGGGCGCTCAGCAGCTCCGTGGCCTGACTTTGCGGCTTTAGCGCGCCGAAGCCGGCTACGAGCGCCTCGCCCCGCGCGCCCCAAAAGTAGCGAAGTGCCACGAATGCTCGCTGAAAGTCGGCCGAGCGTGCCGAAACCGTGACGACCTGGTTCATATGATGCGACGCGGAGCCTAGCGCGGATCGCGAGCGCCGGCAGGTCACTGTGGGGGCGGCGCTGCCTTTTTGGCGAGAGTTTGATACGGTTCGGGTCCGTGAAGCTCGCCGCGATCGACATCGGTACGAACTCGATCCATCTGGTCGTGGTCGAGTTCGATGGTCGCACTTTCCACGTCATCGATCGCGAGAAGAGCATGGTCCGGCTTGGCCTGGGCATGTTCGGGGAGATGCGTCTCACCGACCGCGCCTTCAACGAGGGTCTCGAGGTGCTCGGCCGCTACACGAAGCTGGCCGAGAGCAGGGGCGTCGACGAGATCTTGGCGGTGGCTACCAGCGCCACCCGTGAAGCCGAAAATGGCACCGAGTTCTTGAATGCGACATTTCAGCGCACCGGCGTGATGCCGCGCGTCATCTCGGGCTCGGAGGAGGCGCGGCTGATCTTCCTGGCGGTCAAGCACTCCATCGATCTCGCGGGGGAGCGCGGTCTGGTCATCGACATCGGCGGCGGTAGCGTCGAGGTTGCGGTCGGCAATCACCAAGAGGTGATGCTGGCGCAGAGCATGCGGCTCGGCGTGCAACGGCTCTTGCATCGTCAGGGCGGCGCGCAGCCTCTCGTGCAGCGCGAGCTCTACGAGCTGTCGGGTTACGTTCAGGGTGCGGCCGCCGAGGTGATGGCGGAGGCCAAGCGCTTCGGTGCCACGCGCTTCATCGGCACCTCGGGCACGATTCGCACGCTCGGAGAAGGCGCGCACCTGCTGGCTGGCGGCGCGCCGTTTCGCTCGCTCAACGCGCAGAGCGTTAAGAAGCGCGACCTGCGCGAGCTGGTCAAGCGCTTGTGTGAAGCCGACCCCGCAAAGAGAGCCAAAATGCCGGGGATAGGCGAGGCTCGCGCCGACAACATTCACCTGGGCGGCGTGCTGCTTTGCGAGCTGCTCGAGATGGCCAAGGCCGAGGAGCTCACGCTCTGCGACACCTCGCTCCGCGAGGGCGTGATCTGGGACTTCATCGAGCGGCGCGGGATCGATCCGATCCCGCACCGGGTGATCTCGGATCCACGGCGCCGCAGTGTGGTCGAGCTGATGCGCAAGTTCGACCGCGATGATCCGCGCGAGCTGCACATCGCGGACCTGTCGCTGTCGCTCTTCGATCAGATGCAAGAGTTGCACGAGCTGGGCGCTCCGGAGCGCGAGCTACTCGAGTACGCGTCATTGCTCCACGGTATCGGGCGTCACATCGACTTCGAGAATCGCGAGCGCCACTCGCGCTACATCATCGAGAACTCCAGCTTGCGCGGCTTCACCGACGACGAGATCGAGCTGCTCGGGCTGATCGCGCTGTTTCATCGCGGCTCGCGGCCGAAACGCAAGAGCGAGGAGCTGGAGGAGCTGTCGGAGGCGGACAAGACGCACATCATCGTGCTTTCGGCCATCCTGCGGCTGGCGGTCGCGCTCGATCGCGGCCACAGCCAGCTGGTGCGCCGGCTGCACGTCGAGGAGCGCAAGAAGAAAGAGCTGCGCATCGTGATCGACGGCCCGGGTGATCTGCTGCTGGAGCTGTGGGCGGGTCGCGGCAAGCTCGAGCCGCTCGCTAAGGCGCTCGATCGCAGCATCATGCTGGAGCGGGTTGCACTGGCGCCCTCAGCAGCGCTCGACCACCACGGCGACGGCTTCCCCGCCCCCGATACACAGAGTAGCAAGGCCGCGCTGGGCCCCTCGATCGTGCATCGCGCCTAGCAGGGTGACCAGAATGCGCGCGCCCGACGCACCGATCGGGTGACCGAGCGCGACCGCTCCGCCGCGCACGTTCACCTTTTCGGGGTCGATGCCGGCTAGCTTGGTGCAGGCCATCGTGACGCAAGAAAACGCCTCATTGATCTCCCACAGATCGATGTCCTCAACCGCGAGGCCGAGCTTCTTCAAGGTGGCGTCGATGGCCAGCGCCGGCGCGGTCGTGAACCACTCCGGTGCTTGCGCGGCGCCGCCATAGCCCACGATGCGAGCCAGCGGCCTGAGGCCCAGGCGCTTGACCGCGCTTTCACTGGCCAGCACCAGCGCCGCTGCTCCGTCATTGATGCTCGACGCATTGGCAGCGGTGATGGTGCCGTCCTTCGCGAAGGCTGGCCGCAGCTTGTCGAACTTGCT
Organism: Polyangiaceae bacterium; assembly: GCA_035281385.1. Classification (GTDB taxonomy): domain Bacteria; phylum Myxococcota_A; class Polyangia; order Polyangiales; family Polyangiaceae; genus PMG-095. The sequence continues at coordinate 12,401 of DATEDZ010000087.1, forward strand.
CGGATCGCCCCGGCCAGGCTCCTCGTCGTCACTGACCTGCAACGGGTCACCCTTCTTTTGGGCGATCGGAACCGGAACAATTTCCTTGGCGAAGGCGCCCGACTTCTGCGCCGCGCTGGCCAGGGTGTAGCTGTGCTTCGCGAACTCGTCCTGCAGCTCGCGCGTCAAACCGTGCTCCTTAGCGCACAGCTCTCCAGCCTGGCCCATATGAAAGTCGTTGTATGGGTCCCACAGGCCGTCGAAAATCATGCCGTCGACCAGCTTGCCGTCGCCCATGCGGTAGCCGCTGCGCGCCTCGCGCAAGTAGTACGGGACGTTCGACATCGACTCCATGCCGCCTGCCACCACGATCTCGGCGTCGCCGAGCGCCAGCGTCTTGGTGCCGAAGATCACCGCTTGCAGGCCGGAGCCACAGACCTTGCTGACGGTCGTGGCTGGGACTGAGGGCGGAATACCCGCAAATATGGCGGCCTGTCGCGCTGGCGCTTGGCCGATGCCGGCGGAGAGCACGTTGCCCATGAACACCTCGGCCACCTGCTCGGGGGCGACACCCGCACGCTCTAGAGCGCTCTTCATCGCGAGCGCGCCGAGCCGGGGCGCAGGCAAGCTGGCGAGCGCGCCCAGATAAGACCCAATCGGTGTGCGAGCCCCGGAAACGACGAAAACGCTTTCAGCCATGCCGGGAGCCTAGCGCAGTCGTGACGGATGGGAGCCGGCTCGGGTTACAATCGGGTCATGCGCGCTGGTCAGCTTGCTTGCCTTGCCCCGATTGCCGCGTTGCTGGTCGCGGTGGGTTGTGGAGAATCAGAGCCGGGTGGTGATGCGGCCACGGGCAGTCAGGGCAGCGGCGCGGCGGCGGGGAGCGGCTCGGCCGGCAAGGCCGGTGAAACGAGCAGCGGTGCGTCGGCGTCGGGTGGCAGCTCGTCCGGCGGCAGTGCCTCGGGTGGCACATCGGCTGGGGGACGCCCTGGTGGCAGCGGCGGCCAGTCACTGGGCGGCCGCGACCCCAGTGACGGCGGCGTGGACTCCGGCCCCATCGCCGGTCTCTTCGACTGCGACACGCGCAAAATCATGTGCCGGCGTGCCGCACCGGTCTGCGACGAGATGGAGGTCCCGAGAGTGGAAGGCTCCTGCTACGGCGAATGCGTCAAAATCGATCTGTGCGCCTGCAGCAACGCTGACGAGTGCCCCAACGCGGACGAATACACCTGCTGGGCACAGGCCCATTGCGGGCCGTATGTGCGGTGACTGTGCGGACCGCGAGCTCGACTCGCATCCTGCGGCGGTGCTTAACGCCGTGCGATGAAGTCCTTCGCATCCATGCCGATATCACGCGCAATTTGTCTGGTCAGACTGGGGAGATGTCGCGACCGGGATGGAATGGGACCGTCGTCGCTCGCCCGTCGGGATGGCGAAACTGCTTGTGCGACCCACGCTGTCGAACGTCCGCGAAGCCGAGCGCCAGCAGGATTGCCACGACCTCCCGCGGTTTCAGAACCGGTATGTCTCCCACTCAAGCCACTCGCACGGTCTGCGTACCCACGAACTCCGACTGCAGTGCTGGCTCGCCATCCTCGAGAAGCATGGCGATCACCTCTTTGAGGTTCCCGCGCAGCTCATCCTCCGTTGCTCCCTGCGAGTGCGCGCCCGGCCACCCAGGGATGTAACCGACAAACAGACCAGTGTCTGGATCGCGTTCGACGACAGCGGTGAAGGTGCGCATGCCCGGAACATAGCATGCGTTTTCAGTCGAGCCGAATCCAGCCTATCGCGGCCACGACGAGAGGCCGCCCAAACTCACGCCCTGAAGGGGAACGCAACCGGCGCCATTGCAGTGGACTGGTGGTGTGCTTGAGCAGGGCCGTGGCGCACTTAGGAGTGCCGTGAATAGTGCGTGATTGCTGACAGCTGGCGGTGACTAGAGGACGAAGCCTGCGGTGCGCAGGTTACGAGTCATGCGCTGCTGCGGCTCTTCATTGTTGGGCACGAATGCGTCCCCCGTGATGCGCTCGACCGCTTCGATGTAGCGGTGCATCGCCTCCACCTTCACCTCGTCGGGGATGGGCGGGACTGCGCCGTCGCCGCGGAAGCCTTGCGCGGCCAGGAAGCGGCGCACGTACTCCTTGTCGAAGCTCTCCGGATCCTGCCCCGCGCTGAAGCGCGCTTCGTAGGTGCTCTCGTACCAGAAGCGCGACGAGTCGGGCGTGTGGATCTCGTCGATCAGGAGGATCTCACCTTCGGGCGTCTTGCCGAATTCGTACTTGGTATCGACCAGGATCAGGCCGCGCTCGGCGCAGACGCGCTGGCCTTCACGAAACAGCGCCATCGCGATCTCGGCGGCGCGATCGAAGTCGGCTGCCGGCATGCCGGAGATGGACAGGATCTCCTCGCGTGACGCCGACACATCGTGGTCGCCCTTGGCGGCCTTGGTGCTCGGTGTGAGGATCGGCTCCGCCAGCCGCTGGTGTTTCTTCAGCCCATCGGGCAAGCGGTGCCCGCAAAACTCGCGCTTACCCTGCTCGTAATGCATCCAGACGCTGGTGGAGGTGGTGCCGGTCAGGTAAGCGCGCACCACCATCTCGACCGGTACTAGCTCGCACTCTCGCGCCACCAGCAAGTTGGGGTCGGGCACCGAGAGCACGTGGTTCGGTGCGATGTGGCGGGTCTTCTCGAACCACCAAGCCGCCGCGAAACCGAGCACTTGGCCCTTGAGCGGCAGCGTCCCCAGCACGCGATCGAAGGCGCTGATGCGATCCGTCGCCACGATGATGCGCCGACCGTCACTGGTCGTGTAGTTGTCGCGCACCTTGCCCTCGTACTTCTTGCCCAGTTTGGAGAAGTCGGTGCCGGTCAGCGGGTGCGGCAGGGCCTGCTTCAGGGCCTCGGTGTGCGCGTTCACGCCGCCGCTATATCACAATCCCAGATCGCTGGCCTTGACCCAGAACGACAGGTTGTCGGCCGGCAGCACGTGCAGCGACTCGGGCAGCACGTTGGCCCAGCCGGCCACCGTATCCATCACATAGACTTCGGTTTCCGGTTCGATGACTCCGACCGGCGGATCCGCGTCGCGCGCCGCAACGCGCAGCGGAAGCTCCCGGTTGGTCGTCACGGTGCGCGGCGTCTTCGGCAGCTGCAGCTGGGGCGGTGACGTGAGCGTATAGCTGCTCGGGGGCAAGTCCGAAGTCTCCCCGCGCGGCAGCGCCACCAGGTCGCTGGCTTTGGCCCAGCCATCCACGTTGACCTCACCGTGATACTGGACGTGCACGAAGCCGCCGCGCTGCTCGGTGCTGAAGAACCGCACGCTGTCGACGAGCGGTGAGCGCTTTAGGGTGGTGATGGGCGAGCCGGTGGGCGGCATGTCGCTGTACAGGTCGAGCAGCGACACCTTCATCAAGTAGACGCGCGCGTTGCCGGGCATGGCGAACCCGGGCGGTGTCGGCGGAGCGAAAGTCAGGGCGCTGCACTCCGCGAAGCCCGTGAAGCGCTGGTTGAACGGACTGGAGACCTGCTTCTCGATGCGCACCTTGCCGCCGCTCATTCCGGCCGCGGTCACGCGCGTGCCGGCGCCGATCCAGACATGACCGCTGACGACCGGCACCGTGTAGCTCGTGTAGATGCGTAGCTCGTTGGCCTTGACGAAGCCGTTGAGCCGAAACGAGCCACGCCCTGTGCCGGTCTCGATGCGCGCCAAATCGCTGCCTTCGCCGGGCGGCGCCAGCAACGTGACCGCCGACTCTCCGCCGCTGAAGCGCGCAATCTTGCGGCCGCTGGCGTCGCTGAGCGTCGTGTCCTTGTCGAACGTGACCTTGCCGCGCTGTCCGCATCGCGCGGCTGGGTCGGGCGGCTTGGCTTGCGTGGCGCGCGTGGACGCGCCCAAGAGGGGGCCGAGCGCCAGCGCGGAAGCCAAGACCCAGGACAGGACCGGCGACCGAAACCTCATTCGGCAATCTTACTCCACAAAGTCGCGGGGTCTTCCTTGCTCTGACGCAAGTACCCGACAACACTGCACGACCTGATGCAGCACCTGGCATTTGGCACGCCGCGTAAGCTCCCCAAAGCCAGCGCTCTAGCGGGGCGCGTCGTGGTGCTGGATATCGCCTTCGCCGGGAGCGGTACGGGCGGCGGGTTCAAAAAGATCACACTGCCGCTGATCGAGGGCCTCGGGCCGCGGCTCGGCATGTGGGTCGATCATCACGACAGTGAAGAACACGCCCGTTACCGGGATGATCCGCGCTTCGTTTTGGCCACCAAAGCCGAGCATGGCGCTTGCCCGGAAATGATCACGCCCGAGCTGGTGGCGCGCGCCGGCCAAATCGACACCATCGTCTGCCACACCGATTTCGACGGCCTGGTCAGCGCGGCCAAGTGGATTCGAAACGGCGTCGAGCCGTATCCGGGTTGCGATGACGACGCGCGCGCCATAGATACGCGCATCGGCACACCCAGCGCGGTCGCGGAGCGCATCGATCGCGCGCTGCGGGCTCGCTTTCGTGACCAGGGGCTGTTCGGCGTGATCGTGAGGCACCTGGTTTCAGGCTTGGCTGATGCCGCGCTGTGGGAGCCGATCGACCAAGCCGCCGAGGAGCTGGTGCCGGTGGAGCGCGAGACGCGCCGTGCCGCCCAGGCCTACAAGCGTCTGGAACCGGGGGTGGCGTTAGTGGACGTGAGCGAAGGCTACGCACGCATCGACAAGACCCTGCTCTTGCTACTCGGTCAGGAGCGCGAGCCGGTCAGCATCGTGGTCGATCGCGATAACGTGAGCGTCGCGGCGCGTTTCGATAGCGGCAGGAACTTCGTGGAGCTGCTCGGTCTCGGCGCCGGCATGCCCACGCGCGTCTCCGTGCCGCGCCCTCAGCTGCCGCGGGTGCTCAAGGCCCTGGGCGTGAGCCAAAGCGACCCCTGAGAACCAGAAACCTAGGAGGCTGGGTTTGAAAAACACCAGCTGTCGAAATCGGCGGAGCCGCCGCGTAGAGGGGAGGCTCAAGAAGCGTTGCTTCTTGAGGGGAGGAGGCGCGTGCCTCCTCCCTGAGAACCAGAAACCTAGGAGGCTGGGTTTGAAAAACACCAGCCTCCTACGGGACGCGCAACTGCACACCGATACCAACCTCCAGCTCGGTGTGAATGTAGCGGATCACACCGGTGGTCAGGCCTGCGGCCACGTAAGCGCCGAAAGCCCTGGCGAAATCGTACTGCGGGCCGACGGCCAGGTGAAACAGGAAGTCGGTTTTGTAGTCAGGAGCAACTGCCTGGGACGTGCCGCGATTGAAGTCCCAATCATCGTTGCCTGCGCCACTCTCGATTTCCATGCCCAGGCCCGGTTCCACGAAGATTTTGAACTTGGAGTCGCTCATCGTGTAGATGCGCGCGCCCACGCCGAAGGCCATCAGCGCCTCCGTGTTGGTTTCTGCCTCACCGCCCAGGCCGAAGCGCGCCCACGCATAGGGCTCCGCGAAGTCCACGATGGCGAAGCTCAACGCGACGTCCACCGCGAACGGCGCGACGTGGCCACAAAACTTCTGCTGATCCTTGTCCGCCTTGCCGAGGTCCGGCTGGCGGCAGAACGGCGACTTGTCGTAACGAAAAACCATGCGGTAGCCGCCCACGACGCCCGCGCGGAGCCCGAACTGCATGCCATGCCCGAAGCTTTCGTCGGCGTGCTCAGCGCCGCCCTTGTCGGCGTCCGGGCTGTACTCGTCGCGCGTCGAGGCTTCGAGCTCCGAGGAGGTCTTGTTCGGAGCCTCGACCGTCGGCTCGACGGCGCTCGGCGGCGTGATCGGCTCGGCGCTCGGCGGTGCGGCCGACGGGTCCGCCGGCTTGTCAGCCGCGGCCGGGTCTTGTGCCGGGGCTGCGGCCGTGGCCATCACCGAAGCCAGGAAACACGAAAGCCAAAGTCCTTGTTTCACGACCCTCGGACGATAGTCCAATTCCTCAGCGCTTCGCCAGCGGGGCGGCGCTGCGAGCGGTGCCGGCACGAGTCCAGTCCCGTTCGACCCCGACCGGGAGCAAGCTGAGGTCGACGCTCTGGCCTGCAGCCTGGGCAGAAATCGTAGACCTGCCATCCCAGCTGTCCGGCTCGGGCAAGACCAGCGAGTCCACACCCTTCAGTTTCTTCAACGCTTCAACCTCACCCCGCAGCGGCAAGATGCCGAGCCCGGCAAAGACCGGGACCAGCGCGGTGGGGATGAATGGGGCGATGACCACGCGCACGTTCTCGGAGAGCTCGGCCGCGCGGCGCGCCACCCAGCGTACGTCGTCGAGGGAATCGAGCACCAGCGCGCTCGGCTGGGTCGGTGCGCTGCGCGTCGCCGAGATGGCGAGCGTGGCGCCGCTCGTGAAGCCGTGTGCGCGGGGCGGCTCCGACGCGGGCATCTTGCTGGACTCCGATTCCTTGCCCTTGCCCTTGGCTTTGCGGACGATGAGCACGTCGTCGGTCGGCAGCGTGCGCGGCACCGTCACGCGGACCGGCCGCTTGAAGGAACGCGGATCTCCGACCGCGCCGGTCGCGACCGCGAAGGCGATGGTTTCTGCCGACGCCACGACCGCGCGTTCGAGCTGCGGTGCGCTCGGCTCGGCGTCGAAGGCCCGCATCGAGATGCCACTGGGGGGCGGCGGGTAGAGCTCCCCGGTCAGCAGCCGCACGTCAGGCTCGACCAAACGGGCACCGGTCGCGATCAGATCCACGAGCGCGCCGGACTGAGCCAGCACCTCGAGTGCCTGCCGCGAAGGCGGCGCCACCAAAAGATCCAATTTGGGCGGGACGCGCTTGCTCTTGAGCAGCGCAGCGGCCGCAAGCAGATCGCGAAGCGACGCACCGGAGTCGCCACCCAGGATGACCTGACTGACCGGCTTACCCGAAAGCTCCCGCACCGGTTTGACCTGCCCGTCCTCGTCCAGGATCAGCGGGTCCACGGCGGACAGATCGACCGTGATCACGTCGTCGCAGGGCGCGCCTGGATCGGGCAGCAGGCTACGGTGCGCCTTGGAACGGCGCTGATCACGCAGGTAGACCTCGGTCTTCTCGTCGCTGACGAAGACCGAAGCCGCCGCTCCCAGCTGTGGAGCAAGCGCGGCCAAGATCGCACGCTCCGAGACCGAAAGCAGCCGCGCGCTCGGTCCAGCGAACTCGATCACCACTGGGGCCGCGTGCTCGAGATCGATGCGGCGGATCGCCTCACCCAACCCACGCCGGATCAGCTCCAGCCCCACGTCGCGCACGCACACGAAAGGCCGCACGCGACCGGACAGCAGCACCTGGACGCTGCGCGGTGGCCGGAGCAGCGCCGCGCCGGTGACCAGCGCCTCGGCAAGCTGCGCCGGGGCCGCCACCAGCGTGAGCATGCCCGCACCGCCGAGCGCCGCGAGCCGCGGCTCATCGGTGAGCGCGAGCCGCGCGGGGCTCCCGAAGCGCTCCAGGTGAACCTGAGCCGGAAAGCCAATGCCGGGACGCGCCACCAGCATACCGAGCGCCAGAGCGTCGCGGTACGCGCGTGCGCCGATGCCCGGTCGGGGATCGCCGACCTGCGTGACGCAGCGGGTGTCGTAGGCGATGCCGACCTCGGGCAGGCACTTCTTGCCGCTCAACAGCGCGACCTCCGCCAGCACGCGATCCGGATCCCGTGCCAGGATCACCTGGTCGACCTTCACCCGGGGCAGGTCCAGAGAGAGTTGGGGATCATCCGCGCGACCAGCGAGGATTTTCTGGGTCATGGTGCGGGGCGGATCCCCCGCTCGCGCGCGCATCGGAGACTCGGCTACCTTCTCGCTCGCTGGGGCCAAAAACAATGGGGGCCCCTACCTACCAGGTAGAGCGGACGGGCAAGGTAGCCGCTCGGTGTCGGGAGGGTCAAGGAGGGTCGCCACCCCGGCCCCCTGCCCTCCGGCCATGGCTCGGCTGGCGGCCGGGTGCAAGCCCGGCCTAGGAATTCGCAACGGCAAGGTTGGGGTTGGGGCCCCAACCTGACGAGACAGAGGCTCCGGCCCCAAATCGCGTTTTCGGTCTGCTCTTGGTTGCACGGCCCGGAAGCCGGGCCAGGCGTTCCTCGCGAAAATTCACGAAAATCCGGAAAAGCCAGCTAGTCTAGCCTTCCATGTTCAAAGAGGCCCTCCAGCGAGCCGTGACGGAAACCGACGGCGGTATTGCCGGGCTGCTGATGGACTTCGAAGGCATCCCGCTCGAGAGCTACGCCAAGGAAGGCGCGGCCCTGGACATCGAGGTGGTGGGTGCGGAGGTCAGCGTGGTGGTCAAGGCCATCCAACGCGCCACCGAGATGCTCGACGCCGGCGAGACGAGCGAAGTCTCATTCCGCAGCGAGAAGATGGTGACGCTGATCCGCATCATCAACGAGGGTTACTTCGTGGCCATGACCATGTCGCCCGAGGGCAATCTGGGCAAGGGCCGCTACTTGCTCCGCTTGATGGCACCACAGCTGGCCGTGGAGCTCGCCACGTGAAGATTCTCGTACTGAGCGGTCCGAATCTGGATCGCCTCGGTACGCGCGAGCCTCAGATTTACGGGCACACCACGCTCGCGCAGATCCACGATGGGCTCGCCGCCACGGCCAAGTCCCTGGGCGCTAGCGTCGAGTGCCGCCAGAGCAATCAAGAGGGCGACCTGGTGGGTTGGATTGGCAGCGCCAGCGATGATGGCTTCGCCGGCATCCTGATCAACGCCGGTTCGTATACGCACACGTCTTACGCGCTCTACGACGCCATCAAGGGCAGCCCGCTGCCGGTGGTCGAAGTGCACATCTCGAACCCCGAAGCGCGCGAAGCCTTCCGGCACGTCTCGGTGATCGCGAGTGCCTGCGTGGCCAAGGTCGCGGGCTTTGGAGCCGACTCGTACCGCACCGCGCTCGAAGCCCTCTTGCGACGACTCACAGGTTGAACCTGTTTGGGCACTGGCGGTTTCGCCAATTTCCTACTCTGGCGGAACCATTGGCAGGACCGATAGGCCTGAGTTAACGTGCGCCGCCTTCGCCGGCCGCGGAGTCAGCCGAGGCGCCAAACCATGCAAATCTCGCTAGAGCAACTCAAGAGCCTGCTCGAGACCCTCGAAGGGCGCGACGTCTCGGAATTCGAATACGAGGACGAGAAGCTGAAGCTGAGGCTCTCCCTCGGCCGCAAGGGCGCGCCCGTCGTGCACGCCGTGCCGCCCATCGCGGCGTCGCCGAGCGCGGCCGCGGCCAGCGCGGCGGCGGTAGCCGCAGCGAAGGCCAGTGACGACGCAGATCCCAACGTGGTGTTCATCACCTCGCCTTTCGTCGGCACGTTCTACCGCGCCCCGTCGCCCGACGTTCCGAACTTCGTCGACGTGGGCACTCCAGTGAAACAAGGCCAGACGCTCTGCATCATCGAAGCCATGAAGCTGATGAACGAGATCGAGAGCGAGGTGGCGGGAACCATCATCGACGTGCTGGTCGAAAACGGGAAGAGCGTGGAGTTCGGTCAGAAGCTCTTCAAGCTCAAGAAGGGCTGATGTTCAAAAAGGTCCTGATCGCCAATCGCGGCGAGATCGCGGTGCGGGTCATTCGCGCCTGCCGCGAGCTTGGGATCCAAACCGTGGCCGTGCACTCGGAGGCCGACGCCGGCGCCCTGCACGTGCGCTTCGCCGACCAGGCCGTGTGCATCGGTCCGGCGCCCGCCAGCAAGAGCTACCTGCACATCCCGGCCATCATCAGCGCGGCCGAGATCACCGCCGCCGACGCGATCCATCCGGGCTACGGCTTTCTGTCCGAAAACGCGGAATTTGCCCGGGTCGTGGAGAGCTGCGGCATCAACTTCATCGGCCCCAGCGCGGACGCGATGCGGCTGTGGGGCGACAAAATCCGCGCGCGTGAAGCCGCGGAACGCTACGGACTGCCGCTCTTGCCGGGCAGCAAGGCGCTCAAGGACGTGGACCACGCCGAAGCCGAAGCGGAGCGCGTCGGTTTTCCCGTGATGATGAAGGCGCGTGGCGGTGGCGGCGGGCGCGGTATGCGCATCGTGCGCGGTGTCGATCAGGTGCGCCGCGCATTCGAATCGGCCACAGCCGAGGCCGTGACCGCCTTCGGCAATCCGGAGATGTACCTGGAGCGCTTCGTGGAGCGGCCGCGCCACATCGAGTTTCAGGCGCTGGCCGACAAGCACGGTCAGGTCTGGACGCTGGGCGAGCGCGAATGCTCCTTGCAGCGCAAGAACCAGAAGCTGGTCGAAGAGTCGCCCAGCCCGGCCATGACCGACGAGCTGCGCGCCAAGATGGGCGAGGTGATCCGCCGCGCGATCCTGGAAACGGGCTACACGACGCTCGGTACGCTGGAGTTCCTGTTCGAAAACGGTGAGCTCTACTTCATGGAGATGAACACGCGCGTGCAGGTCGAGCACCCGGTCACCGAGATGACCACGGGCATCGATCTGGTCGTGCAGCAGATCCGCGCGGCAGCCGGCGAGAAGCTGGACATTCCGGACACCAGGCCCTGGAAGTTCCGGGGCCACGCCATCGAGTGCCGCATCATGGCCGAAGATCCGGCCACCTTCGCGCCCTGGCCGGGAAAGATAACCGAGTACCATCCGCCCGGCGGAGCCGGCGTACGCGTCGATTCCGGGGTCTTCGGCGGTTTCACCGTGCCGCCGAACTACGACTCGCTGCTGAGCAAGGTGATCGTGCACTCCCCGACTCGCGAGCAAGCCATCAAGCGCATGCAGCGCGCGCTCGATGAGTTCATCATCGGCGGTATCCGCACCAACATCCCGCTGCACCAGGAGCTCTTAGCGCTGCCGGAGGTGATGAACGGCACCATGACCACACGCACGGTCGAAAACTTCATGACCGCCCGCAAGCCGCGCTGAGGGACAGTACCGACTCGGCCAGCTCGCGCGCGGCCCCCCGGGGCGTCATTCGACCGGACACGACCGCAAGCTCGAGTGTCGCCAGCCGCTCTGCGTAGCGCGACGAGGACCGAGCACGCACCTCGAGCTCGCGCGACACGGCCGCCCGGAAGGCACGCCGCAATTGTTCTTCGCGAATTCGATGAAGCTCTCCGCTCGAGCGCAGACCCACGATGCGCTGCGCGAGCCACGCTTGCAGCTCCAAGACGCCCTGCCCCGTCTTGGCGCTCAGGGCCACCACGTGAGCCGGTGCGCTCGACCGCAGCAAGCCGAGCGCGACCTGCAGCTCGCCTGCATAGGCCCCGGCGGCGCTCTGGCCCTCGCCGTCGGCTTTATTCACCACCACGGCATCGGCGACCTCGAGTAGACCGCGTTTCATGCCCTGAATCTCGTCACCGGCGCCGGCCAGGGCCAGCATCACCAGCGTGTCACACAGCTCACGCGCTGCCTGCTCGGCCTGACCGACGCCCACCGTTTCGATCAAGACCAAATCGTAGCCGGCGGCCTCACACAGCAGGACGGCTTCGCGCGTGGCTGGCGCCGTCCCACCGAGCTGGCCGAGGTTCGAGCTGGCGCGCAGGAACACCTGCTCCGATGCCTGAAGCTTCTGCATGCGCACCGCGTCGCCCAGCAGGCTTCCGCCGGAAATCGCGCTGGCAGGGTCGATGGCCAGCACCGCGACGCGCTGCCCCGCTGTAAGCGCTGCGGCACCGAGCGCGTCGACCAAGGTGCTCTTACCTGCGCCCGGCGCCCCGGTGAGCGCCACGCGGTGCGAGCCGCCGGCCAGCGGCAATAGGCTCGAGAGCAATTCCGACGCTTCGGCCCGATCCTCGATCAGGCTGCTTTCGACCAGTGTGATGGCCTGGGCGAGGGCGCGCCGCTCTCCGGCCCGCACCCGCGCGGCCAGGTCAACCGCCGCCACGCTGCGCCTCATCGGGCAATGCTTCGAGCAAGGCGAGCAAATGGTCGGCGATCTCAGGCAGGGGGCTGCCGGGGCCGAACACCGCCTTCACCCCGGAGTCGAGCAACCTCTGCCGATCCGGATCGGGTACGATGCCGCCCAACACCACTGCGATGTCGCTGGCGCCCAGCGTGGCCAGCTCGGCGAGCAATGCCGGAACGAGCTCGTCGTGCGCGCCGGCCTGCGACGAGACGCCGAGCAAATGCACGTCGCCGTCCACGGCCCGCCGTGCGACCTCCGCGGGGGTCTGAAACAGTGGACCGAGGTCGACGTCGAAACCCAGATCCGCCAGGCCGGAGGCGATGATTTTGGCCCCGCGGTCGTGACCATCTTGACCGAGCTTGGCCACCAGGATGCGCGGTTGACGGCCGAAGCGCCGCGCCAGCTCCGCGGTGCGCTGGCGCAACGCCTGCCAGTGCTCGTCGCTCTCGAACTGCCGATCGTACACGCCCCTCACAGCATGGCTCATTGCCGCGTGGCGGCCAAAAACCGTTACCAATGCCTCGGAAACTTCGCCCAGTGTCGCGCCGGCGCGCATCGCCGAAAGCGTCGGTGGCAAGAGGTTGTGGCCTCGCGCCGCAGCTTCACCCAGCTGGGCCAGTGCGCGCGTGACCTGGGCCGAATCACGCTTCCGTTTCAGCTCCTCGAGCCGCGAAGTCTGCAGAGCCCGCACTGCGGCCGAGTCGACGTGCCGCAGCTCGACGCGGGGCTGCTCCGGCGCCTGGTAGCGATTCACGCCCACCACCACGTCCTGACCGCGATCGATGCCTGCCTGGCGCTGCGCTGCGCAGGTCTCGATCAGGCGCTGGGCCGTGCCGCTCTGAATGGCTTTGACCATGCCGCCGGCCGCCTCAATCTGGGCCAGCACGCCGCGCGCTCCGTCAACCAGGTCCTGCGTCAGCCGTTCGATGAAGTACGAGCCACCCAGCGGATCCACCACGCCCGGTACGCCGGTCTCGTGCTGCAGAATCAGCTGCGTGGCGCGCGCCAGCCTGGCCGAGGCATCGCTCGGCAGGGCCAGCGCCTCGTCATAGGCGTTGGTGTGCAAGCTCTGCGTGCCGCCCAGCACCGCGGACAGCGCTTCGAACGCGGTACGCACCACGTTGTTGAGCGGGTCCTGGGCGGAAAGGCTGATGCCAGAGGTCTGGCAATGCATGCGCAGCTCGAGCGAGCGCGTGTCCTTCGGCGCATAACGCTCACCGATCAGACTTGCCCAAAGCACGCGCGCGGCGCGCAGCTTGGCGATCTCGGTGAAGAAATCCATGCCGATACCGAAGAAAAACGACAGCCTCGGCGCGAACTGATCGATGGTCAGGCCTCGTTTCGACACGGCTCGCACGTACTCGAGCGCATCTGCCAGCGTCAGGCCCAGCTCGAGCGCCGCGGTCGCGCCGGCTTCGTGCATGTGATAGCCGGAAATCGAGATCGGGTTGAACTTCGGCAGCTCGGCGCTCGCGTATTGAATCACGTCCGCGCAAATGCGCAGTGAGGGCTCGGGCGGGTAGATGTAGGTGTTTCGAACCAGAAACTCCTTGAGGATGTCGTTCTGGATCGTGCCGCTCAGTGCACCGGGCGCTGCGCCCTGTTCCTCCGCTGCCACCAGGTAGCAGGCCAGCACCGGCAGCACCGCCCCGTTCATGGTCATGGACACGCTGACGTCGCCGAGCGGAATGCCGTCGAAGAGCCGCCGCATGTCCTCGACCGAGTCGACGGCCACGCCCGCCTTGCCCACGTCGCCGCGCGCGCGCTCGTCGCTGCTGTCGTAGCCGCGATGCGTGGGCAAATCGAAGGCGACGCTCAGCCCCTTCTGGCCACCAGCCAGGCACTGCTTATAGAAGGCGTTGGACTCCTCGGCCGTGGAAAAACCCGCGTACTGCCGGATGGTCCAGGACCTACCGGCGTACATGCTGGCGCGCAGGCCGCGCGCAAAGGGTGGCTCGCCGGGTTGGGCTTCGAGGTGCGTCAAGCCGCCGAGGTCGGCAGCGTCATAGCTCAGTTTCCGCGTCACACCGGCCGGCGTGACGCTGGCCAGCTCCTCGGGCGCTTTGCCGGTCTCGGCCTTCACCTTGGCGCGGAAGCGGGCTCGGGAGTCGTGGCTCATCGATCGAGCGCCTTCGTCATGGCGTGCGTTTGCGATCGCGTAGGATGCGGGTCAGGGCACGCCCGGCTACGAGCGCGATCTCGTCGGCGCGCCGCGTGAGATCCAGCGACTGCTCGAAGCCCGCGATCAACCAGATCAGGCTCGGTCGATCGTTCACGGTGATCACCGTGACGTAAACCTCACCCGAGCCGTCCTGCGGCAACGCATCGCGCAGCTCGCGATGATTCGGGGTGTTGGGGATCGGGCCCAGATAGAAGCCGGTCTTGACCGCTGTCTCGAGCACACTCGGCTGATGCGAGAGCAGCGAGATCTGCTTGGCGGACGTGCGCTGCTCGATGACCGGCGACGCAACTCGACCATCGAAGCTGGCGTTTTTGACCGCGAACACGATGCAGGCCGCCGGGGCCAAGCCGTCGCGCAGAGCTTCCAAAACGGCTTCGGGCTTCGTGGCCTCTTCCAACGCCTCACGCGTAGAGCGAGCCACGACCGAGGGCGGTGGCAGCGACTCCCGCTCCTGGGATTGAGCGGCACCGTCCACGCCGGCCACCAGGTCCACCGGGGGCGGTTTCGAACGCCAACTCATCCCAACGCCCTGAGCTTCCGGCACCGCACCCGGCGGGACCGAACGCCTGCCGGGCACTACACTCGGCGCCCGGCCTGGCACCATGGATCGGCGAACCAGCGGGATCGGCGCGTCGCTGCGGGCGGAGGGCTCCGCTTTGATCAGCGGGATGGGCGCATCGCTGCCGAACTCCGTCTCATTCCGTCCCGGCGGCAACACTGAAACTCGGGTGCGCTGCTTCAGGCGCTCGAGGGCGCTTTTGACCGCGTCACGCGAGGCCCGGAGGACGCGAATGGGCTGGTCCAGGTGAAAGCCGAACTCCTGCGCCAGGTGGGGGTCGAGGGGCTCCACGGCCGCCACGTCCACGCGGCCGGTTCTCGGATCCACGTGCACCGGAACGGCCAAAAGGCGCTCGCACATGCCCGTGGGCACGCGGGCGTGGAGCTCGGGGGAGGTGCGCACGGTCAGGACCGAGGGCAGCTCCGAACGCTGCAGCTCCTGGTCGACGCGCGTGAGCAGCCCCGGGTCGCGTTCGGCCAGCGCCTCGGATAGCGGCAAACCGCGCACCGCTGCCAGCAGCAGCGCCGCCTCAATATCCGCCAGCGGGACTCCACTTTCGATCAGCCGGCGCGCGAGCTCGACCGTCACGGCTTCAAGCTAGCACTCCTCGAGGCAGAGGAATCAACAGGAAGGGAGGAAGAATAGAAGACCTGCGAAGTAATTTGGCGGGCCCAAGCCCGCCAAATTGCGCTTCCAACCTTCCCACCTTCCTGCTTGCTCGCTCTTCTAATCCGAAAATTGGAATACGACCTCGGTCGTGCGGACCAGGCCTAGCTCGTCGCGGGCAGCGCGCTCCACGGCTGCCGGATCGGTTTTGATGCGCGCGACCTCGGCGCGTAGCGCGGTGATCTGACTACCGAGCCGCGAAATCTCCACGCTGACGCGCTGCCGCTCCTCCTCGAGGTTCCGTAGGCGCGGCAGCCCGGTGGGAGAAAGCACCAAAACGGGTACCGAAACAATGGCCACGGCCAGGACCGCCAGGGGTAGGACGCGCTGCGCAAAAGAGGAAACCATCGGGAACACCGCGGGAGCGGGGCAGGGGCCCCGCGACACCAGGAAGGTGAGCGAGCCTCGCATAATGCGAGGCGAGCGGGAAAGTTTCCGTTTTACCTGATCGAATTTTGAGGGGCCGCGGATAACAACCCGGAGTATGGTTTCCTCGCCAATATCGAGCTGCCCCGCCATTTGCCGCGCGGGCGCAAGGACCGAGATTTTCTGATGATCGAAGCGGACCTCCTTCGGGCCGAGCTCGAGCGGCTCTACGAGCTCGACGAGCTCGTCTCGCTCAGCAGGGACATTCTGGGATTCGACCCCGAGCGGGTCGGTGGCACGTCGGCAAAGGCCAGCTTTGCCGGTGCCCTGACTTCGCATTGCGTCGAGCAGGACGCTGTCGAAGCCCTGTGCGACGTGCTGCTCGCGACCCGCGCGGATGTAAGCTCTCAGGTCGCCGACATCCGGCTGAGCGGGGTCAGCCGCGATGAGGAGTTGAAGCCAGGCGCGGACTTCGGCGGGTACAGCATCCTGCGCAAGCTCGGCGAAGGACGCCTGGCCATCTCGTACGTGGTCAAGCAGGGGGACCGCGAGCTCCGGCTCAAGCTGCTGCGACGTGAGGCCACGCGCGATGCGCGAGGCCTACATCGCTTTTTGACCGTGACGCGCCTGGCCGGTAAGATCGAGCATCCGGGCCTGCCGAGCGGCGTGCAGGTACTGAACGTCGATGGTCGCACCGGCATCCTTCACGACTACGTGGATGGCCAGCCGCTGGCGCAACGTCTGGTCCGCAGCGGGCCGATGCACATCAACGAGGCGCGCCCGCTGTTCAAGAGTCTGCTCGAGGCGCTCGCTGCGCTTCACGAGCAGCGCGTGGCCCACGGGGACCTGCGGCCCGAGAATCTGATCATCGCGCGCGGAGCCGACGGCAGCCCGCAGGTCGTGCTGGTCGACGCCGGCTCGGATCGTCTGCGCGCCCGGGCTCGCGCCAGTAACGGTCGCGGGGAGCTGTTCAGCACGGTGGGCTCGCCCAGCGCGGTTTCGCCGGAGCAGATCCGCGGCCTCGTCGCCGATCCAGCCAGCGACATCTATTCGTTCGGCGCGGTGCTCTATCAGGTGCTGGCTGGGAAACCGATTTTCGGCGACAAGTCCGCGCTCGAAACCGCTTTTGGACACTTGATGCAGGAGCCTGCGCCGCTGAGCGCGGTCGCGCCGCGCGGCTGGGTACCCAAGGAGATCGACGAGCTGACGCTCGTGCTACTGGACAAGAATCCCGGCAAGCGCCCCAAAGATGCCCGAGCGGCGCTAGAGTTGCTCGAGGATCAAGGTAGAGCAGCGCAGCATAAGCGCGAGCAGCTCTCGGACGAGGAGATCGACCGGCGCATCGAGGCGCTGCTTGCGGATCCGAGTAAGGACGAGGCGGCGCTCGAGCTCGAAGCTGCGGCTGCGACCGGCGGCGTGGCGGACAAAGTCGCCAATACCTTCAAACTGGCCGCCGAGGCGGTGTCGGGTGAAGGCGCGACCGAGACCAAAAAGGGCCTGTTGTTTCGCGCGGCGCGTGTTTACCAGGACGGAGCGCAGAAGCTGGACCAGGCCGAGGCGCTGTACGTCGAGATCCTCGAGCTCGATCCCGAAGACGGCGTGGCGGAGCGCGCGCTCGAGGTGATCCGGCGCAAGCTCGGCAAGTTCGACGAGCTGATCGAGATGCTACTCAGCAAGAGCGAGCAGGCCAGCAGCAAGGCGGAGCGCGCGCGCGCCTTCGCCGAGATCGGCAAGCTTTACGCCACCGAGCTCTCCGACAAGGAGCAGGCGCTGGTCGCGTTCACACAATCCTTCAGTGAGGATCCGCTGCAGAGCGCGGTGACCCACGAGATCGAGCGGCTCTGCGGCAGCAGCGAGCAGAGCTGGAGCGAGGTGCTCGACGCCTGTCAGGCCACCCTGACCGAAGAGGACGTGCCGCAAGAGATCAAGAACCTGATCTGCAACCGCATGGGCCTTTGGTACGTGGACAAGCTGCAGCGTCTGGATCTGGGCCTGCCGCGCTTCCAGGCGGTCGTGCAAAACGACCCCAGCAACGACACCGCGCTCGAGGGGATGACGCAGATCTACCGTAGGGCTCAGCAGTGGCAGGAGCTGGGCATGGTGCTCACGCGGCGCGCCGACGCAGCCAAGACGCCGGCGCAAGCTCGCGATTTTCGCACGCAGGCCGCCGAGATCCTCGAAAAGTACCTGGGCGACACGCAGAGCGCGCGGGGCCTCTATGAGCAGGTGCTGACCGACGACCCCGGTCACGCTCAGGCCGGCGAGGCGGTCGCGCGCATCTACGAGTCCGGCAAGGACTTCATGAGTCTGGTCAAGCTGCTGGTGCGGCGCGGCGAAGCGCAGCGCGGCGACGAGAAGCTGCGCAGTTTGACGCGTATCGCCGAGCTCTACGAGACGCAGCTCACCGACGATACCGAGGCCATCCGCCGCTACAAGGACGTGCTGGCGCTGGATCCGCTCAATCCCGAAGCGCTACGCGGGCTGGATCGCGTCTACTCCAAGCTTTCGCGTTATCAGGATCTGCTCGAGAACCTGAAGCTGCAGATCGACGCCGCCGCCACGCCACGCCAGAAGGTGCTGCTGTGGGAACGGGTCGCCGCGCTCTACGAGGAAGAGTTTCTCGATCCACGCGAGGCGGCCTACGCCTACGAGAACGTGCTCGGTCTGGACGCAAGCAACGAAAATGCGCTCACCGCGCTGGTGCGCCTGTACAAGGGGCTCGAGCGCTGGGAGGCCGTAAGTGATCTCTACGAGCGCCACATCAAGCTGGTGACCGAGACGCCGCGTAAGCTGGCGCTGATTTTGGCGCGGGCCAAGCTGCTGGCCGATCAGATCGGGGCGCCGGATCGCGCCATAGCCGCTTACGAGCAAGCGCTCGAGATCGATCCGCACCACGCCGGCGCGATGGAAACGCTGGCCAAGCTGCGCGAGTCGAGCGGCGACGCGGACGCCGCGGTCACGGCCATCGAAGCGCTGGCCACCAAAGTCGCCACGCCCGAGGCCAAGGCCGAACAGTGGGTGCGCGCCGCCAAACTGCTGGAGAGCCGCGGCGACAAGGACGGCGCAATCGCGCGCTATCAGAAGGCGCTCGACGCGAATCCCAAGGACGTAGTAGCCTCGCAGGCTCTGCGCCGCGCGTTCGCAGCGCGCGGCGACAACAACGCTGCCGTGCAGCTGATCGAGAAAGAGATCCAGCAGACCGAGGGGGATCTGGCCAAGGCCAAGCTCGCCGGACAGCTGGCGCGTCTGCTGCGTGAAGGTGTGCGCGACGACAAGCGCGCCGAGGAAGCCGCGCGCCGCGCGCTTGGCTTCGATCCCACGAACCTGGACGCGCTCGTGGTGCTCGGTGACATCGCCTTCGAGAACAAGCACGCGCTAGAGGCCGCCAAACACTACGAAGGCGTGATCGGCCGCGCCGACACGCTGCAGCGATCCGAAGCGATTCGCGTGCTGGTCCACTACGTGGACGCGCTGTCCCAGACCGGCTCGACCGAAAAGGCGGTCGCGCCGATGGATACACTGCTGCGCATAGCGCCGGACGACATGGGCGCGCTGGCGCGCGTAGCGCTGGTCACGTTCGAAAACGGCTCACCCAAGCGCGCCGCTGAGCTGTTCAGCGACCTGGTCGAGCGCTTCAGTAGTCGCATGGGCGACGCGGAGCGTGGGCTGTGTCAGTACCGGCTCGGTGAGTCACTACGGCTCTCGGGCGAGCTGGAGAAGGCCAAGAAGCCGTTCGAGGACTCGGCCGACGCGGATCCGTCGAGCGCGGCGCCGCTGATCTCACTGTCCAAGATCTTCGAGAAGGAAGCGAAATGGGCCGAGGTGATCAAGGTCAAGACGCGCCACCTGGACGTGGCCAGCAGCGACGAACGCGTCTCGCTACTGATCGAGATCGGCGATATCTCGGGTGAGAAGCTGAATGACCGCGCGCTGGCCGCCAAGAGCTACGTGGCCGCGCTGGAGGATCGTCCCGATGATCGCAAGCTGCTCGCCAAACTGATGCAGCTCTACAGCGAGGAGAAGGACTGGAACAAGCTGGTCGAGGTCGTGCTCAGGCTGGCCGAGTTCGTCGACGACCCGAAGCAGAAGGTGAAGTACCTGCACACCGCAGCCACCATCACGGCGCGCCAGGCCGGCGACGTGGAGCGCGCGCTCGAGCTCTACGAGCAAATCCTGAAGCTCGAGCCGCGCTCCGACAAGGCGCTGAGCGAGGCCGTCGAGCTCGAGCGTGAGCGCGGCAATTGGGAAGGCGTGGAGCGCGTGCTGCGCCGCCGGCTCGACACTGCGACCGAGGCAGACGACAAGCTGGCGATGCTCGACTGCTTCAAGCAGCTAGGCGAGCTCTACGAGAAGAACCTTGGCTTGATGGACCAGGCCATCGACGCCTACGAAGCGGCACAAACGTTGGAGCCGGAAAACAAGGAGCGTGCCGAGCACCTGGGCGGGCTGTACGCGACCGATCCGGAGAAGTACCTGGACAAGGCCGTGGCCAGTCAGGCTCTGCTGCTGCGGCAGAACCCGTACCGCCCCGAGTCGTATAAGGCGCTACGTCGCCTTTACACCGAGACCAAGCAGGCCGACGCCTCCTGGTGCCTGTGCCAGACGCTCAGCGTGCTCAACCTGGCCGAGCCGGACGAAGAGCGCTTCTACAAGCGCATGAAGAGCGAAACTGCCGCTCCGGCCCAGTCGACGCTCGGCGATGAGGAGTGGCTGCTGCGCCTGATGCACAGCGACGCCGACGCGCTGCTCACCAGCGTGTTCGCGCTGATCGAGCCGGCCGTCATCGCGCGCCGCTCCCAAACCGCGCAGGAGCTGGGCTACGACACCAGCTATCTGGTGGACGTGACGCAGCATCCGGCGCCGGTCTGTCAGAGCCTGTACTACGCGGCGGGCGTGTTGGGGATGCCGGTGCCGCCGGCGTTCGAGAATCCGAACGATCCGGGCGGCCTGTCCTTCCTGTTCACGCACGAGCCCGCGATCGTGCTCGGCCAAACCGCGCTGCGCACGGATGTTCCGCTACAACCAGCAGCGTTCATTGCGGGCCAGCAACTCACGTATTTGAGGCCCGGCTTGTACTTGCGGCAGCTGCTGGCCAGCGGAACAGTCCTCAAGGCATGGCTATTCGCCGCCATCAAGCTCACGTCTCCGCAGTTCCCGGTGTCGCCGGAGCTGGAAGGTGCGGTCGCCGAAGCGATGCACGCGCTGGAAGCAGGTGTTACCGGACAGGCGCGTGATCACTTGACGCGCGTCGTGGCCAAGCTCCTGACCTCGGGAGCCGCGCTCGACTTGAAGCGCTGGGTGCGTGGCGTTGATCTCACGGCGGACCGCGTGGGCTTCGTGCTTTCTCACGACCTCGAGACCGCATCGCAGATCATCAAGGCCTCCGACGCGAGCACGAGCTCGGTGCCGACCGAGGACCGACTCAAGGAGCTGGTGCTGTTCAGCGTGGGCAGCCAGTACTTCCAATTGCGCCGCGTGCTTGGCATCGCCGTCGATTCGTAGTCGCCCAACTGCTCGAGGAAGGCGCGCGCGTGGCGGCGCTCCGGATACGCTGTTCGGGGAGCGCGCGCCGACACCGGCAACGGGGCCTTCGGTACGTGGTGTCGCGCCAGAGGCCAACACGAAAGCAACGCCCCCACCGTGCGCTCGCAGTATTGGGCAATATTGGCCAATGTTCTGCTGGGAGCACCCGAGATTTCTGCCCAATTGGCTGGGTTGGATGCCGCTCGGGGAGCCGCCATTCGCGGGCCTGGCAATCGCAAACGGGCCGGTTTCCGCGGGCTACACCGAAAATATTGGGCAATATTAGCCAATATTCCGTGCACGCAGAGGCGTGCGCGGGCGAACCGCCCGAGCCTCCGGCTACCTGGTTTTCCAGATTTTCGACGAGCTTCATTGACAAGGATTAGTTCCTTGGTAGTGTAAGGAGTGGCCAAGGTGACGAGCAAGCTGCAGGTCACGTTGCCTGCCGCGCTAGCCCGAAAGTACCGCATCAAACCGGGCGATGAGATTCTATGGGTAGCAGCTGGGGACACTATCCGCGTCGTGCCTCAGGCCTTGCGAGCACGCTCCGACACGAAGGCATCGCGCCTTCGGCAATTCGATCGGGCAACGGATCGGCAGAAGGCTCGCGACGCTCAAGGGAGCTGCATCGAGACAGAAGACCGTGGCTGGCTCCGCGAGGATTTATATCACCGTGGCCGCCCTGGTTGACACGAACGTGCTCGTGTATCGCTTCGATCCACGCCTTCCAGACAAGCAAGCGCGAGCTACCGAGCTTCTGCGGCGCGGTATCGCGGAGGACTCGCTGCGCTTGCCGCACCAGGCAATCGTCGAGTTCGTAGCGGCAACGACCCGCCCGCACAAGGACTTCGGGCCGCTGCTTCAACCGGAGGACGCCCGGCGTGAAGCCGAGGAGCTCCTCGATCAATTCGAGGTGCTCTACCCCAGCGACCCCATCGTTCGGCTGGCCCTGCGCGGCATGGCTGCCTACCAGCTGTCCTGGTTCGACGCCCACATCTGGGCCTACGCCGAGCACCACGGTCTCGAAGACCTTCTTTCCGAGGACTTCCAGCACGATCGCAAGTACGGGACCGTCCGCACCGTCAACCCCTTCGTCTAGCTCACGTTCGGGATAGGGAACACGAGCGCGTGGACGCGGAACTACTTTGACCGATCAAAGTGACCTGCCTCCGCCACAGCAGCCTTCTGCAGGTCAGGCTGCAGCTTGGCAGCCCCTCTTTCAGTCCGCTGACTTGTCGGCTTTGTCCGCCGCCGACGTCGACTTGTGCTCGCTGGTGGCGACGGGGGCGGGCGTGAAGGTGAGGCGGGAGATGGCGCCGCTGGCGCGCCAGCCGTAGGAGCCGTCGGCGCGTTTGGCGCGCTTCATTTTCGGATCGAGATCGAAGAGGCCGGGGAGGGTGCCGGAGCCGAACAGGCTCTTGGTGATGTCGCTCTTGTTGGTGTAGCGCTCCTGGAACTTGAAGGAGATTTGTAGGCTGAGCACGCTGCTGTCGACGGTATCGCGCAGGCGCAGGGTGCCTTCAGAGTCGAGCTTGAGGTCCGGACCATTGGCGGCCAAATTGGTGATCTTGAGCTGGCCGGTCTTGGCCTCGGCCTCGAGCGTGAGCTCTCCCGCTTCGAGGCGGGGCAGCGCGATGGTGTCGCGGATTTTGGCCTTACCGTCACCCGCCGCGAGATCCGTCACCTTGAGGTTGATCTTGCCGTCGGCCTTGGACAGCTTCTGCTCTGGCATGAGCAGCTCGATGGTGCCGACCAGCTTGCCGGAGAGCGGCAGGCCGACGATGTCCCCGAACAGCGGCGCCTGGCCGAGGTCTAGATCTTCGAGCTCGACCTCGAGCTGCCGGCCTTCGTCGGACGTGGAGGTGTAGCCGTTGAGCTCGCCCCCGAAGGCGTCGGCGCCGAACGAGAGGTGCACGGTACCGAACAGCAGCCTGAGAAACGAGACCGAGGCGTGCGCGGTGTCGATCTTGAGCACCTTGGGCTTGCCCGGTTTACCCTGTTCGTCCGGTTCACCGGGCGAGGTCAAGGTGATGTCGTCGGCCTCCACGCCGCTGAAGAAGTACGAGCTCATGTCACCGAGCTTGAGCCGCATTGGCTTGGGGCCGGTCTGCTTGGAGTTGAACTCCTGCACGATGCGATCGCCCAGGCGCTGATACGGGAACGTCAGGTAAGCGAAGAAGAACAAGGAAAACAGGTAGAAAGCGACGTAGCCCGTCCACCTCAAAACCTGCCTCAGGCGCGGGCTCAAGGTCATTCCTCCGTCTCCTTGTCCGCGTCGGGCTCCGCGCTGCCGGCGGGCTTGGCCTCGGCCTTCTTGGGCTCCGGTGCCTTGCGATCGAAGGCGCTCACCACCATGTCCACGTCGAAGGAGTCCGGCTCGCTGCCGCGCTTGTGGATGTTGAGCGAAGACAGCGCCACCGGGTGACCGGAGGTCTCGATGCGTTCCAAAAGCTTCACCAGCTTGAACATGCCCACCCTGCGCAGCGTGATCTTGGTGGAGCGCTCGGTGAAGCGCTTGCCGTGGGGTACAGCCTGGCGATCCTGACTCTCCGGGATGTCGACCTGCACCTCGCCTGCGATCTTGGACAGGAAGGCCGCTAGCGGCGGCGCGGGGTTGGCGTAGCGCTGGGTGACCGCGTCGCGCGCCGCCTTGACCTTCTGAACCTGCTCGCGCGAGTCCTCGATGGCCGTGATGGCCTCACGCAAAGCTTCGTTTTCGCTGGCCTGGCCGTGCACGGAGGCGGCGATGCCGATCGGAATCGCCAGCAGCACCATGAATCCGAAGACGCCGCCCAAGATGCCGAGCAAGCGCCGTTCCCGCGGCTCGAGCTGCGCGATGCGATCAGCAAGACTCATGGTGCCCCCTCGCCCGCCGGCTCGGCGCTGGGTTTGCCGGCGGCCTCTTTCTTCTTCTTGCTCTCGTCGACGCAGCGCACGTCGAGATCCAGCGTGTACTTCTGGCGCTCGCTGTTGACGACCTGGGTGATCTTGCCGATCTTGGCGTCCTTGACGCAGGGGTGCTTGCCGATCTCGGTCGCGACGTTTTGCGCATCCGCGGTAGAGCCGACCACACCGGCCACCTTCAAGTGACCGCGCTGCATGTCGAACTCCTCGATGTCGTGCACGACGGGGGCCGGGATCACCTCGGAGAGCTTGACCATCATGTCGAAAGCATCGATTTGCGGTAGCGGATCCGCCTCGTCGCTGGCCTGGGCGCGAGTCAGCGCTTCGGTGGCGCCCTCCGCGTCGGTCACAGGCTCACCCAGCACCTCTTGCGAGATCGCGCCGAGCTGCGCCGCCAGCAGCTCATGCTCGCGATCCAGCGCGCGCATTTCCGCCCAGTTACTGAACACGAAGCTGATGGCGATGGCGGCGCCCAGGCCGCTCAAAACTGGCAGCTTTTCCTTGAGAAAGCCGAAGCCGCGCTGGAATTCCAGCGGCCCCTTGCGCAAGTTGACGTCGCGAGCGCGACCCGAAGCGCCGAGCGCCAGCGCGACGGCCTTGGCGAAGCGCGGCAAGCTTGCCGCGCGATCCTCCGTCACGCCTTCGAGCTCGAGCGCCGGCAGCGGCGTGATGGGAACGCCTGCCTCGTAGGCCAGGTACTCGGCGGCGCCGTGCGCAGCCGAGCCACCGCCGATCAGGTAGGCGGCTTGCAGATCACTACCGACTGAAACGGCCGCCGACAGGAAGGTCTGGCGCAGCTCACTGGCGAGAGCGGCGGCCGTGCCCGGCAGACCAGCCACGCCCTGC
The DNA here is from genome assembly GCA_035281385.1 of Polyangiaceae bacterium. Taxonomy (GTDB): domain Bacteria; phylum Myxococcota_A; class Polyangia; order Polyangiales; family Polyangiaceae; genus PMG-095. The sequence continues at coordinate 37,253 of DATEDZ010000087.1, forward strand.
GACAGCGTGCGCACGAAGACGGCTTGACCATGCTCCAGCACCGTCACCTCGGTGCGCTCGGCGCCCAGATCCACCAGCGCGAAGGGACCGGGGCCGCGCAGTGGGCTGACCACCGCGGCGAGGTTCGCCAGCGAGAGCGGCCCGCAGCCGACGCGGTCCGGCTGTCGCGACAGCGCGCTCTGGATCAAATCGATGCGCGAGCGGACGGCCTCGATGCGAGCCGCCGCAGTCATGACCACCACCGGATCCTTCGGGTCACGGCGACGCAGCGGGCGGTAGTCGTAGACCAGCTCGTCGATATCGACCGGCACTTGCGCCTCGATCTCGAATGGCAACACTTCCTCCAGCCGTTTGGCAGCGGTCGCAGGAATGGCGATGCGATGCATGAAGCAGTGGTCGCCGTTGATCGCCACGGCCAGCGCGTCGGCGTGCTCGAGCAACGGGGCCGCCACGATCTGCACCGCACGCTCGAGCGACTCCACCGAATCGAGCGCTACTTCTTCCAGCCTTCCGAGCGACAGGCGCTTGTAGCCCACCGCGACGCTGGCCGCGCGAACGTGGGCTTTACCGATATCGATGCCTACGTAGCCTGCCATTTGTGAATGCTCACTCGACCTTATAGTGGATGATGCTGCCGCCGGGGGTTGGCTTGAGCAGCGCCGCCAGCAGTTGATTCGGGTCGTTCAGATTGGGTGCGGCGCCCGGAGCCGGTGTGGCCGGGGTCGGCGCAGCGCCCGAAGCGTTCAGCTGGCTTACGGCCTGCGACAGTTGATTCAGCGGCGTGGCCGCCCCGGGCGGCGGCGCGTTGCGGAAGTCGACCACCGCATGAATCCGAACTCGCGTCTCGCGCTTGCCCGACTTGACGACACCCGTAGCGTAGATGCTGAACAGCTTGCTCTCGACCGAGATCATCTTCTCTGCTTGACTCTCGGACAGGAAGGTGACCGGCTCGAGCTGCATCATGCCCAGGATGCCGCCAATCGGACCGCCCCCCTGCGCTGCCGCCGGGGCCCCGCCGGCCGGTGCTGGCTTGGCGCTCAGCGCCTTGATGAACATCTTGGGCGAAAAGAACGTGGGTACGCCACGCAACAGCCCACGTGCCATGGCGACCGCGCCGAGGAACTTGGTGGCCTCAGCCGGATCGACGCACAAGCGCGCCGCCGGCGCCTGAGAGCAGATGAAAGCCAGCAGCGTCTGCGGGTTGGCGGTGTTGACGTTGATGGTACCCTGACCCCAAACCGTCAGAGTGCGCTTGTCCGGGGCGTCGGGGTCTGGCTCCACGAAGGTCGCCCAGAAGTCGTCGCTGAAACCGCGCAGCTTGTGCAGCTCCTGCAAGCTGTCGAAGGCCGCGTTCTTCCGCGGATACGGTCGCTTGAGCAGCTGATAGAAGGAGTCCTCGGCGGCGGAGGTTTGCGCGGTCGGATTGTTGGGATCACAGATGTAGGTGTCCTGGTCCGGATCGGTCCAATCGATGACGCTCGAGCAGATGGCCTGGCGGTCCGAAAACTGTCCGTCGGCATCACGGCCTTCGAACATCGGGTCGTTGGTCGGGCTACCGATGAGGCCGATCAGCTGCGCCGCCAGGCGGCTCTGATTGAAGGCGCCGCCGCGCGCGGGCTCGTTCACGTTGATCTTCGAGTCCTCGTCGACCACGGTGAGCTCGAAATGGGCGCCGTTCATGCCCAGGTTCTTGCCCTGCGTCATGTCGAAGCCGCCCATGCTTTTGAAGGACTCGGTGCCTTCCGCGCCGTTGAAGGCGCCCATCACGCGATCGGTGAATTCCCAGACCGGAATCTGAGGCGCGCCACCGCCCCGACTCATCATCAGGAACAGCGGCGACAGCGTCTTCCTGATCGTGGGCTCCGCGGCGATCAGCAGCCGCGAGAGGTTGACGCCGCTGCGCGCCGCGTACTCGGCAACCAGCGCGTCGCGAGCGCTGAGCGCGCTGCCCAGCTCGGCGGCGCTCTCGTCCTGAATCTCGGACAGCATCACGGTCAGAATCGTCAGTGAGCTGAGCACCAAGATCAGCGCCACACCCCGGCGCCGCCGGCGGAGCCGCAGTCGCCGCAGGCGCTCACTTTGACGCGCTGGGGGCGTCGAGCGAAGGGCGGACAAGAGACGGCGGAGCATGGTCATCACAACGTGGCGAACGTCAGGGGTTGCAGCATGGCCATGGGAACCTTGGTGACCAGGCGAATCTTGCCGCGGTCGCTATCCTCGGACGAGCGCGAGCCACCGTTCAGGACCAGGATCACCCGCACCTGCAGGGGTAGCCGGTCGGGCTGCCCAGTGGACTGCGTGGTGTCCCAGGTCTCCTGCCACTGACCGCTCAGTGGATCCATGTACTCCAGGTTGAACAGGTCGATATCGGTGGCCAAAACCTCGACCTTTCCGCCCTTATCGGGCTCGAGATCCAGATCCGTATCGATACGGCGCACCAGATCGGTCTGCCCCGAGCCGTCGGGGTTGGTGTCACCGTAATAGGATAGCTCGCACTGATCCGAGACGTGCGCGTTGCGATCCAGCCGGCGGTTGGCAAAGGCGGTGAAGTCCAGGCGGTCCGCAGGCGTGCCGCGCTCTGCTTTGAACTGAGTCTTCTGCACCAGCATCGCCTGGTTGAGCGGAGCGTGGGCCGAGAGGTAGGCACTCTGCAGCTCACGCGTGATGCGGGCCATGGCCATGCGCGCCTCGCGCTGTCTGTCCTGCACGCGCGCCAGTCCGTCCTTGCTGCGCTTGAGGGCGGCGAACGACCCGTAAAGCAGCATGGTAATGAACGCCAGGATTCCGATCGAGATCAGCACCTCAATCAAGGTGAAGCCCATCAGGCCACGGCGGCGAGCTCGTCGCGTCATCGCACGCCTCCTGCCTTGGTGGGGCTGCGGCTTGCCGGCCTGGAGCCTCCGCCGAGCACGCCGCCCCCCAGCGGGTCACCCGGCACACCGCCATCTAGGCCCAATTGGTCTAAAGTACCCAGCTCCCCCTCCTGCGGCCGCGTCAGAAATTGCGTGGCCGTAAGCTCACGCTCGCGCACGCCTTCCTTCCACTTCACCGTGACAGTCACGCGCCGGATGCTGGCTTCGAGCATCGGCTTGAGCGACGGATAGACGAAGCCCATCACGATGCCCTCGATGCCGCCACCGCTCCCGGACGGCGCGAGCTGCTCGGCGAGCGACCCGAGACCCGCGTTGTCGCCGAGCGAAGCACCCTGCGTCGTCCGTAGATTGGCCAGCGTGTCGAGTGCCCCCATGGAGGCCGGCTCACCTGCTCCGGCGTCACCCTCGGTGCCGCTCGACTCGGGCAGCGGCGGCAGCTCCACGCGCTCGACCTTCCAGGAGCAAGCGTAGCCGTCGCTCTCATCGTCGCAGCAGGGCCCCTCGTCCGTCTCGTCAGTGAGATTGAAGCCTTTTTGGGCACACTCGAGCTCGAGCTCGCTCATCTTACAGCGCAGCAGATTGCTGGCGACGGTCAGGTGCTCGCCTCGCGAAGCGCTCGAAAACAAGCCGGCCTGCGAGCTCAAAATCACGGTCAGGCCGAGCCCTAAGATCGCGATCGCCACGAGGACTTCAAGAAGCGAAAACGCTTCTTGAAGTTTTCTTTTTTTACGCTCCGCCGAAGGACTGATGGCGCCCGGCGACCCTCGCTTGCTGAACCACAGTAGGCGCCCGGCCTCGCCGAGTTTTCTCACCCACGTTCGATTGTTTCTTGATTTGCGCTCCGCTGAAGGACTGATGGTGCCCTGCGACTCTCGCTTGCTGAACCACAGTAGTCGCCCGGCCTCGCCGAGCTTTCTTACCCAGCTCTCCTTCGCGGATCGTGATCTGCTGGTGCCAAGACGGTTGAGCTCAACGCGGTCTTCGGAGCTGACGCTCCGAAGACTTTCGCCCAGTGAGCTCGAGGAATGGGGAAGGAAGGGTCTCATTACTCTTCCCTCTCGCTGAATTCTTCATCGAAACCGCGCGGCTCCGGAAAGTCCACCGCGCCCTTCTCGATCTTGGCGCGGCCGGTGAGCGAGCTGAGCACCACCGTGAGCGCGGTCTCCTTGTCGCCGGCCTTCTTGAGCTGGACCACGGCGCGCTCGGTGGTGCCGCCGGGCCAGAAGTAGATGTAGGCGCGACCCTCGCGGACGTAGTCCTCGTCGTGCTCGGTGCGCACCTGCACCAGCTCGACCCCGTCGCCCAGCGGCCGACCCGCCGACAGATCCTCGATCGGGCCGCTGACGCCCGACAGCTTGGAAAAGGTGGGGCGAGCCGCGCGGGGGCCCTCGACGATGCGCTCCGCCTCCGCGCGAGCCTTGGCTTCGGCCGAGGACGCGGGCGTCGCGCCCGCGCTGGGGTCCTGGCCCTTCTCGCGCAGCATCAAGCTCGACGACGCTTCCTCGATCGACAGCTGCTTCTTGTCGAAATCCAGAACCAGGCGCGCCGGCCGCCCGGTGGCATTGGCGCGCGTGAGCCCGTAGCGCACTCCGCTAACGATCAGCGTGGCCGCAGCTTTCATGCGACTGCCGGCCAGCATGCCCCGCCCGAACAGCATCGTACCGGTCAAGAGGGCGACCAGCGCTATCGCGATCACCACCTCGATCAGCGTGAGCCCACGCTGCCGCTGCTTGTCCGGTCGAGAGCCAGCCACGCGCTCCTGCTATTGCTCGGCGGGAGCCGCCACGCCCTTGGGGATCGAGATGTCGTCCTTCGTCCCCTTCTTCTTGTCCGGACCGTTCGAGATCACCGTGACCTCGTCGTCGCTACAATTGAAGGCGTAGGCCTGGCCCCAGGGATCGTTGGTGTTTTGGCCGGTGTCGAGCTGCTTGTCCTGGATCAGCTGGCTCACGGTCGGACAGCTGGTCTCGTTGTTGGCGGCCTGCCATTGCTGCACCGCCATGCGCATGGTGCGCGCTCCACCCTCGGCCGTCTTGACCTGCGCCTCGCGGAACTTCGGCAGGGCGAAGACCGCGACGCCGCTGGCGACCATGGCCAGAATCGCCACCACGATCAGCACCTCGAACAGCGTCACGCCGCGCGACCGGCGCAGCCGGCGCAGACGCACGACCAAGTCCAGTTTCGAGTCGAGTTTGATATCCATCACCATTTCGTTACTCCTCGTCGTCACTACTGAATCCTGTCGAGACCACCTGGCTCACCATCGGGCCCACCGCTCTCGAGCAGGTAGCTCTTGCCCTGCTTGTCGGCCGGGCAGATCAGCCGCAGCGGCTTGCCCCAGGCGTCGCTCGGCGGCTCTTTGAAGCGCGCGTACTGCTCGGGCAGCGCGGAGAGCGCGGGCGGACAGCCACCGTCGTGGTCCGCCATGTAGGCATCGATCGCGGGGCGCACGCCGAGCAACGTGGCGCGGGTGCGCCGGATTCCCGCTTCGCGGTGCTCGTGCATGCCGATCAGCACCAGCACCCCCGCGATGCCCAGGCCGATGCCGATGGGACGGACGCGGCCCAGCTCGATGAACCGGCGCAAACCGCCCCGCCCCTCCCAGGGGAAGAAGATGCGGCGTTCGCGACGGCGGAGCTTGGGCTTGACCATCGCTACTCCACCAGCTGGTTCATCTGCAAGAGCGGCATCAGGATGGCCAGAGCGATGAAGCCCACCGCGCCGCCCAGCGCCACGATCATGATCGGCTCAAGCAGGCTGGTCAGCGCCACCACTCGGACCTCGACGTCCGCTTCGTAGGCGCGGCTGACGTTCTCGAGCATCGGTTCGAGCTGACCCGACTTCTCGCCGACAGCGATCATGTGCGTCATCATCGGCGGAAACTGGCCGCTGCGCTTGAGCGGCACCGCGATGCTCTCGCCCTCGCGAATCGAGCCGATGGCCTCGCTCACCACCTGCTCCAGCCGCGCATTTTCCAGCACGTTCTTGCCGATTTCCATGGCCGGCAAGAGCTGCACACCGCTCGCCAGCAGCGTCGCGAGCGTGCGCGAGAAGCGCGCCACCGCCACCAGCAGGGTCAGCCGGCCGAAGATCGGCATCCGGAGCCGGAAGGTGTCCCACTTGAGCAGACCAGCCGGCGTCTTCTTCCAGCGCCGGAACAGGTAAATTCCGAGCGCACCGAGCCCGATGATCAGCCACCAGAACCCGGCGATGGTGTCCGACACGAAGATCAAGAGGCGCGTGTACCAGGGCAGTGCCTGCCCCAAGTTCTCGAAGATGCTGGTCACTTTGGGCACCACGGCCACCATCAGCACGCCGACCAGCAGGCTGCCGATGATCACCATCAAGATCGGATAAGCCAGCGCACCGGCGACCTTGCCCTTGAGGCGCGCCTGACCCTCCATGAAGTCCGCCAGGCGCTCCAGCACCCCCTCGAGCGTGCCGGACGCTTCACCGGCTGCCACCATGTTCACGTACAGCGGCGGAAACACCGTCGGGTGCTGGGCCAGCGACTTGGCGAAGCTGGTGCCCTCGTTCAGGTTCTCGCGCACCGACGTGAGCACGCGCACCAGCTGCTGCTTTTCGACTTGATCGGTGAGCGCGGCTACCGAATCGACCAGCGGTACGCCCGCGCGCACCAGGGTCGCGAGCTGCCTGGTCATGATCGCCACGTCACTGGTCGTCGGCCGTTTGAAGATCGCCAGCAGGTCGAGCTTGCGCTTGTCCTTGGCTTTCTTCTCGCTCTCTTCGGTGGCCTGCGTGAGCAGCACGCCCTCTTTGCGCAGCACGCCGCGCAGCGCCTTGGCGTTGTCGGCGTCGCGAAAGCCCTTGACCGCCTTGCCGGTGGCAACCTGGATTCCGCGAAACTCGAAGACCGCCATGGCTCAGCTCACTCGTCGATCACCACGTCGTCCTGCGTGGCCGCGACGACCTCTTCCACCGTGGTCTTGCCCTCGAGCACCTTGCGCGCGCCATCGTCACGCAGCGTATCCATGCCCTGGCTCATCGCGGCGCGCTTGATGGTTTGCGCATCGGATTTGGCCAAGATCTGAGCCGCCACCACGTCTTCCATCACCAAAAGCTCGTAAATGCCGCGCCGACCCGTAAAGCCCTTCTGCTCGCAACGTTCGCAACCCTTGGCGCGATAGAACGTCGGCATACCGGGCTCGCGCCAGCCCACGGGCTCGTACGTGGCCCCATGAACCTGGTAACGCGATGCCAGGCGGCGCTCGTCGCGCCGCCGGGTGCGTTCGGGGTCGATGCCCAGCTGCTGCAACTCGTAGGGTGCCGCCGTGTAGGGTTCCTTACAGTCGGGGCACAAGACGCGCACCAGGCGCTGCGCCAAGATGCCGATCACGTTCGAGCGGACCAAGAAGGCCTCGACGTCCATCTCGACCAGGCGATTGACGGCGCTTGCCGCGTCGTTGGTATGAATGGTCGACATCACCAGGTGACCGGTCATCGACGCGTGCATGGCGATCTCCGCCGTCTCTTTGTCGCGGATTTCGCCGACCATGATGATGTCGGGGTCCTGCCGCAGGAAGGCGCGCAGCGCACTGGCGAACGTCAAACCGATCTTGGGCTGGACGTGAACCTGGTGGATGCCGCCGATCTCGTACTCGACCGGATCCTCGGCGGTCAGGATGTTGACGTCGGAGTTGTTGATGCGATTCAGGCACGCGTACAGCGTGGTGGTCTTGCCGGAGCCAGTCGGGCCCGTGACCAGGATGATGCCGTCGGGACGGTTGATCAGGTAGTCCATCAGGCCGTAGTCGCGATCCGAAAAGCCCAGGTCCTTCAGATCGAGCAGGACGTTGGTCTTATGCAGCAGGCGCATCACGATGCGCTCGTGCTCGCGGCTGGTCGGGATGGTCGAGACGCGCACGTCGATGCTGCGGCCGGCGATTTTGAGCGAGATGCGCCCGTCCTGCGGCAGGCGCTTCTCGGCGATGTTCAGGCCCGCCATGATCTTCACGCGCGCGATCACCGAGCTCATGAACTGGCGGCTGGCGCGCTTGGCCACGAACAAGCGACCGTCCACGCGATAGCGCACGAGCACCTCGCGGTCTTCCGGCTCGATGTGAATGTCGCTGGCGCGCTCTTTGACCGCTTGCGAAAACAGCGCGTTGACCCAGCGAATGATCGGGGCGTCGTCGTCGGAGTCGAGGATGTCCTCCTCACCCTCGTCGGCGATACCGTCATCGCTCTTCAACTCGCTCATCGTGTCCTGGCGCTCGTAGACGCGATTGATCGCGTCCATCACCACCGAGGACGGCGCCACCGACAGCGCCACGCGCTTCTGGAAGATGGCGCGCACGTCGTCGAGACCATCGACATCCAGCGGATCGGCGCACACCACCTCCACCGCGTCGTCGCGCTCCGCCACCACCAGCACCAGGTGATTCTTGGCGTAGGTGATGGGCAGGCGGCCGGCCAGGTGTGCGGCAACGTGGTCGCTGTCCACGCGCTCCAGGAAGGGCAAGCGGCATTCGGACGCCAGCGCGCGCGCCAGGTCGACTTCGCTCGCCAGCTTCGACTGCACGACGAGCTCACCGAGCGACGTACCCTTCTCGCGCTGCTGCGAAAACAGCGGCTCCAGCGCGTCGGCCGAGACCACGCCCTGCCGCACGAGCAGGTTTCCGAGCACGCGCTCTTCGAGCATCGTCACTCCACGCGCTCCACGTTCACGCTGCGCGCGATCGGGCTGACGCGCACCGGGGACTCGCTCGGCGCGTCGTTCTGACCTTGAGGCGGCAGAGCCGGCGGCGGCGCGGGGACGGGCGCGGGGGCCCCTGGAGCAGTTGCCGGCGGCGTAGCAGGAGGCGTGGGAGCGCGCCTGGTGCGACCTACTTCGGCCGGCGCTGCAGCACCACCGACGCGCGGCGCGCCGGGCAGCTCGAGCGGCTCACTCAGGCCGCGCTCGGCCAGGCTAGATGAATTGGCTTCGGCCTCGAGCTCTTCGTTGCGCTTGATGTCGTTATAGGACTTGCGGATGTCCTCGACCAGGCCGCTAGTGCGCGACCAGTCGCGCGGCGGCGTCCAATCCTGCTCCGAAAACACGAAGTACCGATCCAGAAACTCCTGGCGCTCCTGCATCTTACGCTCGAAAATCCGGCGCAGATCACTCTGATCGCGGATCACGTGCGGCGTCAGGATCAAGAGCAGATTGGTCTTCTTCTTGACCGTGGTGGTGGTACGGAACAGCGCGCCCAGGATCGGCAGGTCACCCAGCACCGGCACCTTTTCGCGGTTGGTCGTATAGGCGTCCTGCATCAGCCCGCCGATCACCACCGTTTGCTGGTCAGCCACGACCACGGTCGTGTTGGCGGTGCGTTTATTGATGCTGACTGCGCCGAGGTCTCCGGACGACGCGCCCGGCGAGCTCGACTCCTGATCGATCTCGAGCCGCACCTGATTGGATTCATTGATGTGGGGCGTGACCTTGATCTTGTTGCCGACGTCCTGGCGGGGCGCGGCGAAGCCACCGCCGATGCCGCCCAGCAGCGCGAGCGGGTTGGCTCCGGCCGCCCCCGCACCCGCCCCTGCCAGACCCGCCAGGCTCGAGAGACCGCCACCGACGTTCTGTTGCAGCGCGATGTTCTGGCCGATCTGAATCTCGGCCGCGACGTTGTCGGTGGCGATGATGTGCGGCGTGGCGAGCACGTTCGATTTGCCGCTCGACGACAGCGCATTGAGCACCACGCCGAACGCAGGAATGCTCAAGCCAGTGGCGCCCGGGACCAGATTGTCGGTGTCGGGAATGTCGGGGCCACGCATGCCCGCCGCCAGCCCCTGAAGCAGGTCGGGACTGGCCGGAAACGCGATCGATTTGCCCGCCTGAAACCCGCCCAGCACCAGGCTCGGCTCGCCGCCGATGGTGTCCACCGGACCGCCGCCGTGGAACGCCACGCCCAGCGTCGTCTGATCCTGCACGTCGAGGTCCATCACCACGGCCTCGATGAATACCTGACGGCGCGGTCGATCCAGCTTGTCGAGCACCAGCCGCAACGTCGCGTAGTCGCGATTCGAGGAGGTGATGATCAGCGAGTTAGTGGCCTTGTCGGGCGTGATTCGTACCTCGCCCTCGAACATGCCACCGGCGTTGCCCGCCGCGGCGGTCGCATCGCCCTTCTTACCGCCACCCGCCGCACCGCCCAGCATCTGGCTCAAGGTCGGCGCCAGCTCGTCGGCGATGGCGTGCTGCAGCGGCAGCACGTGCACGCGCCCGCCGTCGGTGGAATGCGAGTCGAGGCGTTTCAGCAGGTCGATCAGCTTGGCGTAGGAGTCGTCGGTGCCGACGATGATCAGCGAATTGGTCTGCTCATCGGCGATCACCTTGGAAAGCCCGCTGGCCTTGGCGGCCGCGCCGCCTGGCTGCCCCGGCGCGGTGCCCAGCTCGAACAGCTCGTTGACGCGCTTGGCGAGGTCTCCGGCCGAGCCGTTCTGCACCGGCTCGATCCACATGCGCTGCCCCGAGCCACCGATATCGACTTCTTCCAGGATGCGGATCATGCGCCGCACCTGCGTGCCGGTGTCGGTGATGATCAGCAGCCGCCCCCCCGGGTAGGCCGAGATGTCGCCGTCTTTGCTCTTGAACTTGGTCAAGAGCGCGGTCGCTTCGTCGGTCGAGATGGCCTGGGTTCGATACAGCCGCGTGACGTAGCGATCCGCATCCGCGACCGGCTCGCCGCGCGCCACGATCGGTGTCGGCTGGGTCACCACGCCGCCACTGTCGACGATCTTCAGGAAGCGACCGTGCGGTACTACGGTCATACCGTTCGCTTCGAGGATCGACAGGAACGCCTGGTAGGCCTCCTCGAGCGTCACCGGCTCCGGTGAGACCACGGTGGCCTTCACCTGGCGCACCTTGGCGCCGTAGATGAAGCGCTTCCCGGTCAGGCCGGAGATGTGATTGACGAGCTCCGCCAGGTCAGCGTCCTGCAGGTTGAACTTCACCAGGTGACCGCCCGGTTTGGCTTTGAACGGCACGTCCGTGGCCTGCGCGATCTTGTCCATCGTGCTCGGCGGGGGCTTCATGCTGCTCGAGACCAAGTCGATCATTCAGTTCGCGCTGCTCTGGGGCTCGACCTGGGTCGTCGCCTCGCTTGCGATCGCGTCGGTGCTGACGATGGCGCTCGCGGCCAACTACATTGTCGCGAAGGTAGAGATCG
>DATEDZ010000088.1:0-6582 GCA_035281385.1 Polyangiaceae bacterium
CGACATCAGTCGTACATTTTCTTAGTGGGCGCCAAGACGAGGCAAAAATATCCAGCAGTCACGCGTAGATCCGCCCGCATATCGCTGGTAGCTGGGGCGGTCTTTCTCCAAAGAAGCGGCGGTGAGCATGCGTGAGCGGGCGCACAGCGATCTTCAAGCGGGAGGGAACACGCGACTGAGGTCGAGCTCGACGGCGTCGAAGGGTGCAGTGCGCGCCGTGGCGCTGGCGTCGTAGCTCCCCGCCTCAACCCAGCGCCCCTGCTCGAGCCGGAGTGCTTCGAGCGTTCGCTCTGCGGGATCCACGATCCAGTAGAATGGCACGCCGTGGGTAGCGTAGAGCTTGCGCTTCGTGATGCGATCGTGCGCGGCGTTCGAGGGCGACACGATTTCGCACACCCAGTCGGGTCGGACGGTCAGTGGCCGCTGATCCCAAGGCGCGGGCAGTCGGTTGCGCAGCCAGCCAGACAGGTCGGGGCGCACGACATCGTGGGGACTCAGCTCGATGTCAACCTCCAGCAGGATCCACCAGCCACCGGGACCGCCCGAGCCGTCGTCGTCGTCGAACGGGACACCGATGGATCCCGCCAAGCTGCGCTGCACGCGCGAATGCCTAGGCAGCGGTGCCGGCATCATCGTCACGGTTCCCTGGATGACCTCGGCGCGCTGGTCGGCTGGCAGACTGAGTAGCTCCGCGTAGGTAGCCAGTTGCCGTGCCGGGTCCATACAACGGGAATCTAGCCCAGATCGCGTGATTCGGCATCCCGCCGGTTACTCGACCGGCACCGGCGGGCAACTGGCCCAAGATGACGCGACCGAGCTGCGACGGCAGTCTTCCGAGCGCGGGGTCGGTTCGGTACACGGCGTGTGCTGGAACAACCCTTACCAAGCACGAGTCGGACGGAATGGCATTGGCTGGCCGAGTATCTTGTCGTTGTCGCGCTCACCCTCGCCTTCAGCGTAGCGTCCTTCCGCTACTTCGAGACGCCGTTCCTGCGCAAAAAGACCAGGTACTCCCATGTCCTCTCGGGCTAGCGACGGCAGCCAGACCCCGCGTTACTGGGTTCCGCCGCGGTCGCGACTCACGTAAACAGGAAAGCGGTTTTGGTCTTGCGACTTTTTCGATCTACTTACTGGCGCACGTTGAAGGGGCAGCTTATCGCGCCGCCGTCCTGAGCTCACACGCCGCCGCGCGCGCCTTCTTCTCCGGCTCATAGTACATCCGCGCTTCTGCGCCGCCGTCGACGGCTGTCACCGGCATCGTCGCCTGGAGGTCGTATTCGAACGTCTGCATCGAGCTGGGGGCGAGCGCAGTGATGTAAAGAATGAGCTGGCGGCCGGTCATCTCGAATTTCGAAATCGCGCCGGAGTCGAGGTGCTTCTGCAAGTCCTCCGTGTCGACCGAGAAGCCGGGAGCGATGCCGAGCGTGACCAAGACCATGTTTTGCGTCACGGGCTCGTTGTTCGTCAGTGTCACGGTCGCTTTGACGGTGTCGTCGACGAAGAGGTCGGTTTTGTCGTAGGTGACGTCGATGGAAAGCGGACCGGGGGGCTCGGCGGGGACGAGGGCCCAGGGGAGGTGGTGGCTCGAGACCAGGTTGAAGCTGGGCTTGCCGGTGCCGGCGAAGTCGAGCTTCACGTCGTGGGGGCCGGCGGTCGCCAGGATGCTGAGGTCGACGCGCGTCATGACGTCGGCTTGCGCTTCGGAGAGGGCGACGGTTTGCATTGCGACGCCGTCGACGCTCACGGTGAGGTTACCGACGGCGCCGGTCGTGCCTTTCTTGGCCGAAAGCAGCAGGGTGCGGAGGGCCCAGATGGTGGCCTGCGTGGAGCCGAAGTTGCCGCTGGGGTCCTTCTTGCTCGTCAGGTAGTGGAGCGCGGCTTCGACCGTGGAGGGGTAGGAACCGGCGAGCAGCATGGCGTGCGCGACGAGCGCGGTAGAAGCGACGGCCGCGTCGTTGCCGGCGCCGTAGAAGTTGGTTTGGGTGTCGCCGGCGTCCCAGTACACGCCGTCGCCCTCCGTCTTTTTGAGGCTTTCGAGCGTGCCCAGCACGTCGGTCAACAGGGCGTCGCTGGGAGCGCCGACCGCGAAGGCGTTGGCGACGATGCCGAGCGTGTAGGCGTCGTTGTCGCTGCCCAGATTGGCCTTCACGTAGGCGAGCGCGTCCTGCACGCCCGCGCCCGTTTCGCCTGCGCTCGCCAGCGCCCACGCGGTGAACGCGGTGTTACGGACCTGGCTGGTGTGGAAGCTGAAAAATTCCGACATGTCGCCCTTGAACGAACCGTCGGCTTCTTGTTGCGAGAGGATCCACGCCACCGTGCGGGCCAGCATGGACTCGTCGATCTGGTGAACGCGCGCCATGTCCGAAAATTCCATGATGCCGAACGCGGTGACCGACAGGAACGGCGCCGGATCCTGCGTGCCGAACCAGGAGAAGCCGCCGCCCGGGTGCTCGAACGTCAAGAGGCGCTGATAACCCGTCGACATCAAGGCCTCCGCCTTCATCTCGATCTCGGGCGTGATCTGGTCGGTCTCCTTCATGTACTCGGTGACCAGCACGTTGGGCCACGCGGACGACGTGGTCTGCTCGAAGCAGCCGTTCGGTTCGGCCAGGATGCTGTCCATGCCCTGCACCGCTTGCGCCAAGAACGCGGGGAAAACGTCCAGGTACAGCTGGCCGGAGCCCGGCACCGCACTGGCCGGGAAACTGACCGACTGCGTGATCGTGGGCGTGTTCAAGCTGCCCGAAAAGGCCGCCGGAAATGCCTTGCCGTCTGGCACCACGCGCACGGTGCGCGCGACCGCGTCTGACTTTTCGGTTCCGGTTGCGACCACCGTCAGGGTGCGCAGCCCCACGTCGTTGACCTTGACCGGGAAGCTCACGCCCGTCACCTGACCGGGCGCGAGCTGCACGCTGCTGGTGGTCGGACCGAGCGCGGTGTACCAGGTACCGGGCTGGAGCTCCAGGTGCACCGTTTGCGGCACATCCAGGTAGTTGTAGACGGCGATCGGGAAGCTGACCTCGTCGCCGCGCGTGAGCGCCGCCGGGAAGCTCACGTCCACGAAGAAGTCCTGGAACACCGTGATGCCGCTCTCACTGCCGCCGAGCCGTCCATCGGCTGCGTTGGCGAGCGCGGAGACGCGCCACTCGGTGATGCTGTCGGCCATGCCGACTTCGATGGTGGCGGTGCCGTCTGCGCCCGTGATGACCGACGGATTGACATAGAGCGTCTCCGGGAAGTCGCGCCGGACGCGAGGACCCATCTCGCCCGGGCCGTCCGGGCTCATACTCATGCTGCCAGCCCCGCCGGGAATGCCGACATTTCCGGTGCCGCCCGTGTTGCCGCTGGGAAATGGACCACCCGCGTTGGGCGCCTCCGGAAAGCCGCCCGACTGGTCCGTATCCGACCGCAACCCGAGCGCGTACAGATCGTAGGTGAGCGCCTCGTCGTCGGCGGTCATCAGTTTCTCGTCCGGGCCCGAGCTGGTCAGCGTGAGCTGGTAGTCGCTCACCACCTTGAAGGCATTGCCCCAAAAATCGAAGACATCCAGCCGCCCTTCGAGCTCCTGGGCGAAAGCGACCTGGTACGAGTCACCGTTTTGGCACTGCCCGTACATCTCACAGCCGCGTAGCTCGAGCACCGCGACGGTTTGCGTGACCAGCGTCTTGAGCCTCGGCTCGAGCTCGGTCTTGAAGCTGGTGAAGGTGGGGACCAGGTTCGCCTTCGCCGCCGTGAGCACCTCGGACAAGCTGCCGTGCTGAATGCCGGTGAGCGAGGTGTTCTTCATGGCCGCGAGCGCGGCACCGGTGCGCTGCTGGGCCGCCCGGGCTCTGTCTTCATCGCTGTCCGAGGTCTCGTGGAATAGCGCGCTCGAGAAGTCCACGCTCGGCGGATGGATCTCGTACTGCGGCTGAGAGAGCTGATCTTCAATCTCGAAGTAGGTACGCAGGAGGCCTGGTTTGGCGTCGACCAGCGCAAAAACCGCCTGATCGACGATTTGCAGGCCGAGCGCCGCCACGGCGGGCGCGCCCGCCTCGTCGGTGACCGAAAGCGTGAGCTTGGCCGGCGTGCCCGGCGCGTACAGCTCCTGGTCGCTCGTGACCTCGACTTTGAGCGCGGCGTCGGAACGCGCGAAAATGGTGCGCCCGGTGCGGACGATTTGCCCGTCGGCGTCGACCAGGTAGGCCTCGATGCGATTGCTGCCAGCCAGCGTGGTGTCGACCGGCATGGAGAAGGTGGCGCTGCCGGCATCGGCCGTCAGGGTACGCATGTCGACGGTCTGCCCATCGTTGATCCAGTCGACGTAGACCGTCCCGGTCTCTTCCGTAGACGTGATGTTGACCTTGACGGTCTCGCCGACCTCGTACACCGACTTGTCGGTGCGGAGCAGCAAGTGATCGGCGCCGCTCTGGGCACTGAAATCGAAGGTTGCCGTGACCTCGCTACCGCCGTCCAGCGTCAGGGCCGCGCTGAAGGTCAAGGGTGCGGGCGTCGTGCTCTTGCTGGCCTGATCCGACGCGGGCGTCCACGCCAGCACCGCCTGGCCGAAGGCGTCGGTGGTGGCGGCGAGGCGGCTGCCGTCCGGCGCGGTCAGGCGCACGGCCGCGTTGGCCAGCGGCGAGCCCAGCGGATCGGTCGCAAACAAGAGCAGCTCGTTCTCGACGCCGGGCACCAACTTGCCGGCTTCCGGCACCAGCGACACGGTCGCGCTCTGCGCCGACACGGTCACGAGCCGCGATTTCTCGACCTTTTGCCCGGCGCTGTCGGTGACGGTCACGCGCAGCTCGATCGCGGCGCTGCCCTGCCCGAGCGGTAGCCCAGGCAGCGAGACCGGCAGCTGCAGAGAGAAGTCGTAGTGACCGTCGGCGCTGAGCGTGCCCATCACGGTTTGAAACAGCGTCTGGCCCACGTCGATCGAGTAACCCTCGACCCGCACCGAGCCGGCCACCGCCTTGCCGAAGAAGTAGCGCGAGTCGATGCTGCCGCTGATGGTGGTGCCGGGCGCGTACCAGGGATCCTCGGTCTGCACGATCACGTCGAACTTGGGCAGCGCGTAGGGCGAAACGCTGACCGTTTTCTCGGTGGTCACGTCCCCCGTGATGACCCGGATCTTGAAGGTGCCCTGGTTGAGGATCTTGCCGAGCAAGAAGGTGGTGTAGGCGATGCCGTACTTGTCGGTCTTGATGGACTTCTTGAAGATCTTGTTGCCTTTGGCGTCCTCGATCTCGAAGGTCGCGCTGGCGCCGGCTTGCGGCTTGTTGCCGTCGTGGCTGAGCGCGAGCGCGCGCAGGTTGATGATCTGGCCGGGCTGATAGATGGGCTTGTCGGTGGTGAGCAGCAGCTTGCCCGCCGCGCCATCGACCTTGATCGGATCTTCCAGCTTCGCGCTCGTACCCTGCGCCTTCATGGCCGCCCGAACCTTGAAATCTCCGGGAGAATCGAGCTGCACCCGCATGCTGGCGTCGCCGGTCATCTCGGTCGTCACGGTCTCGGTCTGCACGACCTCGTCGTTCTGCAGCACCTCGAACGTGACCTCCTGACCCTCGAGCGGTCGGTTGTCGAGCGCATCCTGCACGCGCACCCGGTAGTACCCTTCACGGCTCTGGCGCAGCGCGGCAGGACCTTCGACGCGCAGATCGTATTGCGGAATCACGTACAGCAGGCTGCGCGTGACGCGCAGTCCCTTGGTGCTGCCGTCGTCGACGCGCACATTGAACCCCACCAGGTCTTGCTGAGCCTCGATGCCCTCGGGAGCGTCCAGGCTCGCGTTCAAGGTCGCGCTCTCTTGCGCGGTGAGCGAGTAAGGCAGCTCGACGACCCCCAGCTCCTCTTTGCCGTCCACGCTCAGCAGCCGCAGCGAAAGCGTCCCCGACGTGTCGCGATCCACCAGCGACGTCACGGGCACGTTGACGGTCATCGTGCCGTCTTCGATGGTGCCGCGGATATTCGCCTCGTTGATCGAGAGCACGCCATTTTCGGCGCGGTCGCCGTCGCCGATCACCACGGTGCTGCGCGGCCGGCCATCGCCATCGCCGCACGCCACGCCGATGCACGCGACGGCGGCGAGCAGGAAGGCGAAAGGAGCGGTGCGGAAATGACGGGAGCGGAGCGAAGGAATCGAATGGGGAGCTAAGCGCATTGGTGGACCCTCAACGGGTGACACCTTCAGGAACTGTGCCAAAGGTGCCAATGGTATCGGCCCCCGATGCTAAGGAAGATAAACCAATAGATTCAAGTTATTGGCGGAGTCAGCTGTGGAGAGCCGTTCTGTGCCATTCGGGACTTAATGTTGGCACAAAGATCAGCCGGGAAGGACGTCGCATTCAAGCCCGTACGATGGACCTGAAATCCCCATGCTGCGCCATTGCTTCGGTCTACTGCTTCTTCTGGGTCTCGCCTCCGGTTGCACCATCAACACGGGCCAGTGTGGGTGCCTGGAGTCGCCGCACTCGCTCCAGGCGGCGACCCCACCGTACCGCGGGCCGCGCCATGCTCCAGAGCATCGCAGCGTCCGCGCCACCAATCCGGCGGCGCGTGAAAAACACGTTTCCTCGCCCAGCACTCACTCGCCGCCTGCCGCTC
>DATEDZ010000089.1:0-15511 GCA_035281385.1 Polyangiaceae bacterium
GCGCATCCAAACCGACGTCTTCGATGGCAAGACCGGCGAGCTGAAGAGCTCCGACGAGCGCTACCTCATCTCGAGCCTGCCCTGCCTGCGGCTCTCACCCGAGCAGTGGCTCCTGGTCATTCGACGTCACTGGGGCGTCGAAACGTCGCATCAAATCCTCGACACTGCCTTCGCGGAGGACGATCACCCTTGGATTGAAGCCAACCCTCGCGCGGCCCTCGTCGTCGCGCTGCTACGCCGCATCGCCTACACCCTGCTCGCACTCTTTCGTAGCGTTACCCAACGTACCGACGCGCGTCGCGCCGTACCCTGGAAAACACTGATGTCCGAGATCTCCTTCGCCCTCGCGACGACCACTGACTACGAGCTGCGAGAGCTGCGAAAACCTAGGCTCCGCTGAATCGAAAGACCGAAACCTAGGGCCGACGTCCGACACCCCCGTCAAATAACGGCTTCTCGCCGAGACCGAGCCCAGGCCCCGCGCGAGCGCGGCCCCGCCTTTGCCTTGCCCAAGCCCCTCCCGAGCCCCCTCCCGCTCCCGAAACCGAACCCCTTCCCGGGGCCGCGCGAGCGCGGGGCCACTTCTACGGATCGAGAGTGCGGCGGGGGCTTGCTTTGGGGCTTTCGGCCGAGCAGAAAGCCAGACTGGCCCCCTAAGCCCCCGCGCCTCTGGTAGAAACAAGAGGATGACGATCCTGCCAAAGCGTCACCGCTGGGTAAGTTACGCCGCTGCTGCCGTCCTGCTGACCGCGCTGTCGTCCAGCTCGCTGGCGAGCGCGGCGTCGCCCGCTGATCGTGCGGCGGCGCGCAACCACCTGGACCAAGGTCTGGAGCTCAAGAAGAAGGGGCAGCTGCAGGAAGCGCTCACACACCTGCTCGAGAGCCAGCGTCTGGATCCGAAGCTGATGACTCTGATCGACCTGGCCGAAACCGAGGAGCAGCTCGGCCAGCTGGTGGAAGCGGCAGGCCACTGGGCAGCCGCGCGCGACCAAGCGCAGAAGGATTCCGCACCCAGAACCAAGCAGCGAGCTGAAGAACGACTGGCGGCAGTCGAAACGAAGCTGCCGCATCTCACGCTACAGCTGGCAGCCGACGCGGCGGGTGCGCAGGTCTTGCGCGACGGCGCGCCAGTCGACGCAGCCGCGCTCGGCACTCCGCAGCGCATGAACCCGGGGGACCACAGCGTCGTCGTCAAGCTGCAAGGTCACGACGATGCGACGTACAACGTGACGCTGGCGGAGGGCGACAACCAGACCCTCCCATTGGCAGCGGGACCCAAGACTGCGGCCGCGGCGCCGCCGCCGCCTCCCCCGCCGCCACCGCCTCCGAAGCCGCAAGCGCAGGTCTCGGTGGACTCGTCCTCGGGCTCCGGACAGCGCGTGGCGGGGCTGCTGCTCGGCGGCGTCGGTCTGGTCGGAGTGGGCGGAGGCACCTTTCTCTGGATTTCTGGCGCGCAGCGCGCCAACAGCCTCGGACCGAGCGCGGACCGCAACAAGCTGCTGGGCAAGATCTCGGTCGGCGCGGGCGGCGTGCTGCTCGTGACCGGTGTGGTGCTGTTCGTGACGGCGCCGAGCGGCCAAGAGCAGGTCGCGCGACTGCCGCTGTTACCCATCATCGACATCGACCGCGATCGCGCGGTGCTCGGCGCAGCCGCCGAGTTCTGAGTGGTTTCGGTCTAGCCAGGAAGGCTAGAGCACGACGAGGCTAGTGCCGTGTCTCAAAGTGGTAGTCAGAAGCTGATCCAATACGCCCAGCCCAGGCTCGGCACGACGCGCGGCGCACTGAAGCGATCTTCGAACAAGAGCTCGAGCGCCAGCTCCGGAGCGACCGCGGCTTTCGGAGGCTCGTCCACGAAATGGGGGAGGCGCGGCGTGGTCCGCGCGAGCTGGAGCGTGAAGCGAGGACCGTGCAGCAACGCCGGGATGCCCGGCGGTAGCTCTTCGGAAGGCAGCGGCACCAGTACCTCGTAGCCCAAACCGATGCCCAGCGTGAACGCGCGACTCAGACGCACGTAGTGCACCGCACTGAGCTGCCCGCCCACCGGTATCAGGACCTCGCGGTCCTCTTGGGCCCGTTCGATGCGCGCGAGCACGTCGCAACACGCCCAGCCGATTTCGTAGCCCAGTCGCAGGCGCGTCCAGCCGAGCCAGCGCTCGGCCGCGAGCTCCGCCGACAGCGCGTGCCCGACGCGGCGGGCAACGAATCTCGGCGGGCGATAGCGAATGGCGCCACCGAGACCCCAATTGCCCGAGACAAAGGTCGTGCGCGTCAAATCCAGCTCGATCAGCCGGTGGCCGGCGGGGGTCGCGACGTCGAGCAGCAGCTGGGGGCTGCCGTGGAGCTCGCGATCCGCGCCAAAAAACGGAAAGGCCAGGCCGTAGCGAGGCTCGCTGCCCTGGATGTCAGCGGTGGTACCGGTCGTAAAACGGGAGTCGAGGGGATCGCAGGCGGCCTCGGGGTGGCATTGGCCATACGGCTCGCCGGTTTGAGTCAGCGCGGCCCGCTCGAGCCGAGCCTTCGCTGCTCCCTTCACCCCAATTCCGATCCTCACCACGCCGGGACCGTAGGAAATCCAGTGAAGCTCGGCCGAAACGGGCTCCTGCTTGCTGCGCAGCAGCGGCTTTGGGTACGCCTCACGGAACGTGACAGGCGAGCACGCCAGGGCCGGCAGTGTGAGCAGGGCAAGCCAGCTGTGGTGATTGTGCGACAGCGATCGTGAACGGCGCTTCATCGTAGCTCGCCAAGTCTCGACGAGCAGCTGGGCTACTGCAATTCGAGGGCCAGGCAGGCTATTTCGACAACGTGCCCTGACGCAAGTTGAGCAAGAACCCGACCGCGGCTGCGGCCCCGGCCAGCAGCGCCCAAGCCGCCAGCTGCTGGTGGCCGATGAGCAGCCCGGCCAACAGCGGTGCGGCGATCTGCGCGACCGACATCAGCGATTGCGCGATGCCGAGCACCAGACCCTGCTCGTCGCGTCCGGTGTGCTGAGTGATCTGAGCCGTGAGGGCAGGCCGCAGCGTGCCTTGACCAAAGGTGCCGAGCGCCGCGCTACCGAGCAGCTCCGGCACATTGCGCACGACCGCCAGAGCCGCGTAGCTGACGCCCATGGCCGCAAAGCCGGCGCCTGTGAGCCTGGCCTCGCCATAGCGCTTCACCAGGCGACCCACCAGGCCTGCTTGCAGAATGATGCCGAGAAAGCCGGTGAACGCGAATACGTAGCCCACGTGCGTGGCACCCAAAGGTTGGCCGTTGTAGGTCAGCCGTCGTTCCGCGTAGAGCGCGAAACCAGACGTAAAGCAAGCGAACGAAAAACCGAACGCGAAGAACTGATACAGCAGCGAAGCCAGCACGGGCCGCTGGAAGTATTCGACGTAACGGCCCCAGGAAAACAGCGCCAGACGGCGACCGGCCGGCGCCGCCTCGCCAGCGTCGGCTCGTGGGCGCGCGCGGGGCAAGAGCACGGCGGTCCCGAGGATGCTCAGCGCCGAAAGCCCCTGCGCCGCGTAGATCGGATAGCCGTGCCCGTACTGCGACAGGAAGCCGGACAGCGCCGGACCGATCAGGAAGCCGATGCCGAACGCGATGCCGATGATGGCGAAGGACTTGGCGCGGTTCTCCGTGCGCGTGACGTCGGAGACGTAGGCTTGGGCCAATGAAAGGTTGCCAGCGGTAATGCCGTCGATGGCCCGCGACACGAACACCATCCACAACGTAGTAGCGCTGCCCAGGACGATGAAGCCGATCAGCGTGCCGACTTGACTGAGCAGCAGCAGCGGCTTGCGCCCGACCCGGTCGGCAATTTGCCCGAGCAGTGGACCTGACACCAGCTGGCACGCGGCGAAGGTCGCGATCAAGAGCCCGATCTGGCGCGGTGAAGCCCCGAGCTCCTGCGCGTAAAACGGCAGCAACGGGAAGATGATGGTCAGGCCGAGCACGTCCACGACCACGATTAGGAAGATTGGCAGCAGCGCGCGCCGTTCGGCCTGGTCGGGGGTGCTCAAGGTGGCTCGCTTCGCGTGACAGGCGGGTTCTTCCCTACTCTGCGCAAGCGATCAACCCTTATGGATAGCCAGGTCTACGACGTCCACAGCCAGACGTGGTGCCTCAGTCTGCCTGTGGTCGCAAGCCCTACACACCTCGATTTTTTGGGGTAGTGTCGGAGGCCCGATGGGAATCATGGTCGTCTGCAAGTCGTGCGGGAACCGCCGCACGGTGCCGTCGCACCTGTATGACGAGAAAATCCGCGGGCGCGTGGTCAGGATCGCGTGCAAGGCGTGCGGCGGGATAATTTGGGTGGACGGTACGGTGCCGCCCCCACCCGTAACCGAAATAGGCACATCGCCTGGCACTCCGATCACCGAAGATCCCATCAATCTGGTCATTCCAGCGATGGCTCGGTTGCCGAGCGAACATCGACCAGGCGGGAGCGAGGCCAACGTGCCTCCACGTCCCATGCCGGCCAAGCCCGAGCAGAAGCTCTCTGACGACTCGTTAGCCGATGGCTCGGCCGCGGGCCTGCCCCGCGAGAGACAGATCAGCCATGTGGATGGGCCAATCTCCGAGCGTGGTCCGACGGTCAGCGTGGGGCGTTACGCGCTCTTCGAGCAGTTCGCAACGGGCGGCATGGCCACCGTGCACTTCGGCCGGCTCGACGGCGCTGGCGGCTTCTCGCGCGTCGTCGCGATCAAGCGCCTCTTGCCGCACCTCGTTCAGAACCAGGAGTTCACCGAGATGCTACTCAAGGAGGCGCGGCTTGCGGCGCGCGTCAGGCATCCCAACGTCGCCGCCACGCTGGACGTGGTCGCCACCAAGGGCGACGTGCTGTTGGTGCTGGACTACGTGCACGGCGAAGCCCTGAGCACACTGTGTCGCACGCAAGCAAAGGAGCGAAAGGAGCACGTGCCGCTCCCCATCGCGGTCGCCATCACGCTGGACATACTGCAGGGGCTGGCCACCATCCACGGGGCAACCGACGAGAAGGGCCGCTCGCTGGGCCTGGTGCACCGCGATATTTCGCCACCCAACGTGCTGGTCGGGGCGGATGGCGTGGCGCGCGTGCTGGACTTCGGCATCGCCACCGCGCTCGAGCACATCGAGGACACGGCCCCCGAGCGCCGCAAGGGCAAGCGCGGCTACATGTCGCCGGAGCAGCTGCGCGGTGAGCGCCTGACCCAATGCTCGGACGTGTTCTCGGCTGGCGTGGTGATCTGGGAGCTTTTCGCGCTGCGCCGCTTGTTCCCGGCCGATCAGGAGAAGGAGCCGGGGGAAGCCGTGCTGCGCGGCGACTACCCCCACCTCACGCAGTATCGCCCGGAGCTCACGCCCGAGCTCGATCGCATCGTCATGAAGGCCATCGCCAGGGAACCGGGGGAGCGCTATGCGACCATCCACGAGCTGCTCGACGCCTTCGAGGCCGCGGCCCCGAGCCGCGCCAGTACGCGCCGGATTAGCGAGTGGGTCAATGATCTGGCCAAGGACGCGCTGGCAGAACGCATGCGCATGGTGGCGCGCGCCGAGAACTGGATGATCGGCGTGGAGATACCGCTGCAGTCCACGCCGTTTGCGGCCGAGCTGCCGCTGCACCTGCGCTCCCCCAGCTCCCATCCACCGCCACACGAGGTGCTGGCGGCCGACATCCCGGCGTCGGCGGTACCACCGCTGCCCGCCTCGGTCAGCAAAGCCATCCAGCAGCGCGACAGCACCCCAGCGACACCAGCAGCGCCGAACAAATCCGGCTCGCGCTGGTGGGCCTTCGGCTTGCTGCTCTTGGCCGCCGCAGCCTATTTCGTGCTTCGTTCCAGCTAAGGGCAGCTGCGTGCAGCGATGCTCGATGCAGGCGGCCGGACCGACGGGAGCACACACGCCACAAGCGTTGTCGCAGACGAATTGCGGCTGGCACTCCGGGGGAATCGTGCGCGACATGCTGGGTGCCGACCAGCACTCATCGGCCGCGTACTCACGCCGCGTGATCGCCTCCGGACAGCGGCCTACTTCACACGCACCAAGTCGTCGGGCATCACGGCGCGCTGGGGCTTGAGCGCATTGGCCCTCAGGTAGTCCTTGAGCGCCTTGAGGTCGGCCGCGCTGCTGGCGTTGTACACCTTGAGCTCCGCCGGGAACGCCGGGCCGAGCAGCTGATGGCAGAAAGCTTCCAGGTGCCCGGCCTTGGCGGTCGAGACCAGCCAGGCGTTGAGCTCCATCACCTGGTCGAGCGGCGTGCCGCGGCTGCTGACCAGACCCGCCCAGCTGCTCAGCACGTCGTGGAACAACTCGATGGTCCACGGCGGCCGAAAACCCATCAAGGTGGTGCTGAACAGCGCCTCGAACGCGTGCGCGAGCGGTGCCTGCACCGTGCCGTCGGCATCTTGTCGCACCGGCATCTGCCCCGGCGCCAGCCGCACATTGAACGTCACCTCGTCCGTGTCGGGCGCGCGTTTGACCAGAATGCGCTCATTGAGGACCTTCGTCAGCGCCGCCGCGACCTTGGCGTCCGCCGCGCCGCCGCCCATCGCCTGGTACTGAAGCCCCCAGATCACGGTCATGACAGGGACGTCGGTCTCGGCGTACGCCAGCGCCGCCTGCGCGCAGGCCTGAGCGTCAGTCGGAGCTTCCTCGAGCGCCTGAAGCGCGCTCAACGCCGAAGCGGGTCGTAGCGGAGCGAGCGCTTGCGCGAACATGGCCGGATCTGTCGGAGCCGGTTTTGGCTCTGGAGCGGGCTCTGCGCCCGGCATCGGGGCCACCACGGCCTGCACCGTCGCCGGCTCGGCATTGTTGGGGGCGACCTGTGGGCTCGGGCTTTGGGCCAGCGGCGGTGGCGAGTCGGCGCACGCGCTCAATAGAAACAGCAAGCCGGTCTGAGCGCAGTTCAGACTGACACACCCTTTACGGTGGTTGGGGAGCGGGCTTCGGAGCGGCACCATGCGCGGGTGCCGCGTACGCTACCACTCGAGCAGGTGATTGCGCGCAGAAGCTCCTTCCATGACGTCCGCGTCACGTCACGGTGCCGCCTCATCGGCCGGACCGAGCATTGCCTCGACGCTGGCGGCCGAAGGCACTCGAGCGCACCAGTCCTTGAGCTGCTGTAACGTCGCCGCCGCCGTGCGGCGCCGCGCCCAATCCTGCACCGCGCTGAGAAGCGCCTCGAGCACCCCCCGAGCGCCCGGCGCCCTTCCTCGCGTCCTTCCTCACGGCCCTTCCTCGCGTCCATCTTTCCGCACCCTGGCCCGCTCAGGTTGAATAGCTCCAGCCTCACCCTGGACCCGGCATCCTTCCCCGAGACTACGAGCGCCCCGCGCCGGTTGCGGCCAGCGAGCCGTTTTGGAGTGCGTGTGGTAGGCTCGCTGCGACATGCCGGGGACACCTGTCGCAGCTCTCGAGCCAGCAGGGATGCTGCAAGCACTGTTCGAACAGGACGTGAGCGGGGTCGGCCAAACCGACGCACGCGGCTGTCTGCTCTTGGCGAACCCACGCCTGTGCGCCATGCTCGGCTACTCGGAGGCAGAGCTGCTCGGTCGGGCCCTGGGCGACCTCGTTCACCCAAGCCGGGGCGCCGAGCTGCAGACCGCACTGGAGCGCATCGCGCGCGAGGGCGGCAGGGCGCTCGAGATCCGATATTTGCGCAAGGACGGAAGCTCGTTCTGGGGACTCACTCACCTGACCGTGGTCGGCCACCTGCAGGGAACCATCCGCACCCTCGTCATCGTATACGACGTCTCGGACTACGAGCACACCAGCCGCCCCGTGGACGCACTGGCCGAACGGCAACGGCGACTCTACGAGACCACGCTCTCCAACACACCCGACCTCGTGTATGTGTTCGACTTGAGTCACCGCTTCACTTACGCAAATCCTGCGCATTTGCAGACCTGGGGGCGCAGCTGGCAGGAGGTCAGCGGCAAGACCTGCCTGGAGGCCGGTTATCCCGACTGGCAGGCCGCCATGCACGACGCGGAGCTCGAACAGGTCATCGGCAGCAAGTGCCGCGTACGCGGCGAAGTGCCGTTCAAGGGCCCCCAGGGCGATCGCATCCACGACTACATTTTCGTGCCGGTGATCGGCGCCGACGGGGAAGTCGAAGCCATTGCCGGGACCACGCGTGACATCACGGCGCTGAAGCAGGCAGAGCAACTGATGGCGCGCCAGGCGCAAGCGCTCGAGCTGATGGTCAAGGGCGTGCCGCTGACCGATGTGCTCGATGCCTTGTGCGACCTGATCGATCAGCACGCTACCGAGCGCGTTTGCGCGAGCATTCAGCTGCTTTCAACCGATGGCCAGCATCTGCGCACCAGCGCGGGGCGCCACATGCCGAAGAGCTGGACCCAGGCTGTCAATCCCTGGCCAATCGGCCCCGAGCAAGGTGCTTGCGGCTGCGCCGCCTACCGCCTACAGCCGGTATTTTCGCTCGATATCGAACAGGATCAGCTGTGGAGTCCCGAGCTCAAGGCGCTGGCGGCACGTCACGGCTTTCGGGCATGCTGGTCAACGCCGATCCTCTCGACGGCCGGCACTTTGCTCGGCACGCTGGCCCTGTACTATCCGCGCGTTCATCGACCGGACTTGCTCGAGTTGCGGCTCGTGGACGTCATCACGCGCAGCGCCGGCATCGCGATCGAAAGGCAGCGCGGAGAAGCGGATATTCGGACTCAAGGCGAACGCTTGCGGCTATTGTGGGAGACTGCCGCGTTGATGCTCACTACCGAGGAGCCCGAGGCGCTCATTCGTGCGCTATTCGGCTGTATCGCGCCGCACCTCGAGCTCGATATCTTCCTCAACTACATGTTCGAGGAGGGCGAACACGAGCTCAAGCTGTTCTCGTTCGCCGGCATTTCGCCGGAATGCGCCGGCGAGCTGGCCAGCATTGCACCGAGCTCGGCACTATGCGGCGACATGGCGCGCACGCGCGAGCCCTACTCGGCTTCGTTTCTGAAGCGCTCCGTCCAACCTGGCCCAAAGCTTTTGGCATCACTGGGGTTCGGTGCCTATGTCTGCGTACCGCTCATTTTCAACGAGCGCTGGCTGGGTACGCTGGCCTTCGCTAGCCGCACGCGCGACCACTTCGACACGGACGAGATCGAGTTCCTGCGCACCATCACACGCTATTTGACGATAGCGTACGAGCGCTTGCGGCTTGTCAAGCAGCTGCGCGATGCCGACCGCAAGAAAGATGACTTCATCGCGCTCTTGGCGCACGAGTTGCGCAATCCACTGGCACCGCTGCGCAATGGCCTGGCGCTGATGAAGCTGACAAGCGGCGACCCGACCACGGCGACGCGTGCGCGCGAGATCATGGAGCGGCAGCTCGGACATCTGGTGCGGCTGATCGAGGACTTGCTCGACGTTTCGCGCATCGGCCTGAACAAGATGCAGCTGCGTCGCGCGCCCGTGTGGCTGAGCGACGTGCTCTCGAATGCCATCGAGCTCGCGCGGCCCGCCATCGATGCGGCCGACCACGAGCTCGAGGTGTCGTTGCCCAGCGAACCGGCCCTGCTCGACGCCGACCTGACGCGACTAGCACAGGTGTTCGGCAACTTGCTGACCAACGCCGCCAAGTACACACCCAGACGCGGACGCATCGCGCTCCGCGCCGAGCGCCAGTCCGAAGCGGTAGTGGTCACGGTGGAGGATAATGGGGTCGGGCTGCAGCCAGACTCCCTCCGTTCGATTTTCGCCTTGTTTTCCCAAGTAGACTCCGGTCTCGGGCGCGCGACCGGAGGCCTCGGCATCGGGCTAGCGCTGGTCAAGAGTCTGACCGAGATGCACGGGGGCAGCGTGATTGCAGAGAGTCCAGGCGCTGGACATGGTAGCCGCTTCGTCGTCACCTTGCCGCTGGCCGACGCGATGGTGCTCGAGCCGGGCCGGCCTGCCGCGGCTCGGCCGCCGGTGCGCAAGCCATGGCGGCGCATTCTCGTGGCGGATGACAATCGCGATGCCGCTGAGTCTCTGGCGACCATGCTGCGAATGTCGGGCAACGAAGTGCACATCGCGCACGACGGCCTCGAGACCTTCGAACGCACCGAAGCGCTCAAGCCCGACGTCGTGGTGATGGACATCGGCATGCCACGCATGAACGGCCGCGACGCGACTCGTCGCATTCGCGCCCAGCCCTGGGGTCGTGACGTGGTCGTGGTTGCGCTGACCGGCTGGAGTCAGGAGGCGGATCGCCGCCTATCACGCGAAGCCGGCTGCGACGACCACCTGCTCAAGCCGGTCGATATCGCCCAGCTCGAGGAGCTGATCGCCGAGCTTTGCGATCGCACGTCCGGCTCGCGTCCGACGGCAGCTGGCGAGCTCGATGCGCAGACCTTCGGGCGCGCTACGAGAGCAGCGAAGGACAGCGGATAGTCTTGGAAAAATGCTCATGCAACACTCCACAGGGTGACTCCGTGGCCTGCTCGACCGAACGCGCGCCAGGCCGGCCGACGGGGTTGATTGGGGAACGACGACGCTCCACTCCCTGACGCGCCTCCGCCATGCGCTGTGAGCTGAGCTGGCGCGCTCGGCAGACTGACGCTACAGGCCGTGCACGCGCACGTACTCCACCCCGTCCTCGACGCCTTCGGGTAGTCTCGGCGGTGAGGAAAATGGTGAACGACGATCAGACGTGGTTCGTTCTGCCGATTCAAGGAGAAGCAATTCGCCGTCTCACTTTTATCGGAAATGGCAAACGAGCAGAGGTGCTCATCGAAACGGTGGCCGGCGAGCGCATTTCGGTTCCAACCGAGGATCTGGACCTTCGCCTGGCCGCGGGGATGAACGTCCACCTTCGGTCTCTCGACGACATCGACTTGGCTCAAGAGGTTCGATGGCCACCGGCTAGCGTTGCTGTCCTCGAGGATGCTCGAGTGCACTGGTGGTTGCCCCCCGAGGAATGGCCCCGGGAGCTCGAAGGCAGAATCGTCGGAGAGTCGTGGCAGCTGTCCTGCGTGGTGCGGGTGCGGCTCGGGCTGACGGTGAGAGCGATCTGATCCCGTTTCCCACCATGAGCTCTGCTCGGGCGTTCTGAGCGCCCAGTTGCGCGAATTCGCCAACTGGAGGGGCCTTGACCGATGAATCCCGGTACATGACCGCTCCGAGGGAGGTCTTGCCGAGGACGACTTATCTGGTCAGGCGCCGCTGCGCTCAGCTTCATCCGCCGCGACTGCGATGCGTGGCACGCTGGGCGCGCTCTCGGCGTTTACAGGCAGCCGTGGTAGCCGAGGGGCAATTGGTCGTTGGCGGTGGTCGGTTGACAGATCCCCTGCTCACACTCGCCCGCTTGCTCGGGATCGCAAAGCTGAAGCTCGACGGGGGCGCAGCTACCGACGCAGTACCCGCGGCGAGTTCCGCCGACGTTCGCCACATCGTAGCAGCACACGCCCTCCCCTTCGTCGATCTCGCAGTCAGCCGCGCTGTCGCAATCCATGAAGCTAGTGTACTGGTCGTAGACGCCGCAAATGCCGTTCGGCCCACATTCAGGGGCCGCTGCGGAGCCGTGATAGCAACACAAGTCATTGTTGCTGATTGAGCATTCGCGGTCGCCGCAGAGCGCTACCCCGGCGCGATGAGCGGGCGGCTCTGCGCCACCCGCGCCACCCACTGAGCCAGGCTCGCCTGCATCCGCTCCAGCGATCCCCAGCCGCCCGCCCACACCAGCTAGGCTCCCTCCTTCACCTGCGTCGCCGCCGAGCTCGGCAGCACCACCGCCAGGGTCTGCGGAACCGGCCTCGCTCACTCCGCCCGAGCTCACGGCGCCCGCCTTGCCACCCTGGCCACCGGCGCCGGCCGTGGCCCCCGGCTTGGGGTTACGCTCGGTAGAGCCACAGGCGGTGAGCTTGACGATCCCCAGCAGGACACTGGCGACCGCGATGGTGCGGGCGAGTTTTGGTGCGACCATCCAAGATCCTCCATACTTCCCAAGCTAGCGCGACCCACACGTCCGCGCCACTAGCCAGCTGGCCCGAAGGCGAACCGTTTCCTCGTCTACCAGTTGCCTTCCAACTTCTACCAGTTGCCTTCCAACTTCAGCACGGGCCCGATCGACTCCTCCCCGACTTCTGGCTCGCAGAACCCTTGATGATCAGGGTCGCACGGGTTGTGGCCATTGTGATGTCCGAGGTACCAGAAACTGATCGGCCCGCCCGTGCTCAGGTCACCTCCGGCAGGGCACGCACCCAAGGCGTTCGTGTCGAGGCCATCGAGGCAGCTAGCAGGCTGCTTGTCGAGCCCCTCGTTGTCGGCGGGCGAGCTCCTCAGGATGCAGTAGTCCTTATCGGTGTTGACGCAGACGGTGGGCTCGCCATCCTCCGGTCCGCCCGAGATGACCACCGACCGCTCGGGCGAACCGCCGACCAGCGTCGTCGCGTCGAAGACACGCCAAAGCCCGTTGGCTTGCGGCAGACTTCCGGTCTTGCTGCACTCACACCCACGTGCGACCCAGCCCGTTCCGTCCGCCATGCAGCTGGCGTCCTCGCAGCGCTGCATGATGTCGCCACCAGCCTGACCGGGCAGGTCGAACTCGAAGCGCCAATATAC
This sequence comes from Polyangiaceae bacterium, assembly GCA_035281385.1. Classification (GTDB taxonomy): domain Bacteria; phylum Myxococcota_A; class Polyangia; order Polyangiales; family Polyangiaceae; genus PMG-095. The sequence goes on from DATEDZ010000089.1 coordinate 12,511, forward strand.
GATGTGATTGTGCCATTGCGGTCGGTAATTTCCGCCAAAGCGAAACTTCACGGCCAGCGTGCCATCGTGCTTGAAGCGATAGCGCTGGGTGAATTGGTAGCCGCCATAATAGTTCGTGCTGGTCAGGATCAGATCGGCTTCGGACGAGCCCGAAACCTGTTCGTTGGTTCCCCAAAGCTCGAGTCCACCGAGCTCGATCTGCGTGCCCGCGCAAACGCCCCGACAGGTGACGCAACCGCCGTTGCAGTCGTCCGGATTGAGCTCGCCAGAGAACGGCTCGGAAACACAGTCCGCGTCGCTGCTACAGCTCATCGGACTATTCACGCACGCGTTGGTCGCAGGATCGCAGGCGCGGGTGCCGAGATCGCAAATGGTGGACGGTGCATGCAGGCAGTGCATCTCGGCGCCGGGGCTGTTGACGCGAGAGGGAATGGGCGTGTCGTCGAAGGCGGGACCTGTGGGGTTTTGAGCCTCGAGATCGGCGCCGCAGCTGGTGGGATTGGAGCTCGGATTGGTGGCGTCGAACGGCCGTGGGTACCGCGTCATCAAGTAGGGGATGCTGATCTTGTTGGCGACCAAACGGCGGTTGTTGGGGTCTGTACCGAACTTCACGTCCTGAAGCTCCAGGCCTTCGTTCGAGTAGGTGTAGCAAAACTCCCAGTTTTTCGTGCCGAAGGTGCCGGGCGTGGTGCCCGCGGGCCGGTCGGCTGAGTTGTAGTCCGGCCAGCAGCCGTGCAGGGTCGAATTGTCTCGATAGTCCTCGCACGCGCGAAATGCATGCGCAGTAGCCGCGACCGTTGCCACCACGGCCGTGGCACATAACATCAACAGGGTCTTGACGATGGTCTGCATGGGAATCCTCCGCGAGCTCAGGGCGTCAGGCGCAGATCCTCGATCTGCACCACTTGCCCGCCACTGATATCAGCGATCACTTCCAGTAGATTGTTCACGCCGTTCCAGCGCACGTTGCCGCCGTTGTAAGTTTCCGGAGGCACGAACGTAGCTGAGCCGCCGATGCGTTTGGCGTAGACAATGGACACACAACGGTGCGCTTCGCACGCGGGCACCGCGCCTCGATTGATGCCGTAGGTGTTGAGCACCGGCTCGTAGCCGCTACTCGCCAGCGCTGCTTGCACATCGCTGTCGGCTAGCGCGATAGCGTCGGCCTCGGCGTATTCATCCGTGCTGATCAACGGCTGTCTTTGCACGACGTCGAACTGCTCGACCGCTTGCGCGTTCAAGTTGACCAGCACGTCGGACATACGATTCTGCACGTAGTTGTAGAAGCGCAGCCGCAAGCGACGCGCAGCAGCCGGCCCACGTTCGATGCACACCGGGCGGGACTCCGTGAGCCGCCAACGTTCCTGCAGTGGCAGTGCAGACTCGCCAGTTTGCGACTCTCGAGCGAGCTTGATGGCCTGCTGTTCCTCCTCCAACAAAATCGGCGTAAAACAGCGCTGCGAGTCGCAGGCGTCACCGGCGCCATCACCATCCACGTCGACCTGACTAGCGTTTGCAACGGCTGGACAGTTGTCTTCGGAATTGCACAGTCCGTCGCCGTCGCCGTCCGTGCCCCCGGGACACGAATCGCAGGCATCACCGATAGCATCGCCGTCGCCATCCGCTTGGGTGGGGTTGGCGATGGCCGGACAGTTGTCGAGCTCGTCGCTCACACCGTCCTGGTCGAAATCGATCCCCGCCACGAGAGACCATGCAGCAAACGGAGCATGCTCGATGCGCGATCCGGGCCGCACTTCCAGCGTCTTGGCAAACACCGAGCCCACGTGAGTAGTGCTCGACAACGTGACATCCGCAAACGGAGCGACCAAGGTACCGCGAAACGAGCCTTCGATGACGGTGCTTTGCGTGCCTGCGTAACCAAGCAGGAAGTGCGCCGCGCTGCCGGACTCGCTCTGCACGGCGCCGTGGTAAGCCAACGTGTCGCCGACATACAGAAACACCACGCCCGCAGCATCGTCGAGTCGCAAGATGGCTTGCGGCTCGACGCGCAAGGAACGAAACGTGTACGTGCCGGCGTTCAGGGTCAGCTCGGAGCGGGGCTCGAGCGTCACTGCGCCGTAGTGCCCGGGCGAAAGCTCGCGCGCCGCGCTCGGCTCGAGGAGCACATCCCCCTGAAGGCCGCTATCGAAGTCCACGTTCCAGCTGCGAAAGCTGAAAGGTCGGAGATCTTGCTGCTCCAGAATCGGACCGATGATGGTCACGTTCTGTTGCTGGTTAACCGTGCCAGCGGTCGTTATCGACCCCTCGACACGAGAGCGATGCCGCAGTAGCACGTTGCCCTGGCTGACTATGCTCCGCAGGTTCGCCTCGACCCCTACATCGAGGGTGGACGTCCCCATTGCCACGGCCAACGCCGAGCTGCCGCTGCTCGGGACGATGTGCGCGCGGTTACGAACCCGGAGACGGTTGTTGACGTGCGCCGCGGCGTCGCCGACAGCCACACTGGCAGGAAGCACCACTTCGAATTTCACTTCCTGTGCGATCGCTTGGGTTGTGCGCGATCGGCTTGGGCGATCGTTTCTTTGCGGCCAGCGTGCTCACCACCGCGGTCATGGTTCGGCTGAACCGAGCGCGGCGACGGACGAATTGGGCGGCGCGCCCAGCAGCCCAGACAAGACGAGCTGGGTTGGCGCGATGGCCCAACGAGCAGAAGCTCCTCCCGTGAGTCCGCGTCACCTCCCGGTGTGTGCCGCCTCATCGGCCAGACCGAGCACTGCCTCGACGCTGGCGGCCGAAGGCACTCCAGCGCACCAGTCCTTGAGCTGCTGTAACGTCGCCGCCGCCGTGCGGCGCCGCGCCCAATCCGGCACCGCGCTGAAGCGCGCGCTGAGAAGCGCCTCGAGCACCTCCCGCAGCGCCCGGCGTCCTTCTTCGCGTCCTTCTTCGCGTCCTTCTTCGCGTCCTTCTTCGCGTCCTTCTTCGCGTCCTTCTTCGCGTCCTTCTTCGCGTCCTTCTTCGCGTCCTTCTTCGCGTCCTTCTT
>DATEDZ010000090.1:0-6640 GCA_035281385.1 Polyangiaceae bacterium
AGCGAGCAGACCACTCGAAATGTCCGGCGGCTCATGCATACCCGAGCGAAGCAGGCGCCCGTCCCGCCGGTTTTTCTCGTGGCTCGCGGCTTCCCCGACGATCGTGATCTTTCCTTCCAAGACCGCCCAACTCGAGCCTAGTCGCCGGTCTTCTTACGGAGCGAGGGCGTCACTTTCTCTGGTGCCGACACCGCGCGGCCGATCACGTCGGCGCCGAAGCGATTTCGGATCGCGTCGAGCGTCGGCCCCACTTGGGGCCTGCGTGGCGCGAACAGCTCGAGCTGCTCCTGCGCCTGCGGCGCGAGGGTGCTGGCACTCACGCCGAGCAAGCGAACCGCTTCACCCAGCGCCGCCTCGTCCCACAGCGCTAGCGCGGTGCGAGCAATGAGCTGCCCGTCGCTGCTCGCGCTCGCCAACGTGCGCTGGCGCGTGAGTAGCGGGTAGTCCGGTTCACGCAACCCTCGGGCGCGACCGCTACCGGTGCGCGGCGTGCGTGCCTTGCCGAGCTTCATCTTCAGCGTGATGCACTGACACGAGTAGCCAGCGCCGCGCAGACGGCGCGCCACCTCCTCCGAATGAGCCACGATGGCCTGCGCAATGGTGTCTCGATCGCTCACGTCGTGCTCGAAGGTGCTCTCTTCACCGATCGACTTGGGTGCACGGTCGGCCTCGACCGGGCGAGCGTCTTGACCGCGCGCCAGAGCAATCAAATGCGCGGCGCGGTCTCCGGCGGCCTGCGCGATCCGCTCCAGGCTGGCGTCCGCTAGATCGGCGATGCGCTGCATGCCGAGCGCGCTCAGTTTGTCGCCCAAGACCGGGCCCACACCCCACAAAAAGCGGATCGGGAGCGGCGCGAGCGTGGCGCGCTCGGCGCCGGCCGGTACGACGCGCAAGCCGTCGGGCTTGCCCAGGCGGCAGGCGATCTTGGCGACCAGCTTGTTCGATGCGATCCCGACCGAAACGCACAGCTCGGTCGCATCGCGCACTCGAGCTTTCAGCTCACGCCCCAGCCGCTGGGCGTCGCCGCCGAACAGGCGGAGCGAGCCGGTGATATCGAGGAAAGCCTCGTCCAGTGCCAGTGGCTCGATCTCCGGCGTGAACTGCTCGAAGACGCGGTGCACTTCGGCCGACGCTGCCGCGTAGCGCTCCATGCTCGGCGGCAAGAACACGCCGTCGGGACACAGCTGGCGCGCCTCGAAGCCCGGCATTGCCGATCGCACCCCGAACTGGCGCGCTTCATACGACGCAGCCGCTACTACCCCGCGTGCCTGCTGACCACCGACGATCACCGGCAGCCCGCGTAGCTCGGGGTGGTCACGTTGCTCGATGGACGCATAGAAGGCGTCCATGTCCGCGTGAAGCACGGTGCGCGACGTCATCTCGAAACCGGACTGCGCGGCAGCGCTAGGTTGCCGGTCCGCGCCGCTGCTCGACGGTGCCCGCGCCCGGCACGAAGCTGAGCGGCACTTCACCGGTGCTGCCGACGCGATTCTTGGTCAGCTTCAGCAAGAGCGAGCGAGACCCCAGCTTGCGCAGGCGTTCCGTCAAATCCTGCTCGGGAGCCGGGCTGACCTCGAGCTCGATGGTCAGAGTCGCGGCCGGTGAAACCAGCGGCAGGTGCTCGGTCAGCACGGTCATGATCACGCAAGCGCCCTGCTCGGCGATGCGGCGCAGCTCGTAGCCGACCTGGGTCACCCGCCCTTCGAAGCTGCCGTTGACCACCGATGCGCGGGTGATCCCGCCATCGCCCATCGCCAAAAAGCCTTCCACGTCATCGACCACCAGTACCACGCGCTCGCTTCTGGCCCACTGCTGGGCCACGCAATCCGAAAGCGCCTGCGTCGTCTCGAGGCCCGTGCCGCGGAACAGATGCAGCTGCGCACCCACCTTCTTCATCACGGTGTCGATGGCGTCCGCGATCGGGCGGCGACTCGCGTCGTCGGACCATGCTTGCCCGGTCCAGATCTCGCCGTACGAGGTGCGCGCGTCGGGATACTCGCGATGCAGCGCGCGGGCCGCCAGCCGCGCCACGATCTCGGTGGGATCCACCGCGGCGCCCGCCACCACCACGCCGGCGCGCGCTCGCGCCGCCAGGTAGGCGAGCGCCAGCGCCACCGAGGTTCGACCGCTACCAGCGGCGCCGGACAGCGCGATGACCATGCCGGAGCGCAAGCCGCCCCCGAGCAGCTGATCGAGACCCGGAAATCCGGTCGAGGTCGCGGGCCCGACCGCACCCAGGTGCGTCGTGACGTCCACCTGCATGGCAGCCAGCGAAACGGCGGCCACTCCGGACACCTTGGGCAGTCGATCGGTACTGCTGCTCACGCTCAGCCGAGAGTATCAAGGCCGGCCCGCGGGGGCGAGGGCGGCTCGTCTCGCCCTGAAACGCTGCATTTCGCGTACATCCCGGAATGAGGCTCACGGCGAGGCGGTGATCGCGCCTATTCAGCCAAAACTGCCAGATCGCAGGCTGGCACGCGGCTCGCAGTCTGGTCGGGGATGGCAACTCGGAGGGTTCACCCCGCGGCGATCGCGGCTGCTTCGGACGGCTCGATTCTGATCAACGTGAGCGGCGCGCTTCCCGCCCCTCTGCAGCAGCACCTGGACGCGGCGCTGGGCGCGCCGGCCTTCGTGGGCGTGGCGCTCAGCCAGCGGGAGGCCAGGCAGGTGGTGGCGCGGCTGGACGGGGCGGCAGCGGAAGCATCCGCACACCTACTAGGTGGTAAGCGGCGAAAACGCACGAAATCCACGAAGTCGCAGGTCGGCAAACGCCGCTAACGCGGCAAATTTCCGGTTCTGGTGCGCCGGCTCGGCATGGCTTCGCGCAGGCAGCTAAACGGCTAGTGAGCGCTTTTCTCCACTGATTTTGCCACTCGAAGCAGCGTACGATGCGCGCCCCATGGCAAAGAGTGACGGTGGTTCGGGATCCGATTTCAGGTCTTCTCTGAAGTCTCCTGCAGACAGATTTCTCTCGCAGACGGTGGTGCACGTGCTGGAGCGCGGCTTTCGCACACCCGAAGACTTCCTCCGACACTTCAAGCCGACTGATCTGATGCAGAGCCTGGAGAACGCCCCGGATCTGCGCGCGAAGATCCTGGTCGAGGGCGCCGGCGTGCACGCGAAGATCGCGCGCAAGAAGTCGACCAGCTCGGCCGCCGAGGATTTGAAGCTTGCGATCGACGAAGGCGTGATGAACGGCGCACAGCTGCTGACGCTGCTGCCGCCCGATGATCGCGTGCGTTACCTCGACCACAAGAAGCTGTGGGCCTTCACCACCGAGGACGAGTTCTGGTCGCCGCTCCATGCCGAGGCCGATGTGGATCGCGCGCTTTCGCGCGTTACGTTTTTGATCGACAACGCGCTCCGTGAAAATCTGCTGAGCCTGCAGGTCGTGATCGACGGCATCACGTTCGACTCGATCTCGACCCGCCTGCCCTTGAAGGAGCTGCAGAAGCTGGTGCGCCACGCCCTCAAGCTGGGTCGCGAGAAGAAGCCGCTGGGCGAAAGCGAGCTGCTCGAGGCTGTCTCGCTGCGCACGCTGCTCGGGTACGTTCCGCTCGAGCACGTCTTCAACAACGTGCTCGTGGACAAGGTGGCGCGTCCCGCCGGGCTCACCGGCGAGGGCGTGGACGCCGGCGTGGTCGAGAAGACGGTTGCCAGTCTCGAAGAGCAGCGCAAGTCGACGACGACGACGTCGTCGTCGAAGCAGGAGGAGCCCGCTGAGGTCGCCACGCAGGAAGGCGACGAGGACGACATCGATATCCTGATGAACAGCACACGCCCGCCGGCTGAAGAGGAGGCGCGTAAGCGGGTGGTCGAGAAGCTCACCGTGGTCGGTCGCCTGCCCCCACGCCACGAGCAGCTCACCACGCCGGTGCTGCTGTCGATCGAATCGATGTATTCGGAGCTGCTCACCTCCTCTACCGACGAGGAGCGCGAGATGTGCATTCGCGACGCGTTCCCGAATCAGCAGCAGCTCGCCACCGCCCTGCTGGCGCTCATCGAGCTGCTGGATCCGACGATCGATGTCAACGACCCGGTGATCAAGGACGCCGACGTGGACAGCCTGATCAAGGTGGTGCTGTTCGAGGAACGACACCGCTACGAGCAGCAGCATCCGTCGGCGCGGCCCGCGCCGGGTCCGGCGCCCCTGCCCCCGCCGGCGCAAGGTCGGAAGGCATCGATCGCGCCGCCGCCGCTGCCGCGCAGCCAGAGCGCGCTGCCTCCCCCACTGCCCGAAGCGAAACGCGCGCGCTAAAATGTCCTTGCCCGGTCCCGGGGGCGTGAGCTACACCCCCGCGGGCCCTAGGGATTTTCCCTAGCCACACGCCGACGTGGCGGAATTGGCAGACGCACGTGGTTCAGGTCCACGCGATCGCAAGATCGTGGGGGTTCAAGTCCCTCCGTCGGCACCAGGCCAGCTCTTCGGAGCTGGCCTTGTTCTTCCATGCCTAGCTGAGGTAGCTGCAGGGGCATGCGACAATTTCTCCTGGGGCTATCCGTGTCCGCCGTGTTCGTGGCCGGCTGTGTGGCTGGGGCGTCGAACCTGGCGGTACCCAAAGCTAGGGCCGCCTACGTCGAAGAGCAGCGCTGGGCGTACTTCTGTTTCGACGCCTCGAGCGCAGACGACGTTCACTACAAAGCCAACGCTGCCGGCGCTCGCGGTTGGGAAATGGTGTCAGCAGGCCACGGCGAAGACGGCCAAATGGTCTGGTGCTTCCGGCAGCCACGGCCGTAGTGGCTCAGCTTCCCCGTACACGTCAATGCATTTTTCACGCGTCCAAATGCTGCGCCAGCGCACCAGGCGGAGGAGCGGAAACAGCGGGGCTCCCTAAGGCCCGCCGCTCCGAAGCCCCGAAAGCAGGCAGCCACGCCATCGCCGGCGCCAGGAGCGCGCTACGTCGTGCGAGTAGCGCGGTTCGGCTATGAGCCCGGCATTCTTCGGCTCGGACCATGAGCTCCACCTCGAGCGCGGGCCCCAGAGCGGCTCGAGCCCAGCCCGCGCACGGTCACATGCTCTGGAGCTGGTAACCACGGCACGCTTTGGAGCGCCCGCGATACAGCGGTACCGATCGACGCCACGGCAGCCAGCTGCCATTCGAGGTGCGTCTTGGCAGCCCGCTCCGATTCAGCTTCCGTCCGAGCATCACCCCGCGTCGAGCCGTCGCGAATTCCTTCGGGCTAAGCCGGCTTTTGGCGCTTGCCTTCCGCGTGCTTCCAAGTTTTTCGCCGCGATCTAGCCGGCCGCTGACTCGATGTGCGCGAGGGCGCGCCGCACCGCGTCCGGGATCCGCAACCGCTTGAAGCTCTGGTCGACGAACGTGTGCACGACTTGACCGACCGCACACACCTCTTCCCTTTCCAAGCGTACGATGCGGTAGCCGAGCGTGGCCTCACTCTCGGCCAGGTGCGCCCGGCAGATCTCGATGGTCACCTCATCCCCGAAGCGCAGCGGCTTGAAGTAGTCGGCCTCGGCATGACGCACCGGTGCGAGCCAGCTCCCGCTCTTCAGCACGTCAGGCAGCGGACAGCCCGCAAATGCCAGAAATGCTACGTAGGCGTCGTGAAACATCTCGAGCACCCGCGGGTAAAAAATTATGCCGGCAGCGTCTATGTCCTGGAAACGAATCGCGCGTCGTTCGACGAAGGCGTGCGGACGTGACAGCTTGAGGTCGTCTCGTTCGAAGCGATGCATGAACCGGTTCAGCTTATCTCCGTGCCCTGCCAAAAACTGACCCATTTTGCGGAAGCCGCGGCCACGCCGCCGCCGGACCGGCCGGCGAGCAAGCTGCGCGGCGGCGGCGTCTTCAATCCGCGGATCTTGGGAAGAAAAGGCACCGGCGGTCGCATTTCATGCTTTACGAGACCGGGCCGAATGTTGTTACTTCCTGGCGCCGGCAGTCTGCGCCGCCCGTTCGCGTGGGTCCATTGGCTCGCCTGCTGCTAGTTCAAGAGCCAGAGTAAGGTCGAGGATTTAGAGTGCAAGAGCAACAGTTCCCCCAGGCTTCTTCTTCAGACGAAAACCTTGCTGCTGCGGAGCAGGCTGCCTTGCGGCGGGTACGCACCCGGCGGCTCCAGACCGCGCTGACCGGAGTGGGGCTGTTCTCGCTCTCACTGGCGATCGTGGGCTGCCCCGGCGCGGCCGATAACGAGACGCCCAACGACACCATGGCGATGGGTGGCTCGGGCGGCAGTGGCGGAGGCGCGGGGGGCGGCGCTAATTGCGACGCGGATCCGTGTGTGGCCAACGCCTTCACGGGCAGCGCGACGGCCTGCAAGTCGTGTCACACCACCAAGACCACCGCGGCGGGGGGTCTGCAATTCGCATCCCTGGACCTCGAGAGCCCCAACCCCAGCACACGTCTCAAGGGCATGTTGGCCAAGCACACGGACCTTCCGATGGGGAAAAACATGGGCTGTCCTTCGGGTGACTTCTTGGTGGACGTCAACAATCCCGCCCAGAGCTGGTTCTGGAAGAAGATCAATGGCGGGCAGGGCACCTGTGGTGACGCGATGCCGCTAGTCGGAACGCTGTCCTCGACCGACAAGATGTGTCTGCAGAAGTTCATCGAATGTATGGCCGGCAAGCCGATCACGGCGGGGGCCGGCGGCACCGGCGGCGGTGGCGCGGGCGGCGCCG
>DATEDZ010000091.1:0-10631 GCA_035281385.1 Polyangiaceae bacterium
GCAGCTGTTCCAGGCTGGGCAGCACGCCCGCCTGGGTCAGGTACTGCGTGACCACCTTCGAACCGGGTGCCAGGCTGGTCTTGACCCAGGGCTTCACGCTCAGGCCCTTTTCAACCGCGTTTCGGGCCAAAAGACCGGCGCCCAGCATGACGTACGGGTTGGAGGTGTTGGTGCAGCTGGTGATGGCTGCAATCACGACCGAGCCGTTACCGAGCTCGAAATTTGCGCCATCGAGGGACGTGGGGACGCGCGTCGCGATCTCCTCGGCGGTCGCGGCAACCCCCTTGGCCTTCTTCTTGGCTTGCGCGACCAGCTCCGGCAGGAGCTTTTTGAAGCCGGCGCGAACGTCGGTGAGCGCGACTTTGTCGTGCGGGCGGCGCGGGCCGGCCAGCGTCGGCACCACCGTTCCGAGATCCAGCGACAGCGTATCGGTATAGACCGGATCCGACTGACCCTTGGTGCGGAACAAGCCTTGCGCCTTGGCGTAGGCCTCGACCAGCGCTACGCGCTCTGCGCTGCGCCCAGACAGCCTCAAGTAGTTGAGGGTCTCTTCATCGATCGGGAAGATGCCGCAGGTGGACCCGAACTCCGGGCTCATGTTGCCGATGGTCGCGCGATCCGCGAGCGGCAAGTTGTCCAGGCCATCGCCATAAAACTCGACGAATTTGCCGACGACGCCCTTGTCGCGCAAAAGACGCGTGATGGTGAGCACCAAATCAGTCGCGGTCGCACCCTCCGGCAAGGTGCCGTGGAGCTTGACGCCGACGACCTGGGGGATCAGCAGGTTGATGGGCTGGCCGAGCATGGCCGCCTCCGCCTCGATGCCGCCCACGCCCCAGCCCAGCACGCCCGCGCCGTTGATCATGGTGGTGTGGCTGTCGGTGCCGACCAGCGTGTCCGGGTAGGCCACGCCGTCTTTGTCGAACACGACACGCGCCAGGTACTCGAGGTTGACTTGGTGCACGATGCCGGTAGAGGGCGGCACCACCTTGAAGTTGTCGAAAGCACCCTGAGCCCAGCGCAGCAGCGCGTAGCGTTCCTGATTGCGCTCGTACTCGCTCTGCGTGTTCCGCACCAGTGAGTCGGCCGAGCCGTAGTAGTCCACCTGCACCGAGTGGTCGATCACCAGCTCGGCCGGAAACAGCGGGTTGATCTTGGCGGGGTCGCCGCCCATCGCGGCCATCGCGTCCCGCATCGCCGCCAGGTCCACCACACAGGGCACGCCCGTGAAGTCTTGCAGCACCACGCGCGCCGGGTGAAAGGCGATCTCGGTGTCCGGCTCCTTACGCGCGTCCCAGGCGGCCAGCGCCTCCACGTCCTTCTCGCTGACGACGACGCCGTCCTCGTAGCGCAGCAGGTTCTCGAGCAGGAGGCGCAAGCTGTAGGGCAGCTTGGAGATGTCCTTGCCGGTCTTGGCGGCGAACTTGGGCAAGCTGAAGTAGGTGAACTTGGTAGAGCCTACGGAAAGCTCGGAGCGCGTTTGAAAGGAATCGCGAGAGCGGTCGGCCATGGCAAAAAAGTGTCCTTTGGGGGTCGGCCTACTCCAATGGGACTAGGCACGCAATGATCGATTCAGCCGGCGGCTGCGGCAGCCGCGCCTGCGGCGAGCCCGCTTGCCAGCGCATGCCCGACGCTGGGCGTTTCCGCGGCCGTAACGTCGCCTGCCGCGAATACGCGCGGCGCCCCCACGACTGCACCTTGCGAGGTGATTGGTAAACCAGCGCGCTCCAAAGTCACGCGGCCGCGCGCCGCGAGATCCACCCCGAACAGCGACGACACCGGGTGGCCGAGCTCACCCCGGACCTCGACCGCAGGCAAACCCTCGATGGCGAGCGCGAACCCGGCGGGCTCGGCTCCGGACAGCGAGCCGCGCAGCTCGATCGCTCCGGAAACGAAGCCGCCGCTCGCCAGCACCAGCGCGTCGGCCAGAAGCTCCCGGCCGTCGTCGAGCTTGATGGAGACGCCCGCCTTGCGCGCGCTCACGCTTCTGACCGGTTCCACCACGACCTCAGCCGGTAGCGCGAGCAGGAGGCTATCGCGATGCATCTCGAAGCGGGCGCCCGCCACGCCACCTGGCGCCGAGGTCACCTCCCCGACCGGCAGGCCCACGCTCGTCGAAAGCTGGCTGGCCAGCTCGAGCCGCACGCCGAGCCAGGGACCGAACAGCCAAGCATCTGGACCGCGCTTGTTCTTGAGCAGCTGCGCCAGCCACGCCGGCCGCTCCGCGCGTTCGAAGCCGCTGGCAAAGTCATAGGGCGAGACTCGACGCTGGTAACCCTTTTCGAGCAGATCGAACGGCACGACCTCGAACCGGGTGCCGGAGGCGCGCGCCCAGGCGCTTTCACCCAGGGCCCTGGCCAAGAGCGGCGCGTCCCAGTCGTCGCGCCCCGGGTCGACCAGGCCCACTCGCTTTCCCGCGAGCGGCGCCAGATTTAGCAGCGATCGATCCGAACCGGCGGCGCCCCGCACCACACCCTCGCGACTGGCGATGATGGTGCGCGGCTCCAGTCTCAAGCCGAGCGCGCGCGCTAGCTCTGGTAAAAGGGCGCGCTGAGCGTCGCCTACCACGCGCAGCGCGCCGTCGACCACGCCGGCGTAGAGCTCGCTCGCTCCAGCACGGCTATGCACGACCGTAACCGTCGCACCGGCGCGCTTGGCGGCCAGCGCCGCGGCAACCCCCGCGAACCCGGCGCCGATGATCAAAACCTTCACGGCATGTCTCCGGGCTCGCGTCCCGGCGGTATCGGATCAGGCTCGTCGGCAGCGGCACCGACCTCGGCGCGCAGTGAAGCCAGCGCCAGAGCCTCGGCGCGCGCCTGCCGGGAGCCCACGGCGGCGCTGCGGCGCCGCGCTGCGGAGCGCAAGAAGCGCAGGGCCATCGACAGACCTTGCTCCGGAGACTTACCGGTGGCGTCCGCGACGATGCGCCCGCAGCGCAAGGCGCAACGCATGCCGCCACAGGCGCCCAGACCGAGGCGCGTGCGCCGCGAGACGTCTTCCACGTTGCTGGCAAGCTCCTGATCGACCACGTAACGTACCTCGGCCACGGTGACGGGCTCGCACGTGCACAGCACAGCGGCCTCGCGCGGATCACGGCGCATGCGCTCGAGCACGCGTAGGCTGCGACTGCCATGGCGGTACTCGAGGCGCGTGGCCGTGACGGCTTCCATGCCGCCGACCATCACCAACCGCATGGGATCGATGACCTCGTCCCCGCCCGGTAGCGTCAGTGTGTGTGACTGGCACGGCTTACCCCGGCCCAGCCGCTTCGCGATCACGTCGGTCATCTCTTCGGAGAACAAGCGGTAGCTGGCGAGCTTGCCGCCGACCATCGAGTACAGCCCGTCCGCGCCGTCCTTCGCGTGGTCCAGGATCTCGTGCTCACGCGATAGCTGGTCCTCGTTCAGGCCCCAACCGAACAAGGTGGGGCGCACGCCGCCCGAGGTCCCGATCGCCCGCGCTTCGCGAATACTGGGAAAAACACGCTCGACGGCCTGAAACAGGTAGCGCACCTCGTCCCCGGTCGCGACCACGTCATCGAGGTCACCGTAGTAGTCGTCGTCGGTGGTACCGAGCACGCTCGAGTTCTGCCAGGGCATCAAGAACACCTGGCGACCATCGATGGCCTTGGCCACGATGGCGTAGTTGGTGACGCGCCGATCCAAAAAGACGTGGATGCCCTTGCCAGGCCGGATGCGCGCCGCCTCAGGTTTCAAACCCGACAGGGATGCCGTGAGCGGCGCCCAGGCGCCGGTCGCGTTGACCACCACGCGCGCCGTCCGCACACCGACGTCTCCGCTCAGACGATCCCGATAGCGTACGCCGTAAGCGCTGCCATCTTCACGCCTCAAGATCTCCAGCACCGTGGTGTGCACCCGGACCTCGGCGCGCCGCTCGATCGCATCGCGCGCGTTCGCCACGCACAGCCTCACGCCATCGATGCCCCATTCATCGAACGACACGCCGCCCTGCGATGGAATCAGCCCGGGCTCGAGCGCCTCGACATCGCCCGGTGACAGCCGCGTGTGGGGTTTGCCGGCCTTCAGCGGCTGGTACTTGTCGTAGAGCGTGAAGAACCCGTCGTAAGCCGCCAGCGTGGCCTTGGCCAGCAGGCCCCCGGTCTCGAAGACCGGCATCAAGAACGGGATCCGGAACAGCAGGTGCGGCGCCACGCGCTGGATGTGGCCGGAATCCAGGCAGGACGAGTAGGTGACGTCCGGGTCGTAGGACAAGTAGCGCGGCCCGCCATGGATCATGCCGCTCGAATTACCGCTGGCGCCGAACGCCAGGTCATTGCGCTCGAACAGCGAGACCGAGAAACCGCGCAGCGTGGCGTCGCGCAGCACCCCCACGCCGTTGACTCCACCACCGATCACGATCACGTCGCGCTCGAGCTCCCGGCCCCGTGGGTCGCGATCGGGTCCTGGGCTGGTAGAGGCGAGCATGCGTCAAGCTTTGGCTACCACGCCCTTCCCCTAAAAACTCCTAAAAGTTGCCCCACGAAACTTGGCCATGCTCGAGCGCGAGTCGTAGGTACGACAGACCGTGCGCACGCTCTTGCTCCTACTCTTCACCCTGACCGTGGCGCTCGCGCCGAAAGCGGCTGCGGCGCGTGAGCCGGCGCTGATTGCCCCCGAGGACGGCCCGGAGGGCATGCCACTCGTCGTGCTGGATCGCTTGGTCGTGCCCAACACGGTACCCGAGTACAAACGTGTCTCGCGCGTACTGGAGAAAGTGCTCAAGCACGAGGCGCGTCGCGTGCAGTGGGGCGCAGGTCGCAACAACCGCATCGCCTATCGTTTCTTTCTCGAGCAGCTCGACGTCACGGTCGAAAACGGCGTTTACAAGGTGCACTGCACCGCGCTCGGGCGCTTGCCCAAGGGCAAGAGCGCTCGCAGCAAGCTGGTGCTGGGCGGCGACCCCCGCAATCCGCGCAAGGTCATCGATGAGGTGTTGAGCATCGTGGCGCGGGGCGTGCTGGCGCGCCTGGCGGATCTGGAACGCGAACGTCGGGCGCGGCGCTAGCCTCGATGTCTGCACTTTTCGTGAGCCACCGAACGCGCGCGACTGCATCGTCATCGCCCTCGGGGACCCCATTTTGGAATCGCTCAGCGGCTCCGAAGCGACCGTCATCTATTGTGTCGTCCCCGGCCCTTGCTCGCCCAGGCGAGATGACCATTGGATCCCTTTCCCGCGGACGCCCACGCGACGAGCCTCGAGCCGACGCCGTTGCTACCGTGGGACTACCCGGCGCAGGTCGGCAGGGCGCCGTACGCGACGCGAGGGGGGGCCTTATCCGACCTACGCGCCTTGCACGCGCTTCCACCATGTGATTACATTGTAATCACCATGAAAGCCCGCCTCGTCAGGATCGGAAACTCACGCGGAGTGCGTCTTCCAAAGGCCGTAATAGACCAGGTTGGGCTCGACCACGATGTCGAGCTTCGGGTCGAGGACAATAGAGTCGTTATCACCGCCTCCCTACCACCGCGAACAGGCTGGGCCGAGGCAGCGCGGCGCCTCGCCGTCGAGTCTCGCGACCTGCTCGACACTCCTTCTCCTACACGATTCGATGAGGACGAATGGCGGTGGTGAGGGCGCGTCATCCCAAGCGGGGGGAGATTCATCTTGTGGGCCTGGATCCTACACGTGGTCGCGAGATCAAAAAGACCCGCCCTTGCCTTGTGATTTCGCCCGACGAGTTGAATGCTCACCTGCAGACGGTGATCGTCGCGCCGCTCACCTCCTCCGGCAAACCTTATCCCTTTCGGGTTGGGTGCCAGTTCGAGGGCAAGACCGGCTTGATCGTGCTCGATCAGGTTCGGACAGTCGATCGAGAGCGTCTGCTCCGGCGATTGGGTGCCCTTCAGCGCCCCGTTCTCGAACGCGTTCTCCAAGTTCTCCGAGAAATGTTCGAGCCTTAGCTGTGACGCTGGGCAGACAACGACGCGAAGTTCGGCGCTGATTTTGATCGAGCCGCGATGGGTGTCGGTATCCACGTTCTTCGAACGGCAATTCGAGCCCTGCTGATGAATGCAAGCTGCGAGCGCTTTCTTTGCTCGCATCATCTGCGCAAGCGGCACCCGGCTCGTCATTGCCGCTCCTTGCATGCTAAGGCTAGAAGCCGCCCATGGCGGTCCAGGCCAGCTGTCCCAATTGCGGAGCGTCGATCGAGTTCACGCTCGGTAGCTCGCTGGCGCGGGTCTGCGACTATTGCCGCCACACCGTGGTCAGGACGGATCGCGGGCTGCAGGCTGCGGGCAAGGCCGCTGACCTGGCTCACACCCCGTCGCTGATCGCGGTGGGTGACGAGGGGACGCTCGCCGGGCGACCGTTTCGGGTATTCGGCCGTGTTCAGCTCGATCACGGCGCTGGGCCCTGGGACGAGTACTACCTGGGGCTCGACTACGGACAGAGCTGGGGCTGGCTCGCCTACGCGCAGGGCGAGTGGTACGCGACCGTGCTCGCGCCGCCGGTGCCTGCGCCGTCGCACGTGGAGCTCTCTCCCGAGCAGGACGTCGTGCTGGGTCCGGCGGGCAGCTTTCGCGTCGGGGAGGTCAAGCAGGCGCGCGTCGTCGCGACCGAAGGCGAGGTGCCGGGCGGTATTCGCGAGGGCATGACGCGGCTCTACGCCGACCTGTGGGGTCAGGGGCGCGCCTTCGCGACGCTGGACTACGGCGAGAGCGGCGCGCAGCCGGCGCTCTTCTTGGGCTACGTGCTGAGCGAACCGGAGCTCGTGGTCACGCAGGCCGGGCAGCGCACGCTTCACAAGGTAAAAGCCGCCACGCTCGAGTGCCCCAACTGCGGCGGCGACGTTCCGAAGCTGTCGGGTGAAAGGGCCGAACGCCTGGGTTGTCCGTACTGCGGCGCGGTCAGCGACATCGCGCTCCGCACCGTGGTCGCGCAGCAGGAGAAAACGCTGCGCGCCACCGATATTCCGATCGGCACGCAAGGCACCTTCCAGGGCTCGAGCTTCATCTGCATCGCCTACGTACGCCGCGGCACCAGCTTCGAGGGCGAGGCCTACGAGTGGGAGGAGTACCTGCTGTTCAATCAGCAGGTCGGGTTCCGCTGGCTGATCAAGGATCCGGAGACGGGCTGGTCCTGGGTCAGTCCGGTAAACCTGGCCGAGATCGACGTGCGGGGCGGCGCCACGCACGTGACGCATCAGCATCGTGTGTTTCGCGTCCGCAATCGCAACCAGGCGCGGGTCCTTTACGTGCTGGGCGAGGTGTACTGGAAATGCATGGTCGGCGAGACCACCAGCGTTGCCGACTACGTCTCGGGACGCGACGTGCTGTCACGCGAGGGAGATCTCGCGGAAGTGCGCTGGAGCCTGTCCGCGCCCATGCCGTGGCCCGTGGTGGCGCGCGGCTTCGGGCTGCCGGTGGATGGCCCTGGGGCGCCCCGCCCGACCCGCAGTGGCGCCGGACCCAATAGCCCTGCCACGATCGTGGCGATCGTGGCGGCCCTGATCCTGCTCGGCTGCGTGGTGTCCTACTTCGACGACGGGGACGGCAGCAGCAGCAGCGGCGGCGTCATCATCGGTGGGGGCGTGTTTAGCGGTGGCAAGTGAGCCGGCCGCGCGCGATACCGAGCTCGCCGGCTTCGTGCCGCTTTTCGCGCTGAGCTTGCTCGCAGCAGCGCACGAGGGCCTGCGCCAGACCGACGCCTACCTCGGTCCGGGGCTGAGCACACCGCGCAGCGTCGCGGTGTTGCTGCTACTGTCAGGCTTCGCGCTGGGCGCCTGGCTCGGGCGGCGAGCGCTGCTGCGCGCGGCCCGACGGGCGACGCTGCTGGTGCAGCTGACGTCGGTGCTCGTCGGCGTGTGCGCTGTTTCGGGCCCGCTTTGGTTCTGGGCCTTCGAGGCTAAAGGCGCGCTGGCGCTCGCCGGGTGCGGTTTACCGCTGGTGATCGGGCTGGCTTCGGGCGCGTCGTCGGGGGCGCTGCTGCAAGCGGCGGGCCTGGCTTACCGCGAGCTGGGCGCGCTCGGGCGTTTGCTCGGCCCGCTGCCGCTGCTCGGCGCGCTCGGGCTGGCGCTGCTGGGCGCCCTGGCTTGCAGCCACGCGGGGCTGTGGCGCGCCAGTGCCGGGATAGGACTGGTTGCGGCAGCGCTGTCATTGCGGCTGGGGCGCTACGCCGTGTACTTCTCGGACACCTCCGTGCCTCCGAGCTGGCCGGCGACGCTCGGCTTCGTGATGAGCGGTGCGAGCATCGCGCTCGCGCAGGCGTTCGTACCTGCGAGCGTCGTGACCCGCTACCCGGCCGAAGTGGTCTGGACGCAGGGTGACGACGCGAGCCTGGTGGTGACCTCGGCCCAGAACACGCTACAGCTGTTCGAGGCCGGTCAGCTGCGGCTCAGCAGCGCCGATGCCTACCGTCTCGCGGAGTCGGCGGTGCACCCGGCCCTATCGGCCATGAAGCGGCGAAAGCGCGTGCTGCTGCTGGGTCCAGCGGGCGGCTTTCTCGAGCGTGAGGTGCTGCGCTATCGCGATGTGGTCGAGCTGGTGAGCGTCGCCGAGCGCGACGGCGCGAGCTTTCGACACAGCAGCTGGCCGCAAGCGGCCGGCGCCGAGCTGAGCGATCCACGGCTGCGTTTCGAGATCGGCGAGCCCCTGGTCTGGCTCGAACAGCAGCCACGGCGCTTCGACGCCATCCTGGTGAGCTTGCCTCTGCCTTCGAGCTACCTCGAGGGCAAGCACTACACGCGCTTCTTCTACCAGGTGCTGGAGCAGCACCTCGAACAAGACGGCGTCCTGGTCGTGCAGGCCGCATCGCGCGCCAGTCTGCCGGCCACATTTGCGGGCATTCGGGCCACGCTGCACAGCGCCGCTTTCGCGAGCGTCGCCTACGAAGCCCCGATCCCACTGCAGGGTGCCGTGTCGTTCCTGATCGCGACGCGCCGCGACGATTTTCGTTTGGCGGCGCAGTCGCTACCGGCGGGGCTGCGTTTCTTGGATGCGCCGGCGCTCGAGCGGGCCAGTAGGCTCGGCATCCAGAGCTCGAAAGAGCAGGCGCCGATCAGCACGCTCGATAATCAGCACGCGGTGGAAAGCTGGCAGACCGAACACAGCGCGCTCGGCGAGTGACGATCCGAGCCCGGGTCAGGCTCGCCCAAAGCGCAGCGCTACGCTCGAGAAAGTACGCGCCGCGTACAGCGCGTTGATGGCCACGTACGGATACAGGTAGAGCTCGAGATGGCCCGCGAGCGCGACATACAGAATGTACGAGGGGTAATGAATCACGAACTTTGCCCCGGCTTCGACCAGCCGAACCAGGCGCTGAAGCAGACTGCGGGACGGCTCGCCTGGAGTCACCGCGGGCTGGATCACGGGATGACGCTGAAACGAAGTGAGCGCGATGCCGGACGCCAGCACCACCAGACCGCCGATGCCAATGAACAGGAAATGCTGGTCCGGCTGCTCGAGGTGCAGGCGAATCGCAGCCGCTGCCAGGATCGCAAAGGCCTTCAGCTCATCCATCAAGAAGTCGAGCAGGTGCCCGGCAGGTGAGGCGATACCGCGCCAGCGCGCCAGCATGCCGTCAGCGCAGTCGAGCACGTAGGAGAGCTGGTACACCGCCACCGCGATGATCAAACCGACGTGACCGCGCAGCGCCACCAGCAGCACCGCCGCCACGACGCCCACCACGAACGACAGCAGCGTGATCTGGTTCGGCGTCACGCGGGTATCCTTGACCGCGCTGACCAGCACGGCCGCGATGGGCCGGCACACGAAGCGGTTCCAAAACATATCCGGAACCTTCTTGGTCTTTTGATAGACTTGTCGCGCGCCCATGGCGTCGCCGCAGCCTACACGACTCGTTTCAGCCCTGGCCCTGGCTTCTGCGCTCGCCTGTCAGCCCCAACCCGCCCCCGCCCCCCACCCGTCCGCGGATTCGTCAGCGCCCGTGCCCGTAAACGTGCCCATGCCCGCATCAGCATCAGCATCAGCATCGGCTTCAGCTTCGGCCCCCGGTTCAGCTCCAGCTCCAGCTTCAGCTCCGGCTCCAGCCCTCCGCGTTCCCGCCCGCGTGCTCATCATCGGCGACTCGCTGGCCGAGGAAGCTCGTGGTGGCGGCGGCTTCGTGCGCTTCCTGCGTGAGCGTTGCCCAGCCGTGGTGTTCGATAACCGTGCCAAAGGCGGCGCGATGGTCAACCAGATGCGTAAGCGGCTAGAAACTGTGGTCTTGCCCGAGGGCGGTAGCTACTCGCATGCCATCGTGTTCGGCGGGGTCAACGACCTGTACAGCGACCAAACCGCGAGCCGCACCTTGAGTCGCATCGAAGCCGACCTCGGCCGCATCTACGCAGCGCTGAAGCAGCGTAGCATCGAGACCATCGCGATCACGGTCACGCCCTGGGGCGGCTTCAGCCGCTGGTTTACGCCTGAGCGCTCGCACAACACCGAAACCCTCAACGCCTGGATTCTGGATCAGCCACGTCAGGGGACCATCGCCGCGGCGCTGGACGCCTACGCGCTGCTCTCGTGCGGTACGCCTACGCACCTCTGCCCGGCGCTCTCCGCCCCCTTCAAGGATGGCCTCCACTTCGGCAAGCTCGGCCATCAGAAGCTCGGTCAGGCTTTGTACGACCTCGCATTCCAAGGCTGTGCGCGATCTGGTAACGTGAG
>DATEDZ010000092.1:0-25322 GCA_035281385.1 Polyangiaceae bacterium
GTATTCACTCTCGGAGCCGACGAAAACTACACGGAAATCGAGCGCAGCCAGCTTCTCCCGGGCATCGATCTGGCTCAGTTGTTGACGTTCGTGGACACGCGGCCGATGACGCGGGCCGTAACCGAGTATCGCGCCGCGCTCCGCGGGGCTCGCTAGGGCCGCAGCGGCACATGCACGTGAGTGGCGTCCTCCTCCAGGGCTGTCGCCCAGCACCGGCCGAGCTTCGCGGAGAAGCTCGAGGAGCAGGGATCACCACACGGTTTCGATGCCGAAGAGTCGAAGCTTGGGATCGTTGGTCGCCAGCGGCAGCTCTTCGATGCGACTTTGCGCAGCAAGCATGCGGTCGAACGGATCCCCGTGGCTTACGGGCCAAGCCCCGGCGCGTTCCCCGTGGGCGAAACTAACCGGTAGCAACGTGAAACGCTGTCCCGAGCAGTAGGCCTCGACGGACTGTGCGCTTGCCCACTCGAGCTTGCCGAGCCTGACTTTCGTTGCGATTTCCCAGGCCGACGCAGCGCTGACGAACACCTTCGTCTCTGCTTCCTCGATCGAGCGTCGGACTTTGCCGCTCAGCGCGCGTCCTCCGTTGGCCCACCAGAGCAGCGCGTGGGTATCGAGCAGGAGGCTGTTCATCGTCAGTCGTCTCCATTCCAGCCGGCAGGCAGCGGCTCGAAAAATTCGTCGCCCACGCGGACGAGCCCCTTCAACGTTCCTCGTTCGCGCTTCGGCGTTCGTTGAGCCAATGGCACGAGTCGCGCGTAGGGTTCACCGCCTCTGGCGATCACGATCTCTTCGCCCGCGTGGGCTCGCTCCAAGAGCCGGGAGAGATGGGTCTTGGCCTCGTGAACGTTGACGATTTTCACCTCTCCATTATGGACTAAGTCACTTGACTAAGTCAAGCGACTTTCCCTCTGGATCTTGGCTCCATTGCGCTCGACCTCGACCAAGTGCTCGATCACGAAAGAGCCCACCGCTAAACCTGAGCGTCAGGCTTTTGGCTTGAGGACGGCGCGGTACTCGCGAACGGCTTGGCCAGTGGTTGGGCGGTTCAGAAATTGCACGAGCTCGGCGAGGTCGATGCCTGGTAGCACTTCGCTTGCGGAAACCTCCGCGTAGGCTTCTCCCTTGAGCGCGTGCACGGTGAGGCGGCCTCGACGCCAGAACCAAACTTCGCGAACGCCGAGCCTGCGGTAGATTTCGAGCTTGCTCACCCCGCCCGTAGTCCACACGACTTCGATGGCGAGATCGGGGCGGAGCGCTTCGCCGGCCGGGCCAAAGATGTAGCTCTCGTCGGGCTCTACTGCGCCGAGCTTCTCTTCTCGTTCGAGCGTCCAGGAGCCGATCTTTTCGAAATCGACGCCGCGCTCCTCGCACCAGACGTCCACGAGACAACCCAACCGAGACTTGATCGATTCGTGGTCCTTGGACGGATTCGTGATTTCGAGCGCGCCCTCCAGATAGGCAACCCGGGGAGCGGCCGCGTCGCCGCGCATCGCAAGGATGCGCTGATAGTCGACCCAGCTGGCGTCGCGCAACACGACGATCCGGTCATCGACCGGAGTATCGTCGTGTTCGGCGTAACGCTGAGCCAGCATCGAGACGTAGCATAGCCCCCGCTCGAAGAGCTGTCGCGTCACTAGCGCATCGGCGCGAGAATCAGCGCGCCGAGTGGCGCGCACAGGTGTTGATCGAGCGCCGGCGTGGTAGGCTCGCGCTGTGCTGAACGCGGGCGAGATCGCCGAGCTCGAGTCCCAGCTGGCGCGTAGCGCGGCCAGGCATCGCGGCGTGCGACTTGCCCTGCTCTTTGGGTCCCGCGCGACCGGACGAGCTCAGCCGACTTCCGATATCGATCTCGCCATTGGGCTTAAGAACGTCGTGGCGCATGGCTATGCGCGCCTCGACGTCGAGATGTGCTTTCAAGCCGCGACCGAAGGCGTTGCCGATCTGGACGCTTTCGCCCGCGAGCTCACGAGCTGGGCGGCAGTCTGAGCTGCGCGTACGTAAAAGGCTGTCCGCCCGGTGTTTCGTGCCTTGGCCACTCCTCGTTTCGCGCTGGTCGCCAGCCTGCTGCTATGCGCAGTTAGCGCGCGCGCCGGCGACGAGCCGCAAAAGGACGAGCCGCCCGACACACCGCACTCGAAGCCGGAGAAGCGACCCGTTCCCGACTACGATGGACGCCGCGGGCCGCGCGAATCACCGGCGCGCAAGGCGCTTTGGGTTCCGCGCGTGCTGCTCTTTCCGGCTTACGTGGTCAGCGAGTACTTGGTGCGGAGGCCGCTCGGCTTCGCCATCACGGCCGCGGAAAGGTCCGGCTTGCCAGCGGCGGTGTACGACTTCCTCGATCTCGGCTCCTCGCATCCGATCGGCGTGGTGCCGTTCATGCTGATCGACTTCGGTTTCGAGCCCAGCGTCGGGCTGTATGCGTACTGGGACAACGCAGGCTTCGAAGGCCACGATCTGCGTCTGCGCGGCTCGACCTGGGGCCCGAGCTGGCTATCGGGGACCGCCACCGAGCGTTTCCGCCTCGGCGATCTAGAGCTGGCGCTCACCGGCACGGCCACGCGCCGCCCAGACTACACTTTCTACGGCCTTGGACCGGACACGCGCGAAGCGGATCTGGTGCGCTACTCGGGTGACACCGTTTACGCACGCTTCGAATCGCGCTTGGCGTTCAAGGGCCGCAGCGCGCTCGAGACGTCGGTAGGCTACCGCGGCGCTAGCTACGGCCACAGCGACTACGACATCGACGATCGCAATACGTCACACTACGAGCGTTCGCTCGACGAGGCGGTAGCGGCGAGCGAGCTGGCGGACCCCGCCGGTTTCCGCGACGGCTTTCGCGCGCCGTTCGGACAGGCGCGCTTGATGCTCGATTCACGCGGTCGCTCGCAAGGCCGAAACGGCATACGGCTCGACTTGTTGGTCGAACAAAGCGCCGACCTGAAAAGCACACCGGCCTCGGGCTGGCGGCGCTACGGCGGCACGCTGTGGGGCTTCGTGGACCTGCTGGACGGCGGCCGCGTCTTGAGCCTGTCGGTCACCGGCATCATGGTCGATCCACTCGGCGCGCGACCGGTGCCATTCACGCAGCTCGCCTCGCTCGGGGGTGGCCGCACGATGCCGGGCCTGCGCACCGGGCGACTGTACGACCGCAGCGCGCTAGTCACGAACCTGCGCTACGCGTGGCCGATCTGGCTGGCTCTGAACGGCTCGCTGCAGGCCGGGCTCGGCAACGTGTTCGGCGCTCATTTCGAGGGATTTCGTCCCGAGCGCACGCGGCTTTCACTGGCCATCGGCCTCGAGACCGGCGGCTCGCGCGATAGCGTCTTTCAAGCGCTGGTGGGCTTCGGCACCGAAACCTTCGAAAGCGGCGCCGAGCTCGATACGATCCGGGCGGTGCTGGGAGTGCGGAATGGGTTCTGAGCCTGTAGACTGACGTCGCTCATGTCGGGCAATAGCTTTGGTCAGTCCTTTCGCATCACCACCGCGGGCGAGTCCCACGGGCCGGGCAACGTCGTCATCATCGACGGCTGCCCGCCGGGCATCGCCCTGTCGGAGGACGACCTGCGCGTCGACCTGGCGCGGCGCCGCCCTGGCCAAAGCCGGATCGTGACGCAACGCCAAGAAATGGACGAGCCCGAGATCCTGGCGGGCGTGTTCGAGGGCCGAACGACCGGCACCAGCATCGCCATTCTGGTCCGCAATATGGATCAGAAGAGCAAGGACTATTCCGACATCAAGGACAAGTACCGGCCCGGTCACGCCGACTACACCTACGACCAGAAGTACGGCTTTCGGGACTATCGCGGCGGCGGTCGCGCGAGCGCGCGCGAGACCGTGGTGAGGGTCGCGGCGGGCGTGGTCGCGAAGAAGCTCATCGCCGAAGCTTTCGGCGGTAAGATTGTCGGCTATGTGGCGCAGGTGGGCGGAGTAGTGGCCGAGATCGCCGATCCGGCGAGCGTCACGCTCGAGCAGGTGGAGACGCTGCCCGACGGCTCGCCCAACATCGTGCGCTGCCCGGTGCCCGAGCGAGCGGCCGAAATGGTGGTTCTCATCGAAGAGCTGCGGAAGGCGCAGGACTCGGTGGGCGGTGTGAGCGAGATCGTGGCGACGGGTGTGCCGCCCGGCCTGGGTGAGCCGGTGTTCGACAAGCTCAAGGCCGACCTGGCCAAGGCGCTCTTCAGCTTGCCCGCCGTGGTCGGAGTCGAGTACGGCGCTGGCTTTCGCGTCGCGGCCATGCGCGGCAGCGAGCACAACGACCTGTTCACCCGAGCCGAGGGCACGGTGCAAACGAAGACGAACCGCCACGGCGGCATGCTGGGCGGCATTTCGAGCGGCATGCCGCTCGTGGTCAGGGTAGCCGTCAAACCTACCAGCAGCCTGCCCATCGAGCAGGAGACCGTCACGCAGCAGGGCGAGCCCACCACCATTCGCACGCGCGGCCGCCACGATCCCTGCCTTCTGCCGCGCTTCGTAGCGATCGGTGAAGCGATGGTCGCGATCGTGCTGGCCGATCACTACCTGCGCCAACGCGGCCAGCGCGGCGACTGGGGCAAGTAGATGGCCAAGCCAGACGTATTCAGCGGAACCACGGCGCTAGTCACCGGTGCCTCGTCGGGCATCGGGGAGCAATTCGCGCGCGAGCTGGCGCGCCGGCATGCCAACCTGGTCTTGACCGCGCGCTCGCGCGAGAAGCTCGAACGCCTGGCGGAGGATCTGGCGCGGGTGAATGGTGTCAGGGTGCAGGTCATCGTGCAGGACCTGTCCGTGCCGGACGGCGCGCTCTCGCTGGCGCAGGAGCTGAAGGAGCGCGACCTCGAAATCGACCATTTGATCAACAACGCGGGTTTCGGCACGGCCGGCCGATTCGAGACCAGCGACGTCGAGCGCCAGCTGCGCATGCTGCGCGTCAACACCGAGAGCGTGGTGGTGCTGAGCCGCGCGCTCTTGCGGGGTATGCTCGACCGCAAGCGCGGCGGCATCATCAACGTCGCCTCCACTGCAGGCCACCAACCGACGCCCTTCATGGCCACGTACGGCGCCAGCAAGGCCTTCGTGTTGAGCTTCACCCTG
Organism: Polyangiaceae bacterium; assembly: GCA_035281385.1. GTDB lineage: Bacteria > Myxococcota_A > Polyangia > Polyangiales > Polyangiaceae > PMG-095. The sequence goes on from DATEDZ010000092.1 coordinate 5,074, forward strand.
GCGCTCGCGGAGGAGCTGCGCGGCAGCGGCGTGCGCGCGCTAGCGCTGTGCCCGGGCCCGGTACCGACCGGCTTTCATACCGCCGCCAACATCCCGAGCCCCGCCGTGGTCTGGTTCGTCCAGCTCGACGCGCACGCCGTGGTCGAGCGCGCGCTCGACGCCTACACGCGCCATAGCAGCTTGAAAACCCCCGGCTTCGTCAATGGGGCCCAAACGCTCGCCTCGAAGCTCTTGCCGCGCTCGCTCATCGTGCGCGCCGCGCGCCTGACCATGACCAAGCTCGGCCGCATCGCGATTTGACTCGATCCCTTGAGAGGCGTTTTCCGTGAGCGATGAGTCAATTTGGCGCGTCCCAATTCGGCGCGCCAGCTCGACTTCGTTCCAAGGCTGCTCGGCGCCTCGGCGCTGCACCTCCTCGGACGCCTGGTCAATTGCGCGAGTGCGCAAACGGGTCGAAGATCGTCGCCCACGTGGGCTTGGCGCGGGCTATCCGCATTGAAACGGGGTACGGTGCGCGCATGTATTTCGAAATGATTGGGCAGTTCAAGAAGACGCTGGTGCAGCTCGAGAAGTGGCTGGAGCTTGCTGCGGCGCATGCCAAGAGCAAATCGTTCGATCCGAGTGTCTACCTGCAGCTGCGGCTGGCACCGGATCAGTTTGCGTTCGTCAAGCAGGTGCAGACGGCATGCGACACGGCCAAGCTGGCAGCGGCGCGGCTCTCAGGCAAGGAGGCGCCCAAGCACCCCGACGACGAGCAGAGCCTCGAGGCGCTGGCCGCGCGGGTGAAGAGTGTCGTCGAGTACTTGGACGGCTTTGCAGCGGTAGACTTCGAGGGCGCCGCCACGCGCAAAGTGACCCAGCCGCGCTGGGAAGGTCAGTACATGCTCGGGGCCGACTACTTTCTGGAGCACGCCGTACCGAACTTCTTCTTCCACACGAGTCACGTCTACGCCATCTTGCGGCATAATGGTGTAAGCCTCGGCAAGAAGGACTTCTTGGGAGCGCTGAGCAAGCATGCGCCGTGAGTCGACCGCCATGCAGCTCGACCAAAGTCCCTGATGCTCCGGGCCATCGATCTGGCGTTGACATTCGACCGTCCCAGCCTGCTCGCGGCACATCGCGCCTTCTTGGCCAAGTACCCGCAGGAAGGGCGCGAGCGCCTGGCGGGCCGTGGCCAGTGGCGCCGTCACGGGCCTGCCGTCGAGCCCGTGCGTCGCTCTGCCTGCGGCGCTCGCCGATACCGCCGCCATGATCCGCATCGAAGCGTACGTGGCGGCACGCGTCGCGCTGCTGTTCGACGAGCACTATTTCGAGGGCGAGGATCCGCGCTACGAGAAAGCGCGCGCCTATCGGGTCTTTTTGCGCGACGGGCAGGTCGTGGAGGAAGAAGTGCCTACCCGCTTTCTGGGCGAGGGCTAGCATTCGACCGAGTGAGCAGGAGCCGATGAGCGACCAAGCCGACGCCGACGAAGTAATGCAGGCCTGGAACGGCGTGCTGTTCGAAAAATGGGTGCGTTTCAAGCATTTGCTGACGAGCGGCCTGGCGCCGCACGGCCTAGCGGTGATTGCGCGGTGCCCCCCGACGCCTGGCTGGCACGTGCTCGATTTGGGCTGCGGCTTTGGCGACCTGTCACTGCAGCTGGCCGAAAAGCTGGGGCCCCAGGGTGAAGTCGTGGGCATCGACGTGGCGCAAAACTTCGTCGAAGCATCGACCGTCGACGCCGCCGAGGCCGGCGTCAAAAGCGCGCGTTTCGTGCGCGCCGACGTGCAGTTCGACGAGCTGGGCGGCCCGTACGACGCCGCCTATGCCCGCTTCGGCCTGCAGTTCTTCACGATGCCGGTGGCAGCGCTGCGCAACGTCAAGCGGGCGCTCAAGCCGGGCGCACCGCTGGCTTTCGTCACCTGGCGCAAACGCGAAGACAATCAGTGGCTGCACGTGCCCGAGCTGTGCGTGCGTAGCTTCATTCCCGAAGAGAAAGAGACGGCCGAGGAGCCCACCTGCGGCCCCGGCCCCTTCGCCATGCGCAGCGCCGACCTGGTCAGCGACCAGCTACTGGCCGGCGGCTACCGCGACATCACGTTCGAGCGCCACGATCACGACATCTGCATCGGCCGCGACGTCGACGAGGCCATCGACTTTGCCATGGCCCTTGGCCCGGCCGGCGAAATCATCCGCCTGGCTGGCGACTTCGGCCGCGAAAAAACGCCCGCGATCGTGGCAGCCATGAAAGACGCGCTGGCTCCGTACGTCACGCCGCGCGGCGTGTTTGCGCCTTCGAGCGCCTGGCTGATCACGGCGCGAGCCTAGGCGGCGGCATCAAGCTTTGCTGCTGCCTGCGGCGCCGCATTGCGCTGGTGTGGGTCGTGGCCGCCTGGAGCCTTCACATCGGCATCCTGCTCTATACCTGGCCGGGTTTTCGCAGGGCGGCGGGGCGTCGGCGGCTTCGCGGATGTACCGGCACCTTTTGGCACGCCAGCGGCTCGATCTTGCCGTGGTGATGTGGTATGGCACTTGGTATGGCAACCAAGAAGGTCACCATCACGCTCGACGCCGAGCACCTTCAAAACGTGCAGAAGCTCGTCGCGAGCGGCAAAGCAGAGAGCGTCTCTGGGTTCGTGCAGCACGCCGTCAAGGTGGCGCTCGCCGACATCGCGGGTTGGGGCGTCATGTTGGGAGCAGCGCTCGTGGAAACTGGCGGACCGCTGACCCGCGCGGAGCGAGCATGGGCAGATTCCATCATCAAACCGCGCAAGGCCCGAGCTTCCAAGAAGCGCCGGCGGGCGGCGTGAGCGGCTTCACCATGGACGCCGGCGGGCTGATTGCGCTCGACCGCAACGATCGCCGCGTCCTGGTACTGCTGGCACGAGCCGAGGAGCTTAGCGCGAACGTGACCGTCCCTGCAACGACGCTGGCGCAGGCCATCCGGGCTCCGGCGAGGCAGGTGCGCCTCTCGCGTCTCATTCGCCAGCCGACGACCAGCCTTGAGTCACTCGATGGCCCCGACGCAACACAGGTCGGCCTGCTGCTGGCGTCGAGCGGTACAAGCGACATCGCGGACGCGCACGTCGTGATCTGCGCGCTGCGCCACGACGAGCGGATCATCACGAGCGATCCGGACGATCTACGCCGCCTCAATCCCGAAGCGGAGCTGATCGTCATCTAATCCCCCGCGAGCTCGAGTGTTCGTCCCATGAAATCATCCAAGCTGCTGCTCGCCGTGAGCGTCGTCACCCTCCTTGTCGCTTGCGAAGAGGAGCCCAAAGAGAAGCCCGCTGCCAAACCCAGCGCCCTCGTCGGCGGCCGTCGCCCCAGCGCCGACCCCGAGCGCTCCGCCCACGCCACCCAAGCTCCGGCAGGACTGTCCCAAGGGCTCGAGCGGCGTCGGTACCAACACGGAACCGTGCCTGGCGAGCGGAGATTCACGAATGATGGAAGTGATTTACACGGGCAAGACGACCGACGAGGGTCCCAAGTTCGCCATCGTCAGCAAGGCCGACCAGCAAATCCTGTACGGATCGATCGTCGCGTACTTCTACGACAAGAAGGGTAAGCAGCTCCAGGTCAAGGCGGATGGCAAGACCAAGCCTAACCAGGTCTGCTCTGGAAACATCTTCGCCGGGGCGGTGAAGCCCGCCGAGAAGATCTACATGTTCTTTTCGTGCGTGAAGAAGGAGCACGTCCCCGAAAGCACCGCCGCGATCGAAGCCGAGATCAAGACCGTGGGCTTCGCGGACGAAGCCGGCAAGAAGAACGAATTCTACTGGTCGAACCCGGATCTGGTGCCGGACGAGCGCCCCAAGGGCGGCTTGAAGGCCACCAAGACGGCGAAGAAGAAGTAGAGCTTACTATCTGCCGCCGGCGTCGTTCAAGAATTGATAGAGCTCGCTGCGACTCGAGAGCACCAGCGTGTCGTTCTCGGAGATGACCTTTCTGTAAGTATCCATGCTCTTGATGAACGCGTACAGGCTGCGCGCATCGGGTGTGGGAGAGTAGGCGGCGGCGTAGATGCTGGTGGCCTTGGCGTCCGCCTCGCCGCGTACTTGCTGCACCTTTTTGTAAGCTTCCGATTCGATGACGCTCAAGTCGCGCTCGCGCTCGCCCATGATCTTGGCGGCCTCACCTTCACCTTCGGAGCGGAAGCGTGACGCGATCTGCTGCCGCTCCGAGATCATGCGCTCGTAGATTTTCTCGACCACGCTCGGGTTGTAGTTGATGCGCTTGAAGCGCACGTCTAGTAGCTCGATGCCGAGCTCCGCCAGCTTGAGCTTGGCCGCATCGCGGATCTCACGCTCGATGGCCGTCCGTCCCTTGCTCACGTCCTGAAGCACGCCGATGTTGCCCGGGCCTGATTGCGGGGCGGCGAGCGTTTCGTCCAGCTTGGGTTTGCGGCCCTTGCTGGTGCGAATCACCTCGATCAGGTCGTGCTTGGCCACCGCGGTGCGCGTTTCGCTGCCCAGGATGTCGTCCAGACGCGACTGGGCGCTACGCTCGTCGCGCAAACGCCGGAAATACTCGAGCGGCTCGGTGATGCGCCAGCGCGCGAACATGTCTACCGAAATGTACAGCTTGTCGCGCGTCGGCATCTCACTGCGCTGTCCGTCCCACGCCAGGATCTGCTTGCTGATGCGGTTGACCTCTTGGGTGACCGGCACCTTGAAATGCAGACCAGCCGCGGATACCGGACTTCCCACGGGCTTACCGAATTCGGTGATGATGGCTTGTTCGGTTTCTTGCAGCGTGTAGACGGAGCTGGACGCGCCGAACACCAGTAGCGCCACGACGATGCCGAACGTGATCAGTCGCTGCAGCGTCATGGTGCACCCACCTTCTGCGCCTGCAGCGCATTCAGATTGAGCATCGGCAAGAGGCCCTTGACCTCCTCGCTCACGATCACCTTGTTCTTCACCTTCGGAAGCACCTCGGCCATGGTTTCGAGGTACAGTCGCCGGCGCGTGACCTCGGGCGCCTTCAGGTACTCGGCCAAGAGCGCCTTGAAGGCCGTCACCTCGCCTTCTGCCTGGTTGACGCGCTGCTGAGCATAACCCTCGGCGGCGCGGATGGTCTGCTCGGCGCGACCGCGCGCGCGCGGGATCTCCTTGTTGTACTCGCCGTTGGCGACGTTGATGGCTCGCTCTTTCTCCTGCTGCGCCTGGTTTACCTCGTTGAACGAGGCCTGCACCTTAACGGGCGGGTTCACGTTCTTGAGCTGGACTTGGTCCACCTTGATGCCCAGATCATAACTGACGGCCAAGGCGCGCAGCCTTTGCAGGGCTTCGTCCTCGACCTCCTGGCGACCGATCGTGATGACCTCGTCCACGGTCCGGTCGCCCACCACTTCACGCATCACACTTTCGGAGATGTCGCGCAACGTGAGATCCGGATCCCTGACGTTGAACAAGTAGCGTTCCGCGTTCTCGACGCGATACTGAATCACCCACTCGACCAGCGCAGCGTTGAGATCACCGGTGACCATGGACTTGGTCTCGTCGAATTCACTTTCCTGGCCTACTTGCGTCGGCCAGCTCGCGTTGGGCGTTCCGAAGCCGAACTCCTGCTTGAGCTGTCGCTTGACCGGAACGATGCGTACGTCGTCGACGCCGAACGGGATCTTGAAGTGAAGGCCCGAAGGCACCGTGCGGCTGAAGCGCCCCAGGCGCAGGATCACTCCTTCAGACTCCGCAGGCACCGTGTAGAAGCTGGTCCAACCCACGACCGCGATGACCAGCCCAATCAGCGCAGTCCGGATCCATTCGAACGAAAAGCTCGGCACGCGCCGCGAGGGAAACTTGCTGACCGCCATGGCGCATGGTCTGCCCTCTAGCCGCCCGCGCCGCATCAAGTTTTCGCTCGCCGGCCCGTTTTAAGTCAGGCGCGGGGGGAAGCGGTATCATTGTGACCCAATGGGTCGAGTCTGGGCAGGCCGGTGCCGCGCGAGTACGCTCCCCCCGATGTCGAGGTACGCGCCCCTTCGTGCTCTGCACCTTTTGCTCGCCTTCGCGGGCAGCGCCTGTGCTGGCGCTGCACCGCTGCCCACGCCGCTCGCTTCGCCTGCCGCGCCCTCCGCGACCGCCAGCACAGCGCCCATCCCCAACAAGCCGCCTTTCGAGAATCACGGTGGCATGTGGTTGCCGTCGCAGATGCCGGAGCGAGCGCCGGAGCTGAAGCAGCTCGGGCTGAGCATCGATCCGGCGCTGCTCGCGGATCCCAAGTCGAGCTTGCTGGCGTCGATCGTGAACTTGAACGGCTGCTCCGCCTCGTTCGTTTCCAAGCAGGGGTTGGTCGTCACCAATCATCACTGCGCGATCGGCGCGCTGCAGCGCAACTCGACCCCGAGCGAAAACTTGCTAGTGACCGGCATGCTGGCCAAGACGCGCGCCGAGGAGCGTAGCAGCGGACCCGCCGCCCGCTTGAGCGTGCTGTCCAAAATGACCGAAGTCACGACGCAGGTCCGGCCAGCGCTGGAAAAGGTCAAGGACGACCTGGCGCGGCGCCTGGAGCTGGATCGTTTGCAGAAGGAGATCCTCGCCCAGTGCGAGCAGGGGCGGCCCGGCGTGCGCTGCGGATTTCACAGCCTGTTCGAAGGTCAGCGCTACTACGTGATGGAAACGCTGGAAATCCGCGACATCCGCCTGGTGTACGCGCCTGCCGAAGGCATCGGCAATTTCGGCGGTGAGGTCGACAACTGGCGCTGGCCCCGCCACTGCGGCGACGTCACGTTCTTCCGCGCCTACGTCGGCAAAGACGGCCTGCCTGCGGACTATTCGGAAAGCAACGTGCCGTATCAGCCGCCCGCCATGCTCAAGCTCGCGACGAAACCGCTGAACGAAGGCGAGCTGGTGATGGTCGCGGGTTATCCGGCGGAAACGTCGCTGCTCGCACCCGGCGTCGAAGTGCGGCAGGTGGTGGAGAAAATCTATCCCGAGGAACTGGCAAAGTTCGACGCCTACCTGGCGCTGATCGACAGCGTGAGCAAGGACGACGCGGAGGTGGCGATCAAGGCCACCAGCCGAAAACGCGGCTTCGACAACTACCGCACCAAGCACCAAGGTGAGCTCGAAGGTCTGAAGAGCGCGGGCTTGATCGAAAAGAAGCAAGCCGAGGAAAAGGCGCTGCACAGCTTCATCGCCGCGGACGCGGCGCGCATGGCCAGCTACGGCACCGTGCTCGGCGAGCTGGATCGGGCGTTTGCCGAACGCGAGAAGACGCGCCAGGCCGACAGCGCGCTGGAGCGTGAGATGCTGATGCCGCGGCTGCTGTTGGCCGCCTACCGCATCGCGCGCATGGCTCATGAGCGGCAGAAGCCGGACGCCGAGCGCGATCCCGCCTATCAGGAGCGTAATTTCCCCAGGCTCAGGGACGACTTGAAGCAGCTGAGCTCCAGCTACCATCCGAAGCTGGATCGGGCCATGCTCAAGCTGGCGCTGCAGCGCGATCGCGCGCGCGATGCGGGGCTGCGCACTCCAGTGCTGGAGCTGATCGTCGGTAAGGACACGACTGACGCCGCCATCGATGCCGCGATTGCCAAGCTGTACGACAAGACCAAGCTCGGCGACGAGAAGGTCCGGCTCGAGCTGTTCGAGAAGGGGCGTCCCGCGGCGCTGGTGGCCCATGCCGACCCTATCGTGCGCCTCGGTACCAAGCTTTACCCGCTGCTTCGCGCCGTCGAGGATCGCCACAAGCGCTTCGACGGTCAATTGCTGTTGCTCAAGCCGCGCTACCTCGAAGCGATGCTGGCCTTCCGCGGCGGCGCGGTCGCGCCCGACGCCAACGGCACGCTGCGCATCGCCTACGGCACGATCCAGAAGGCGCCGCCGGGCACACCGAGCTCCGACAAGGGTGCGTTTACGACCCTTTCGCAGCTGGTCAAGAAACACACTGGCAAGGAGCCGTTCGACGCTCCGAACAAACTACTGCAAGCCGCCAAGACCGCGCCGCAGTCGCGCTATTACGACAAATCGCTGGCCGACGTACCGGTGGATTTCCTGAGCGATCTACACATCACCAACGGCAACTCGGGCTCGGCGACACTGAACGCGCGGGGCGAGCTGGTGGGTCTGGCTTTCGACGGCACGTATGAATCGGTCGCCTCCGACTGGGTGTTCTTGCCGAGCACACGCAGCATCCATGTGGATCTGCGCTACGTGCTGTTCCTGCTGCGTGACGTGGAGCGCGCGCAAAGTCTGCTCGTGGAGCTAGGAGCGGGGCCGGGGCCCCGCGAGTGAGAAGCCATCGCGCCGTAAGCGTCAGCGGTTGCCGCCGCGACGAAACCATGAGACTTTGATGGTTGAAAGCGGCGCTAGGCAGAAAGAAGAATGAAACAGCCGCCTGAGCGCGAGCCAGGTTACGACCCACCACCCCTTCCGCCGGCGTTCGCCACCGCGTCGGGCGCCCCCGCCAGCGGGGCCAGCTCGCTGCTGCGCGGCGGTGCGATAGCCTTGGTGCTTGGCTTGCTCGCAAAGGGCAAGAGCCTGCTGGTCTTGCTCAAGGCAGCGCCGTTCGGCAAGGTGCTGCTGAGCGGCGGCACGATGATCGCGTCGGTGCTCGCCTACGCGCTGCAGGGCGGCTTTCCGTTCGCGATCGGCCTCGTGCTGCTGATTTTGATCCACGAGCTCGGTCACGGCTACGCGATGAAGCGCGCGGGCGTCGCGGCAGGCTGGCCGATCTTCATCCCGTTCTTCGGCGCCATGATCGCCATGAAGGGCCACCCCGAGCACCCACGCGTGGAGGCCAACATTGCGTTCGGTGGGCCACTGTGGGGCACGGGGGCCGCGCTGGTCTGCGCCGGGATCGGTCTGGCGCTTCACAGCCCCTTTTTCTTGGGTCTGGCCTACGTGGGCTTCTTTCTCAACCTGTTCAACCTGGCGCCTTTCGGCTTCCTGGACGGCGGCCGCATCGCTCGCGTGCTGTCACGCAAAGCCTGGATCATCGGGGCCATCCTGATGGGCCTGCTTTGCGTCGTCAGCTTCTCTCCGCAGATCCTGCTGATCGCGGCGCTCGGCGCCATGCACATCTTCCAGCGTGACAATGCCGATCTCGAGCAGGTCACCCCGCATGATCGCGTGACGTGGGCAGTGCGCTACTTCGGCTTGATCGCCTTTCTAGCCCTGGCCTTGGTCTTCACCTATCAGCTCACCACCAAGCACGGCTGGTAGCCTCACCCTGAGGGCGTGCTGGGTGGCGGTGGCAGCCGGTGCACAGGTGGCGGCCAAGCAAGAACGGTCATTTGCTCGTGCTTTGTCGGTTGAGCCTTAGTGGCACGAGTTTCGCTGGTTTCGATCCGCCGATGCGCGCGAGTCAAAACTCCGAACAGGTTCGTCGCATCATCGTCATGCTGCGCGGGCACCGGGTCATCATCGACGCGGACCTCGCCGGACTCTATGGCGTGGAGACCCGAGTGCTGGTTCAGGCCGTCAATCGGAACCGCGAGCGCTTCCCGAACGACTTCGCTTTCCAACTGACCCGCGAGGAAAGCCAACGTCTAAGATCACAAATTGTGATCTTAGACGCACAACCACAGGGAATCACTAGTGAAACCCCGGGATCCAGGCAGCCGAGTGGCAGAGGAAAGTACACGAAGTACCTGCCCCTGGCCTTCACCGAGCAAGGAGTTGCGATGCTGTCGAGCGTGCTTCGGAGCGCTCGCGCTATCGAGGTCAATATCGAAATCATGCGGGCGTTCGTCCGGCTGCGGCAGCTGCTCAGCGAGCACGCAGACCTGGCGCAGAAGCTCGGGGAGTTGGAGGCGAAGTACGATGCGCAGTTCAGCGTGGTCTTCGACGCGATTCGTGAGCTGATGGCGCCCGCGTCAGGACCGGCGAAGCGAATTGGGTTTCAGCGCGACGAATCGGACGGCTGAGGGTCAACCTGAGCAGCGTCGCCGCAGCCGGAGTGCGTAGCTCAACCGTGGCGACGCTTCCTTGTCAGGAACGCCAGAATGATCGCGCTCAGCAGGCCGAACTGTACTCCGAAAGCCGTACCGTTGATGGCTTCTGAGATGCCTTCGGCCAGCCTGCGGGCCTTCTGGGACTAGCTAGTCGTCGGGACTACGGCTCGCGAAGAGCGGTCCTGCGCTGAGCGTATCGGCCAGCGCCTCCGCCGCAGCAGCCGTGCGAGTCTCCGGGTCCGGGAGCACGAAAGGCTTCTTGCTGGCGACGACCAGATCCCAGAAGCGGAAGGCCATGGCGAGCGCGATGTCGAGCTCGCGCGTCTCGCGCGCCGGTGATAGATCGAGCGCGGGCAAGCATTGCGCTGCGATCGGACAGGCCGCGAGCATGTGCAGAATACCCGCCGAGAAGCCACCGCCTGCATACGCCAGGCATACGGGCACGCCCATCGCCTGCATGTCCTGGATGGCGTAGGGAATTTTCTCGTCCACGGTGCCGAGCGTGTCCTGGTACTTGCACTCGATGGCCAGCACCGCGCTCGTCGCCTCATGGATCACCAGGATATCCACGTGACGATTCTTGCCGATGATGGTCTTCCCCATCGAGACTTCTCGGTACACCGTAAGGCCACGCGCGCCGAAGTTCTTCAGAATGTAAGAAGCGACGAGATCTGCGTACTCTTTGCCGCTGAGCGCCATTGCTACCCGAGCGCCAAGCGCTGTTGCACGGCCACGTGATGCTTACCCCGGGTGATGAGCGCGCCTTCCGTGCCGCCACCGCCGAGTAGACGCTCGCGGGACAGTTTCAAGGAATCAGCCGAAATATCGTTACCGACGAAGCGCCGGCCGAGCTGCAGCGCAGCGACGCCAACCGAACCCGAGCCCATGAACGGATCGACAATTAGATCGTGTTCGCTGCTGCTCTGGCCAATCAAGATCTCGAAGAGTGCGCTCGGCTTTTCCGCCGGGTAGGCGCCGCGAATGCGCGGCACGTCGAGCACGTCCGCGATCCCGAGATCTGCCAGGCGCCGCTTGCCCTTTTCGAAGAAGAGCACGAACTCGTAGCGCGCTCGGTAGTGGTAGCCCATACCAATTCGGCAGTTGTGGCTGACCGTGCCATCGTACAGCTCATAGAGCTGCGCTGCATCGTTGATGGCAATATCAACGAGGTCTACCTCGCCAGTCGACTCTACCGACACGACCGTAATGGCACGAGCCTTCTGCGCCGGATCGAAGCGGACACGCCAGAACCCCGCATGGTCGTTCTCGTACCGGCGAATCGTCGCCTCCCAACCGAGTCCGCGCGCAAATCTTAGAACGAACGCGGCGAGGTCGAGTGATGCGACGCTCAGTGTCTCCCGCTGCGCCTCCTGCGACCAGTGCCCGTCACCCTCGATGATGCCGTCGAAGACACCGCGGCGAAACTCAGCAGGAGCCTGGTAGACCGGTGGCAACAGGTGTTTGGTACGGGCATTGCTGCCTCCCACAAATTGCCCGATGATTCTCGAGAAAACCTGGTAGGGCACATGCACAATGACACCATTGCCCTCCTTCTCCGCAATGGTTGCCTTGACTCCGAGTGAGCGCGCCATACGGCTGATATGGCGCTGTAGGTGCTTCTCCTCGCGGTGAAGAGCGAAGCTCACGCTTTGTTCGGTGCGGAAACCTTCTGCAGCGAAGAGGCCAACCAGCTTTCCCCAACCATAGTCGAGAGTGATGGTCGGTTCGAACCAAGTAGCCGAATCGTTCTGTAGACGTAGTTGCGAGCGGCCAGTCGCGAGGTCTGCCAGCCCGAGCTGCTTTGCCCAAGCGACGGGGAGCCGGCCTTCGTTCATCCAACGGCGTAACCTCTTAGGCGCGACGCCAAGTTCCTCGGCCATCGCCGCCTTGGGGCGGGCTTTTTCGCAGAACCTTGCCTGATGAGCAGCGGCTGCGCGCGTACTCTCCAACGCCTGCCCGCAGAAGAGGCAGCAGCACGGGTCCGGAAACTCGAGGATTCGCTCGTCGTCCTCCAGCAAGTCCTCGAGGCATACTTCGTCGACGTTGTCGCTGAGGCCTAGCGATCCCTGCGCTAACGTGACTCCTGCGCGCAACGAGCCCGCCTCCGCCTGAGTTCCATCGGCTAGCAGAAATCGGTGATCCACCGACGCGATCAACGTTGCGCCTGTCGAGAGGGCAATTCGCACTGCAGGCGCTCGCGTGTCTCGCGTCGCAAGCACAGTAACCAAACGACCATCGGGGGTGTAGACGTGGTCGCCGGGAATGATGTCCTTGATTGGCACGACGCCCCTATCCGAACGAACTGGTGTTTCCGGCCCGACGCATTTGTCCCACACCAGCGGCTTCCAAAACTTGAAGCCAGCCTCTTCCGCGATCGGCTTGGCGATGAAGGCGGTCTCTGGGTCGCACATCAGATAGAAGTGCGTATCGCGCTTGAGCACGCGATGCACCTCCGCGAACAGCTCCGCGAAGCGCGCGTTGGGAAACACGCTGAACCAGGGGTTGCTCGAACCGTCGCTCACCTTGAGGCGCGTGGTGGTCCCGATCGCGCGATGCTTCTCGAGCGACTCGTAGGCGGGGTCGGTGACGAGCAGGTCGACCGATTCGGACGGCAGCGTGCGCAGGAACACAACTGCGTCCGACTGCTCCAGCTCGAAACGGGGCGCCGACGTCACGGATCGGTATCTACCACCGGGATCGCGCGGATTCTACGGCCGCGAGCGCATGACTCGCTGAGGGCAGACAGGAAATGTCCGCAGCCGATCCACAAAGCTCAGCCCAGCTGCTGCCGCATGGCTTCGAACTGGCACCCGCTCAGGTCAAGCCGCAGCGGGATGCCAACGCCGCGCCGGCTCGTCGCTGTTTTCTTGTCCGCCGGCCCCGCGCCAAGCCAGGCTTGCGGCTCCCATGCCAGATTCGCTGCGCGCCGTCGTGCTGCTCCTGGCGCTGGCCTTGGGGGGTTGTGAGCAACTGCAGCAGCTCGACCAGTCGGACGGCGACTCGCTGGTCAAGCGCGAGCGCAGCGTGCTTTCGATGGGTGAGCGGGTTCCCAACGACGCCGAGATCCGGGTCGTGGGCGCGGCCGATCAGCCGATCCGCCGCGGTAGCCCAGCCTATGCCCGGCTCGGTGGCTGCGCGGGCTGCCCCTTCGTGTTCAAGGACGAGGAGCGCAATGCCTCCGATCGGCGCATGACCCCGCGCCTGCGCCTGAAGCTCGTCGAGCTTTCGAAGCGTGTGCGGCAGACCTGGCCGAAAGTCGAGCTGCGCGTGACGGAAGCCTGGGATGATCGCCGCGAGCACGGCCAGGACAGCGTGCACTACGAGGGACGCGCCGCCGACATCACCACCTCCGACCAAGATCCGAAGAAGCTCGGACGGCTCGCGGCGCTGGCCGTGCAGGCCGACTTCGATTGGGTCTACTACGAAGACGCGACCCACGTGCACGTCTCGGTGAAACGGTAGTCCGCTGCCATGTTGTTGCGCGGGCTCGGCCTACTTCTGCTCAGCCTGTTCGCGCTGTACGCTTGGCGCGCGCTTTCGCGGGCGCGCGAGCTGTTTCGGCTATCTGCACGGCACGGTGAGCTCTCGCTCGAGCGCGGCCGCCTGCCCCCGGCGCTGCTGCAAGAGCTGGCCGACGTGGCGCGCCGCGAGCGCCTGCACGAAGTCGTGATCCGCGCGGTGGTCGAAGGCGGCAAGCCGCGCCTGATCGTGGACGGCGACAGCAAAGGCGCCGAGCAGCCCCTGCGCAACGTGCTCGGTCGCTTCACTCTGCTGCAGATTCGCGCCGGGCGACGCCGCAGCCGGTAGCGCCCAGGACTACTCCAGGCCGATACCGACTCAGCCTGCGTCCTTCAAACACTTGCCCAGCTCGTCCAGCATCCTGTCGGCTAGAAGCAGGCCGTTCGAGAGAGTCTCGGTTTCGAGCGCGCGACGCGTCAGGCGACCGTCGGGAGACAATCGGTAGGGTGACTTCTTGGTCGCGACCAGGGCTCCGACCTTCTGCGGATCGAGCGGCGTATCGTCAGCCAGGTGCAGCGTGACGGCTTTGCCGGTCGCTTCGCAACCGAGCACGCGCAACTGGCGCAGCTCGGTCTTGAGCCGCATCAGCTCGACCAGCTGCTTGGCCTCGAGCGGCGGCGGGCCAAAACGATCCTCCATTTCCGCAGCCAGCGCGGTAATTTCGGCATCGTCGGTGGCGCTCGACAAGCGCTTGTAGAGCGACAAGCGCACTCCAACCTCCGCCACGTAGGCTTCCGGCAGCAGCGCCTCGACGTCGAACGAGAGCTCGGGATCCACCTCGTGCACGACATGCTCGCCGCGTAGCTCGCGCGTCGCCTCCTCGAGCATATGACAGAACAGCTCGAAGCCAACGCTGGCCACGAAACCGCTCTGCTCGCCGCCCAGCAAGTCCCCAGCGCCGCGCAGCTCCATGTCCAGCGCCGCAATGCGAAAACCCGAGCCGAGCTCGGTGTGACGCTCGAGCGCTTCGATGCGCGCGCGCGCCTCGTCGGTCATCTGACTCGGCGGCGGAACCAGCAGGTAGCAGTAGGCACGCTCATTGCTGCGGCCCACCCGGCCACGCAACTGATAGAGCTGCGCCAGTCCGAACAGGTCCGCGCGATCCAGGATTATGGTGTTGGCGCGCGGGATGTCCAGGCCGCTTTCGATGATGGTCGTCGCCACCAAGATGTCGTGCTTGCCCTCGACGAAGTCGAGCATCGTCTGCTCGAGCGCGCCCTCCGACATCTGCCCATGACCGACGATGATGCGGGCCTCGGGCACCAGCGCCTTGAGCCGATCGGCGCGCTCGTACAGGCCCTCCACGCGATTGTACACGTAGAAAACCTGCCCACTGCGTGACAGCTCGCGCAGCACCGCCTCGCGGATCAGGACCTCGTCGAACTGCGAGACCACAGTGCGGATGGCGCGGCGATCCACGGGTGCGGTCGAGATCAGCGACATGTCGCGCAGCCCGCCGACCGCCTGCTGCAACGTGCGCGGGATCGGTGTGGCGCTCAGGGTGAGCACGTCCACGCTGGTCTTGAGCTGCTTGATGCGCTCCTTGTGCGTGACGCCGAAACGCTGTTCCTCATCCACCACTAGCAACCCGAGATTCTTGAAGTGGACATCCTTGGACAGCACGCGATGCGTTCCCACCAGCACGTCGACGCTGCCTTCCTTCAACCCCTTCAAGGTTTCGAGCTGCTCGCTCTTCGATTCGAAGCGGCTCAGCACCTTGACGGTCAGCGGGTACTCGGCAAAACGACTGGCAAACGTCAGGAAATGCTGCTGCGCCAGCACCGTGGTCGGACACAAGAGGGCCACTTGGCGGCCCTGACTCGCGGTCAAGAAGGCGGCGCGCAGCGCCACTTCGGTCTTGCCGAAGCCCACATCGCCGCAGACCAAGCGATCCATGACCTTGCTGGTGCGTAGGTCCGACAGCACTTCGGCGATGGCGCTGGCCTGATCGCGGGTCTCTTCGAACGGAAACGCCGCTTCGAAGGCCTGGTAGTCGTCGCCGGGCGCGTCCAGCGGTTCCTTTTGGACCGCGCTACGCTCCGCAGCGAGACGCAACAAATCATCGGCCATCTGGCGCACGTGGCGCTCGACGCGGGCTTTGGTCTTCGAAAAGGTCTGGCCGCCCAGGCGATCCAGCTTGGGGACGCCCTCGCCGGCCGAGTACTTCTGGATCTGACTCAGGCGATGAACCGGGAGAAACAACTTGTCGCCCGCTGCGTACTCGACGACCAAGAGGTCGACGCCCACGCCACCGATCAGCTTGCGCTCGAGCCCGAGGTAGCGCCCGATGCCGTGATCGGTGTGCACGACCAGATCACCCGGGTCGAGCGTGCGCAAGTCCTCGAGAAAAGCCTGACTATTGCGCTGTTTGGGCTCCGCCTTGCGGCGCGCACGCGCACCGAAGATCTCCTCCTCGGTGAGCAGCACATAGCCTTCGGTTTGCGCGATCACACCCCGCGCCAGTGGCGCCGTGACGACCCTGACCTCAGCCGCCGGAATGCCCTGCGCCTCGTCGCCGCTACGCGTCGCGGTCACGCTGCGGTGCTGGAGCAGCGTCACCAGGCGATCCGCCTGAGTCTGGGTGCGAGCCGCGATCAACGCCTGTAGCCCTGCTTCGTGCCATTCGGCGAGCGCCTCGACCAGCGGATCCAGGGCGTCGTGTTTGCCCTTTTGCTGCCGCGCCGCCTTGATGGCGCGTTCGAGCTCGCCCTGATCCGTGAGCGCCAGCGTCGGCGCATCGGGCGCGGCGTGCTCGAGCCGCTCGATGGCGTCGGAGGCTTCTGAACCCGAGACGCCCGCCCGATGCAGCGACAGGATACGCCGCGCTCCGAGCTCACACGCCAGCTGCTCTTCGGTGACGTACAGCTGGTCGAGCGGGAAGTGAGGCAAGCCGGCGCGGCTGCGTTCACCCTCACGGCCCCGCAGCAGCTCCTCGCGCAGGGCTCGCACCACGTTCGGCGGATCCTCGATCAGCAGCAGGTCCTCGGGACCGAGATAGTCGAACAGCGACTCAAGCTCGTAGAACGCCGGCAGGTAACCTTGCGCACCGAAGAACGTGCGACCCGTCGCGATGTCGTCGATCAGCGCACGGGCCTTGGTGGTCGGGTAATCGACGCTGTCGCAAAGCGCGCGCAAGGCCTGGCGGGCACGCGCTTCACCGCCCGACTGCTGCACCGATTCGGTCGCAGGCGGCACGACCACCGACTTGATCTCGGCCAAGGTGCGCTGATCCTCCGGATCGAACTTACGCAGAGTCATGACCAGATCGCCGTAAAGCTCGGCCCTGACCGGCGCATCACTGGCGCTCGGCCAAACGTCGAGGATGCCTCCGCGCACTGCGAAGCTTCCAGGATCCTCCACCAGCGGCACGCGCAGGTAGCCAGCCAGATCGAGCTTGCGCGCAAACTTCGGTACGTCGAGCTCACTCTCGGCCTCGAGCGTGACGCCGCTCTCTCGCATCTCGCGCCGGGGTGGGACACGTCGCAGCAGCGCGCCGGCGCTCGTCACCACGAGCCGCGCTGGCAGCCCTGCCGCCATTTGAAACAACGCTGCCGCGCGCAGCATGGCCAGCCGCCGGTCGGCGCGCGCCTCGGCGTACGGCGTGGCGTCTTGCGCGGTGAGCAGCAGCGGCTCCAGCGCGGGCCTCGAGGCGGGCAGACCTGCGAAGCCCAAGCCGGCGGTCACGGCTGTCAGGTCGCTGGCCGTGCGCTGCGCGGCTTCGGTGTCGGCACACA
Organism: Polyangiaceae bacterium; assembly: GCA_035281385.1. Lineage (GTDB taxonomy): Bacteria > Myxococcota_A > Polyangia > Polyangiales > Polyangiaceae > PMG-095. The sequence goes on from DATEDZ010000092.1 coordinate 22,211, forward strand.
CACAAATCACGCGAGCGGCGTCGCTGCGCAGCAATCGCCCTGCCAAGAGCGCCACGCCCGACCCCTCGACTCCGACGCAAGCGCTGCTGCCGCGGCTAGCGAGCGTCCGGCGCGCCAGCTCGTCGAGCGACACGATGCTGCGATCCAGCGGCAGAGGAGCGAGAAACCGAGGCAAGTTCGAGGCGGGCGGTTCTAGCACCTCCCAGGTCGGCGTCAGCCGCGGCGAGGTCAGGGCTCAGCGCTGCGCCCGGCTGCCGCGTAGAGCAAGTAATTCCGCGCCCGAAGGGCCCACTCCGATCCACTCGAGCGCGCCAGGTGGCCGCTGAGCGCCGCCGCGCCGTGCTGGCCATCACCCAGATCGGCCAGCAGGCTGCCGCGCGCCAATGCCGCCGGATAATCGCGATCCTGGCGGGCCAGCGCCTCGACATAGCGCAGTCGCATCTGGGCGCGCTCGCGCTCGGGTGGGTCGAGCCCCGGGCCCCGCTCCGGATAGAGCAGCAGGAAGCGATGATAGCGACGCCACTCGGCCAGGCTGGGCCCCAAATGGGGCTCGCTGCGCAGGCGCGTCAGCTCGAGCCAACGCATCGCGAACAAGGTGCGAAGCTCGTCCTCGCTGCCGCACCAGCCTTGCGCGGTGAGCCAGCCATGGTGCGTGGCGCGCTTCACGAAATCTCCACCGAGGGCGGCCAGCTCCCTTTCGAGCTTGGCTCCGACACGGTACTGCTGCACGGCTCGCACGAATAGGCGGGTCTGGATCGCCCGCAGCCGCAATAGCGCGTCGCCCTGTTTGGCCGCCAGCGCCAGGCCAACGCGTTCGCCGAGCACGCGGCGCAGATGTTCGGCGTCACCGCGCTCTCCCGAAAGCACCAGGCCGAGCCGGCGCAGAGCGTCGCCCACGGCGCGCGTTTCGAACGGCAGGCCTTCGCGCGCGGCACGATCTGCGAGCTCGGTTTGTGTCGCGCGCGTCCGGTGCAGCTCGGCAACGTCGACCAGAGGAACCGGAAACACGCCTGGGGCAGCGGCACGAGGCACGGCCAGCAGCGCGGCCGCAAGCACCAACGCTGCCGTGAGGGCGCCGAGCTCCCAGCCGTCGAAGTGGCGCACAAAAGCGCGCGGCCGGGCGCTGCTTTTCTGCCGCACTTCCGGCTCCTTGACAGCGTCACCCGGAGGTTCCAAGGATGGCTCCGTGGAGGGCTCTTCTGCTTCTCCCACTAACCGCCCCCCAGGTCATGGTGCAGGACAAACGTAGTCATCCACGGGTCCCTCTCAACACGGAAATCACCTGCGAGGTGAGCGGAGGCGCCAGCATCGGCGGCCGCGCCAAAGACATCAGCATCGGTGGCATGTTCATCGATTCGGAGGCTCAGGTGGCGTTCGGTATGCAGGTTACCATCGTGCTGCGCTTGCCGAACACCCAGGCCGACGCGCGCCTGCCTGGCGTGATTCGCTGGATCAAGCCTGGTGGCTTCGGAGTGCAGTTCGGGCTGCTCGGGGCCCGCGACACCCACGCCATCAGTGAGCTTTTCAAGTCGTGAGCAACCAAGCCAGCTCCGCGGGTAGGCCAGACGCCGCCCCGACCTCGGCGAGCGAGTTCTTCGAGAGCTATCTGCCCGCGTGGTTCGCGCAAGCTTCGAACGGCAAGGTGACCTCGCCCGGCTCGCTGGTGTTCCATGTCGGGCCCGATAGTCATGCGCTGCGACTCGACGCTGGCAAGCTCGAGGTGACGCGGGGCGCCACCACCGACGCGATTCTGCAGGTTTCACTCAGCCCGGCGGACTTTGCCGCGCTGATCCGAGAGGGGGCAACCCTACTCGACAGCGGTGACGCAGATCGGCTGTTGGCATTGCGCTCACTGTCGCTGGACCCGGAGCGCGCCAAGGCCATCCGCAACGTGGACGGTAGCGTCGCTTTCGAGGTCGCGGAGAGCGACGGCGTGCGCACGCTCTTGCTTTCACCCGGCGCCGCGCTGGCCGGCGCCAGCGCCCCCTCCTGCACCGTGCAGATCGCGGGCGGCGATTTCTGGGCGCTCTCGCGCGGTGAACGCAATCCGTTCGAGCTGCTGATGGAAGGCAAAATCCACATACAGGGCCGCATGGAAGTCGCGATGGCCCTGAGCTCGGTGCTGGTCGGCTAGGCTCCGCCCTCAGGTCAGCGGATGGCGGAACCGTAGGCCCGGAAAGCGGGCGAAATCGCCGTCAGTGGTAACGAGCTCGCACCCGTGCTCGATGGCGAGGGCCGCGTGGTAGGCGCCCGCAACCAGCTTCCCGCGTGCACGACCTGCGACGCACAGCTGGGCAAAGATATCATGACGCCTTCCACAGCGGCGGGCTGTGTATCTCGTCAACGCCGCTCTCGCGCCGTCTTTCCGGCTTTCGCTTTTAGACGTTCCGGTTTCGCCCGTAAGGTGCGTGCCGGTGTCGTCTCGGCGACAGTGCACCGGCTCTCGTCCACCCACGTCGAGAGCACTGCAGGAGGATCCTCTGAAGCAAGCGTGATCTTCACCCATCCGTTCGCGCCAGCCTCGTAGCCGCGACGCTTTGCCTTCGGGAGGGAGCGCTGCAGCTTGAGACGCACGATGAACGATCCGTTCTTCGGTTGCACGAAGAGGAACGCCTTTCCTCCGAGCTTGAACGTCGTGGACTCCAAAGCGGTCCCTTTGCATGCAACATCCTCCGTAACACCCTGGCCCCGGGTAGCCCACGCTCGAAGCGCCGCCATCGTCTTCATCGACATCTCCTCATTCCGATCTCACGAGGTTCTGTAACCGTGTTGCGTCGGCCAGGGCGCCGAGGTTGAGCAACAACATCGGGATCGCCAGCAACAGTCCGGACGGAAGCATGGTGACGTGGAACGCAGTGATCCCGATCGTCATTGGAAGCTGCAGGAGCGCACCGGCGAAGCGCGTGCGGGGAACGACGAGCATCGCGCCTGCGACGACGTGACTGAACGCGATCGCCGTCATCAACCCTCCATCGCGCATCGCCTGAAGGAGGCGCTGCCCGTCGTCCGAGTTACCCGCGGGCAGCGGAAAGAAGTGCAGGAAATAGTTCGAGCCGAAGATCAGGAGCGGAAGCGCCAAGATCCAAGCACAGATCGCGCGGAACGCTCGCAT
>DATEDZ010000093.1:0-109731 GCA_035281385.1 Polyangiaceae bacterium
CAAAGGCGCCTACCTCGAGCTGCCCTCCATCCACGAAAACCGCGATGTCGACGTCGCTGTGAGGCTGCGCCTCCGCGCGCGCGTGGGAGCCGAAAAGGTAGGCTTCCAGGATCTCGTTTCGCCCGCCGAGTAAGGCAGCGATCCGCTCCGCCAGGGCTTCCGCTCGCTCGGCGTCAGGCCGAACGGGCTTCGGAAGAGGGGGCTCGTCACGACCGACAGCATAGCCCTTTTCACCACGACGCACACTTCGACCGATCCTCGATTGGCCGCCACTCTAGGAGAATATCCATACCACGCAGACCTTTGTGGTGGTAGGGGCCCTTGCCATGCCTGCGCGAACCGACATCAAAAAGATCCTCTTGATTGGCTCGGGACCGATCGTGATCGGGCAGGCATGCGAGTTCGATTATTCGGGCACGCAAGGCGCAAAGGCGCTGACCGAGCTCGGCTACGACGTGGTGCTGGTCAACTCGAATCCGGCCACCATCATGACCGATCCCGAGCTCGTGCGTCGCACCTACGTCGAGCCTCTAACGCTGCAGGCGGCCTCCGCCATCATCGAGCGCGAGCGCCCGGATGCGCTGCTGCCGACCTTGGGCGGCCAGACTGCGCTCAACCTGGCGCTGGATCTGCACGAGTCGGGGGTGCTGTCGCGCTACGGCGTGCAGTTGATCGGCGCGCAGATCGACGCCATCAGAAAGGCCGAGGATCGCAAGCTGTTCAAGGAGGCCATGACCAACTGCGGCCTCAATTCGGCGCGCTCTGGCGTGGCGCACTCCGTGGCGGAGGCGCGGGAGATCGTGAAGGAGACGGGGTTCCCGGTCATCCTGCGGCCCAGCTTCACCATGGGTGGCGCGGGCGGCGCGGTGGTCGACAAGCCCGAGGAGCTGGACGCCAAGGTGGCCTGGGCGCTGCAGCAATCGCCGACCACCGAAGTGCTCGTCGAAGAGAGCCTGCTCGGCTGGAAGGAGTACGAGCTCGAGGTCATTCGCGATACGGCCGACAACTTCATCGTGATCTGTTCGATCGAAAACATCGATCCCATGGGCGTGCACACCGGTGACTCGATCACGGTTGCGCCGGCCATGACGCTGACCGATCGCGAGTACCAGCGGCTGCGTGACGCCGCGCGCGCGGTCATGCACGAGATCGGCGTCGAGACTGGCGGTTCGAACGTGCAGTTCGCGGTCGACCCCAAGACCGGTCGCGTGATCGTGATCGAGATGAACCCGCGCGTGTCGCGTTCGAGCGCGCTGGCCTCCAAGGCCACCGGCTATCCGATCGCGAAGATCGCCGCCAAGCTGGCGGTCGGCTTCACGCTCGATGAGCTGACCAACGACATCACCGGGACCAGCGCCGCTTTCGAGCCGACCATCGACTACGTCGTCACCAAGTGGCCGCGCTTCGCGTTCGAGAAGTTCCCGGGCTCCGACCCGCGGCTCGGCACGCAGATGAAGAGCGTGGGTGAGGTGATGTCGATCGGCCGCACCTTCTGCGAGTCCTTGCAAAAGGCGGCACGATCGCTCGAAACCGGCAAGACCGGCTTCATCAGTCTATTCGACCGTGTCGACTACCGCACGCTGTCCCTGGAGCCCGATGTGCGCCGCGACTTGAAGCACGACGCCCCACCGGCGCCGCGCGAGCGGCCCACGCTGCCGCCGGCCGCGCAGGGGGAGCTGGTCGTGGCGCTGGAGCGCGCCATCAAGGTGCCGACCGCGGATCGTCTATTTTACGTGGGCGACGCGATGCGTGCGGGTATCTCGCTACAGCGGATTCACGAGCTCACCGCCATCGATCCCTGGTTCCTGTCGCAGCTCGGGCGCATCGTGACCATGGAAGGCGAGATCAAGGCGGCTTCCCAGCTTTCGGTGGAGCTCTTGCGCGACGCCAAACGCCTGGGTTTCAGCGACCCGCAGATCGCAGCGTTGCGCGGCTTGTCGCAGAAAGAGGTGCGCGAGACGCGCCTCGAGCTGGGCGTGTCGCCCGTCTACGGGCGCGTCGACACTTGCGCGGCGGAGTTCCCGGCCAAGACGCCTTACCTCTACTCGAGCTACGAGACCGAGTCCGAAGCCGACGTCAGCTCGAAGAAGAAGGTCGTGATCCTGGGAGGTGGTCCGAACCGCATCGGTCAAGGCATCGAGTTCGACTATTGCTGCTGTCACGCGGTCTTCGCGCTGCGCGAGCTGGGCATCGAGACCATCATGGTCAACTGCAATCCGGAGACCGTGTCGACCGATTACGACACCTCGGATCGTCTGTACTTCGAGCCGCTGACTCTGGAAGACGTGCTGGCCATCTGCGGCGAGGAGAGCCAAAAAGGTGAGCTTTTGGGGGTGATCGTGCAGTTCGGCGGGCAGACGCCGCTCAAGCTCGCCGTGCCGCTCGAGCAGGCTGGGATCAGGCTGCTCGGCACTAGTGCGGATGCCATCGATCGCGCAGAGGATCGCGAGCGCTTCGACGCGCTGCTCTCCAAGCTGAACCTGGCCCGGCCGCGCGCTGGTATCGCCAAGAGCGTGGAGGAGGCGCGCGAGATTGCACGCAGCATCGGCTACCCGGTGCTGGTCAGGCCGTCGTACGTGCTGGGCGGCCGCGCCATGATGAATTGCTGGAGCGAAGAGGAGCTCGGGGCCTACGTGCAGGTGGCCATCGACGCGGCCAAGGAGGAGGGCGGCTCGCAAACGCTGCTGATCGATGAGTATTTGCGCAACGCCATCGAGGTCGACGTCGACTGCGTCTCCGACGGCAAGCGCGCCGTGATTGGCGGCGTGATGCAGCACATCGAAGAGGCGGGCGTGCACTCCGGTGACTCCACCAGCGTGCTGCCGCCGCACTCGCTCGACACCGAGGTGGTGGCGCGCATCGAGCAGGACGCCAAGGCGCTGGCGCTCGAGCTGGGCGTGGTGGGGTTGATGAACGTGCAGTTCGCGGTCAAGGACGGTAGCGTTTACGTGCTCGAGGTCAATCCGCGCGCGTCGCGCACGGTTCCGTTCGTGGCCAAGGCTACCGGGCGTCCGCTGGCCAAGATCGCGGCCAAAGTAATGGTGGGTCGCACGCTCGACGAGCTCGGCGTAGAGGACGGTAGCGTGCCCATGCACGTGGCGGTCAAGGAGTCGGTCTTCCCATTCAACAAGTTCCCGGGTGTGGACACCATCCTGGGGCCGGAGATGCGCTCGACCGGCGAGGTGATGGGTATCGCCATGAACGTGGCGCTGGCCTTCGGCAAGTCGCTGGCGGCATCCGGCTTCAAGCTGCCGGACGTCGGCCGCGTCTTCATCAGCGTCAAAGACGAGGACAAGGCGCAGGCCTGTCAGCTGGCGCGCCGCCTGCGCAACCTGGGTTTCACGATCGTGGCCACCGGCGGCACCGCCAAGGCGCTGGAGCGCGCACGCATTCCTGCCGAGCGCGTCAACAAGGTGCTGGAGGGCTCGCCGCACGTGGTGGATCGCCTGAGCGCCGGTGACATCCAGCTGGTCATCAACACCACGCAGGGCACCAAAGCGATCGCCGACAGCTACTCGATTCGCCGCAACGCGCTGCTCATGAACATCCCGTACTTTACGACGATGTCGGCCGGCCTCGCCCTGGCCGACGCGCTGGAGGCTGCGGCGCTCCTGCAGAACCGGGGCGCACAGGTGAGAAGCCTGCAAGAGTGGCACGCTCGCGCGTAGAGCCCATCCCATTCATGGGATGGGCTCTACTGTCTGTCTCGCGGGGAGGCACGCGCCTCCCCGCCCCGCTGAAGTGAATTCAGCGGGGCCCCACCCCACGCGGCTCGTCGCTGCCGCTCCTTGCGTATTGAGTTGGGCTAGGAACCCACGAGACAGCGAGGCACGCGCCTCCCCGCCCCGCTGAAATGAATTCAGCGGGGCCCCACCCCACGCGGCTCGTCGCTTGCGCGCCGCGCGCTGGTTGCCGTGGTAGTCTTCGGCGGCCATGGCGCGGCCCCCGTATCCCCTGGAAGCGCTTCGCAAGTTGCGCGACGATCAGGCGGACGCTCAGACTCGGGCGCTGGCGGAGCAGGTCGCGCGTTCGGCTGACGCGGAGCGTCTGCTGCACGAGCGAGCCGCCGCACGGCGCGCGCAGGCCCAAGAGACCCGTGACAGCCTCGCTCGGGTACAGGCGCGCCTGCTGACCAGCGGTGCTTCGGCCGCGGAGCTGCGGCGTGTCGCCGAATTCGAGACGGCCATGCGCGCGCAAGCGGCGCTCTTGGAGCGCGCCGAAAACGAGGCTCGCAAGGCCCTGGGCGCCGCGCGCGCAGCGGAAGAACAGCTGCGCCAAGAGCTGGCGCGCCGCGAGGCCGATGCTCAGCTGGTGCGCAATCACGAGACCAGCTTTCTCGAACGCGCCGCCGAGCAGGCTGCGCGCACCGAGGAGGAAGCGGCGCTGGAGCAATGGAACGCGCGGCGACGCTGAAAGCCGGCTCGCGTCGCTCCTTGCTACTGCTCGGCGCGTCGTGCGTACTGTGCCTGATCGCCTACTCCTGCGCGGCGACGCGCCCGGACCCTGCGCTGCTCGGACGCCAACCGGACAAGGTGTCGGCGCTGCGTGGCGGCGCGGCTCCACTAGCCAGCCAGCCGGCGCCCGAGCCGCTGTCGCTCGATGGGTTCCGCCCGCTGCTCGCCGAGCCGCGCTACGCAGCGGCGCGGCTCAAGCAGGAAGCCGGCGACTACGGCGCGGCTGCGGAGCTTTTGCGCGCGGCAACCAATGCGGCTCCGCCAGCCGCGGGTGAGCTCGATCGGCACCGCTTCTTACTCGCGCGGCTGCTGGAGCGCGCCGGCAAGTACGCTGAAGCGCGCGAAGCGTTCCTTTCGGTGTCCGCGGCCTCGCTGCTGGCGCCGTATGCGGCGCTCGGCGCGGGTCGGATGGAGCTGAAGCTCGGCTCGGCGGATCGCGCGCTGTCACAGGTGGGCCGCGCCGGTGAGGCGCTGCCCGAAGCCGCCGGGCGCCGCCGGCTTTTGGCCGATGCGGCTCTGAAGTCGGGCGCGCGGGAGATCGCGCTCCGCGAGTATCGAAAGCTGCTGGAGCTGGCGCAGGGCAACAAGGACCGGGCCGCCGCCGCCGAAGCGCTGCTTTTCGCGCTCGATCAAGGCGCTCCGGGCGCTCGCTCCCAGGGGGAGATCAGCGAGGCGCTGCGCCTGTCCCGGCTGCTGCTGGTGCTCTCCGAAGACGAACCGGCTCGCGGGCAGCGCGCGCTGGCCGAACAGGCGCGCTGGCTTCAGCGCGCGCCCGAGCAGGCCCGAAAGGTGCTGGCGCTGCCCAGCCTCGCGGAAGAGCTGGAGCGAGCGCGCTTGCTCGTCGAGTCCCGGCGCTATGAGCCCGCGCAGACGCTGCTCGCGGCCCTACCCGGCCTCGACCCCAAAGCAAGTGAGCCGCAGCCGTGCGAGCTCGAAGCGCTACGCGGAAAGGTGGCCACGGCTACCAAACGCAACGCCGACGCCGAGAAACACTACATCAGCGTCGCGCATTCGCATTGCACCGCCGAGCAACGCGCGCGCGCCCTCTACGCGGCAGGACGCGCCGCGCAGAGCGGCGGCCGGCACGCTGTCGCGGTCAAGCTGTTCGCGGAGCTCGAGCGAAGTTTCCCGACTCAGGCCGTCGCGGACGACGCCCGGCTCTACGGAGCGCTCAGCTCGCTCGAGCTGGGCGACGAGGCGCGCTTCACCGACGCACTTTCCAGCATGCCGGATGACTACCCCGATGGCGACATGCTCGCCGAAGGCTGCTTTCGGCTCGCGCTGCGTCGCATGGAGAAGCGCGACTTCCAGAGCGCGGAGCGGCCGCTGACGCGCGCCATCCAGCGGCTGCCCGAGCTGGAGACTGCGCGCGGCGGCGACTTCGCCGGGCGCGAACGCTACTTCCTTTCGCGCGTGCAGGTCGAAACCGGCGAGCGGGAGCGGGGCCTTACCGGCTACGAGCAGCTGATCGCGGAGCTGCCGCTCGGCTACTACGTGCGCGCCGCGTATTCAGCTCTGGCCGCCAGTGATCCGGCACGCGCGGCGCGCGCGCTCGAGCACAGCTCGGAGCTCGCGCGTGCTCGGCCTCCCAGCATTCGCCGGCCTCCCAGCGTGCTCGAGCCCGGCTTTCGGCGCGCGCTGGAGCTGGCGGCGGTCGGTGAGCTCGATTACGTGCGTGCCGAGCTCGGCGCTCTGCAAGCCGAATCGGCCGCTCCGGAGCTGCTGCTGCACGCCGCGGTGCTGTACGCGCGAGCCGGAGCGGTGAAGCTGTCGAGCGACGCGGCGCGCCAGGTCTTCGGCAAGGTCCCACCGCGCTTCCCGGCTGGCGACTGGCTGGAGGCCTGGAAGCTCGCGTACCCGCGACCCTACGCCGAGCTGGTCAGCGAGCACGCCGGCAAGAACAAGCTCGATGCCTCGTTGATTTACGCGGTGATGCGCGAAGAGTCGGCGTTCGATCCCGACGCAGAGAGCGCCGCGGATGCCTATGGGCTCATGCAGCTCATTCTGCCCACCGCGCGCCAGATGGCTAGGCCTCTTGGTCTACCTCACGACCGCATCTCGCTGAAGCGGCCCAGCGTAAGCATCTCGCTCGGGGCGCGCGTGCTCGGTAAGTACCGCGACAAATTCCCCGCCGATCCGCTGCTGGCGGTTGCGGCCTACAACGCCGGCCCGGGCGCCGCGCAGCGCTGGCTCAAGCAGCGTTCGGGTAGCAGCTTCGATCTGTGGGTAGAGCTGATTCCGTACGTGGAGACGCGCCGCTACATCAAGCGCGTGCTCGGCAGCGCCGCAGTTTACGCCATCGTCTACGACGAAGCTCCCCGCGAAACCGCCCTCGCCCTACCCCGCTCCGTCAGCAACTGACGAGAAGGAATCAACAGGGAGACGGGGAGGCGGGGAGAGATCAGAAAGAGTCTTGGGGTTCGGAACAAAACCCAAGAAACCTCCCCGTCTCCCCGCCTCCCTGTTCTCTCGCCCGTGGAGTGCCTTGCAGGGCCGTTTGGGGCGCGGTACGGGGACGTATGGCCGTACCTTCGAACATGCGTGAGCTGGGGACAGCGCTGCCGAGCTTCGACTTGCCCGACGTCGTCTCTGGAAAGAACGTGAGCTCTGCCGCGCTGCTGGGCCGGCCGGCGGTGGTGATCTTCATCTGCAACCACTGCCCGTACGTGAAGCACATTCGTCAGGGTCTGGCTGACTTCGGAAGGCTGTGTCAGGAGCGCGGCGTCGGCATGGTTGCGATCAGCTCCAACGATGTCGCGCAGTATCCCGACGACGGGCCGGAGGCCATGGCGCTCGAGGCCGAGCAGTCGGGCTACGTGTTCCCCTACTTGTTCGACGAATCGCAGCAGGTCGCGCGCGCGTTCGACGCTGCTTGCACGCCGGACCTTTACGTCTACGACGCGCAGGGCAAGCTCGCGTACCGCGGACAGTTCGACGACAGCCGACCGAACAACCAGGCGCCGGTCGACGGGAAGGACACCCGCGCGGCGGTCGAAGCGCTGCTGGCCGGACGGGCACCCAGCTCTGACCAGAAGCCGAGCATCGGCTGCAACATCAAATGGAAGGCGAATTGACGGCGGTTTCCCCAGCGGCACCAATGTGGGTGGACGTGGGACAGCGCAACATGATCTGCGTTTCGAGGAGAATCAGCTACCTTTGAAGCGTTGCGGACACGGAGAGCAGCTTTCGATCACGGTGAGGTGTGTGCGATGACGCGATCACGGACGCGGCGATTTATTGGTAGCACTGCGGTTGGGTTTGGCCTGTTGCTGACGGCCCTCGCTGCGCCCAGTTGTGGCGGCGCTAGCGAGAGTCTCGTCAGTCCCTGTCAGTCGGAGCTCACGTGCGGCAGCCCGTGCAGCGCTGGTGCGCCCTGCGGCTCGGGACAGTACTGCGGCTCCGAGTCGATCTGCACCGCGGATTGTGTGCCGAACGACACGCGCTGTGGCTCGGGCAAGTCCTGCAGCCGCAGCGGCAAGTGCGTGGAAGGCCTGGGACCGTTGATCATGGGCGGCTCGACCGGTGATCCAGGCGGCGGCGGCACCGGCGGCGTATGCGCCGATGTGAACATCAACCTCGACAAGCAGATCCCCACGGTGCTGCTGCTCGTCGACCAATCCTCCAGCATGAGCGCGCCGTTTGGCACTAGTGATCGCTGGCAGGTGCTGCGCACGTCGCTCATGGACCAGGCCGCCGGCGTCGTCAACACGCTCCAGGCGCAAGTCCGCTTCGGGCTCGCGCTCTACAGCGGCGAGGCCGGTCGGCCCTGCCCGATCATCACGCCGGTGGCACCGGCGATGAACAACTATCCGCCCATCGATGCGGCATTCCCGGTTCCTGCGGCGGGGCAGCCGACGGAATCGGTCCTGATCAACAACACCCCGACAGGCGAGAGCATCGACGCCGCGTTGGCCATCCTGCAGGGCGTGCAGGAGCTCGGTCAGAAGGTGATCGTTCTCGCCACCGACGGCGACCCCGACAGTTGCGCGGACCCCACGTCCAACGGGACGAACCCACCGCGAGAAATGTCGATCGAAGCCGCGCAGCGCGCGTTTCAGGCCGGCGTGTTCACGTTCGTGATCAGCGTCGCGGCGGACGCGGATCAAGCGCACCTGGCCGAGCTCGCCAACGTCGGCCAGGGCTACCCGCGCAACGACCCGATGATGCGCTCGTACCTCGCCAACGACCAGGCCCAGCTGGCCGCGGCCTTCGCCACCATCGTCGAAGGCGTGCGCTCCTGCGCGTTCGCCATCAACGGCACCGTCAAATCGGGCGGCGAGGTGGACGGTAAGGTGGTGCTGAACGGCATGCCTCTGGTGCTCAACGATCCGAATGGCTGGCGCCTGAGCTCACCGTCGACCATCGAGCTGCAAGGTACGGCCTGCGAGATGGTGAAGAACGCAGACACCGTATCCCTCAACGCGACGTTCCCGTGCGGCACAATCGTCCCGCCGAAGTAGCGGCGTTTTCTCGGGTTGCTGCAGATCTCGATTGGCCGCCACGCTTAGCGTGGCACGCCTGCTCAGAAGTCGACGTTGTCACGGTCCCCGCGTGCAGTCAGGCTCTCGCTACGAGCTTTGGCGCCTGCGACCGGCCCGAGCTGAAGGCGCGAGCCAGGCGGCGCCACTCGTCGAGCTGGTGCGCGACCCCGACCATGCGCAGAAAGGTCAGGTCGAGTGCGATGTGGTGCGGCGGCACTTCCTCGAGGGCGGGCACGTCCGGATTGACGACCAGATGATTGGCAACGTAGAGGGCGGCGGCGGCGTCGAACACGCGGTTGCCTGCGCGCTGAGGCTCCAGATGGTTGGCCACCGCGCTTACTAGGCGCTGAGGTAGTCCCCACAGGCCCAACAGGTAGGCGCCGATCTCGGCGTGGGAGGCGCCGAACAGCTCCAGCTCGACCTCGTGCAGCGGTTGCTTGCGCGCGCTCGAGGTGCTGAGCGCGATGCCGAAGCGGGAGGCCGCGCGCGAGGCGAGCACTAGCTGTCCGGTGTCCTGCAGTAGGCCCGCGACGACGAGCACTTCACCAGCGGGCTCGTGACCCAGGATGCGCTTGGCCAGCTGCGACACGCGCATGCAGTGCTGCTGCAGCGCGTCCACCGAGAAATCGGGGATCGACTGGGTCAGCGGGAACATGCGTGAAACATCGACCGAAAGCACGATGGCCTTGATCACCTCGACGCCCAGGTAAGCCACGGCGCCGCCGATCGAAGTGACCGCGCGCGGCAAGCCATAGAACGCCGAGCTCACCAGCTGCAGCACCCGCGCCGAGATCGCGATGTCCCGCTCGATGATCTCGGAGACCGCGCGCGAGCTAGCGTGAGGGTTGGCGAGCGCGCTGGAGAGCTCGATGAAGGTACGCGGTGCCGAGGGTAGCTCGTTACTCGAGCCGACCAGGTGGCACATTTCGGGTCGCTCGAGCAAGGCGCGAACACCGCAAGCGCTCTCGAGAGTGGAACGCAAGAGCTGGCCATCACAAGGTTTGGGCAGAAACTGGTGCGCGTACGGCAATGCCCTTCGCAGCACGTCGAGCCCGGTGTGGCCGGACAGCAAGATACGCACGACTGCGGGATCGCGCTCTTGGACGCGCCGCAGTAGCGCCGCACCGCTCATCCTCGCCATGTTGGCGTCGACCAGGATCACCTCGACCGGCGCCCGCGCCATCTCCTCGAGCGCCGCGTCGCCGTCCATGGCGAAGCACAGCTCCCAGCCGTTCTCCGTGGCTGGGCGCCGCAGCACACGCTCCATGCTGCGCAGAATCAGCTCGTCGTCATCGACGAACAGGATGCGGCGCGCCGACTGCATCTTCGCAGTCCTGCGCTTCGAGCCGGTTGCTCCGACAGAGGCCATGATCAAATCCCCGGGGTTTACGCTTCAGGGAACGGCTGGACGGCGCCCCACTTGAGTGCCCTGACTTGTTTTTGGCTCTCCGCTCGACTGGCTGCGCTTGCCTGGACACGAGAACGGCTGGATAGAATGCGGAGGTGCGATCGATTCCAGGATTGAGACAGGCCGGCACTTCGGCCCGATGGCCAGGCGTTGCCCTGCTCACTGCCGTGCTGCTGGCGCTGCTCGGAGCTGGTGCCGGTGCCGACCAGAACCCGTCTATCCCGGTGGTCGATCTGCACGTGGACCTGCCCTATCAGTTGGGCTTTCACGGAAAGCCGCTGAGGCAGGGGACCGGGCAGGCGTCGCTCGACGCGCTGCAGCGGGGCCGAGTCACCGGTGTGGTGCTGCCGCTCTTCGTGCCCCGCGACGTATCACCCACTGGTCCGCGGTCGATCGATCTCGAACAATCCTACTTTCGGGTGCTGGCGGAGCTGTTTTCCGGCGAGGGGCTCGCGCCGCCTGGCTGCGGCAAGACCAATGGTGTCAGCACCTGGCTCGCGTTCGAAGGGGCTGGGCCGATCGCGGATGCTCCCGAGAGCCTGACGGCTTGGGTGGCGCGTGGCGTGCGCGTCGTGGGGCTAGTGCACACCGAGCACAACGCGCTCGCGAGCTCGTCAGGCGACGCGCACGCCGTGTCGTACGGGCTGACCGCGTCGGGTCGCGATGTGGTGCGCCGTGCGCATGCGCTTGGAGTACCGGTCGACGTGTCGCACGCGTCGGATCGCGCGGTGAGCGACGTCCTGGCGCTTTCGCAGGAAACCAAGGGTGTCGTCGTCGCGACGCATTCCAACGCGCGAAAGCTGGCGGACCATCCCCGCAATCTCACGGACGAGCAACTACGCGGTATCGCTGCGACGGGCGGCGTGGTGGGGCTGAATTTTCACTCGGCTTTCGTGCTGCGCGGTCGGCCCGCGACGCTCAAGGACGTGGTGCAGCAGGCCCTGTACATGCTCCGGATCGCGGGGCATGACCACGTCGCGCTTGGCGCCGACTTCGAGGGTGGTATCAGCCCCGCGCGCGGGCTGGAAGACGCGAGTCGGCTTCCGGACTTACAGCGGGCGCTGCGCAAGGCTGGGCTCGCGGAAGCGGTCCTTCGCAAGCTGTTCTCGGAAAACGCCTTGCGCGTGCTGTGCCGCTCCGGTAAGTGAAAAGCCCCGAACCGAGCTCAACGATCTTGGAAGACCAGATCACGATCGTCTTTGCGGCAGCGAGCCACGCGAAATCCGGCGAGGCCGACGCGCGCTGCGAGCGGGCATGGCCAAGTCGCGGGACCTCGGCAGTCCGCTGCTCGCGTGAGGTGGTTGCTCGGATGGAGCTGTCGGCACCCGCTCGGGATTCGTCTTACGCCGATTAAACGCGGTAAGGTACAGAATGATGACACTCGACTCTCGCTATTTGGAAGCATTCCCGGGTTGGCTCAGGTCGCTGGCGGACGACGCGCAGAAGCTCGCCGGGCTGCTCGAGCAGAAGGCCGCGCCTGGGGCTCAGCGCGGCGCGGCCAGCGCGCTCACCTATCTGTTCAAGTCGCTCGATTTGATTCCGGATGGTCTAGAGGACTTGGGCTTCATTGATGACGCGTTCGTGCTCCGTGTCGCGGCCGCGCAAGTGGCGGAGTCCGAGCGCGACGCGGGCGGCGCGCTCGCCAGGCTGGCAGGCGACGCCGAGCTGATCCGCGAGTTCCTGGGGCCCGACTACGCGCGCCTCGAGCGCTACGTCGAGAAGCTGAGTGAAGGCAGCGCGCGTGGCCGCAGCGTGGCGCAGATTCTGGAGGACGCGACGCTGCGCTCGGACTTCGTGCGCGAGGTCAAGCAATGGGCCTCCGGCTACGCAGCACCAAGCTTCGCACGCGACACGCGCAGCCTGATCAAGCTCAAGTCGTTCCTTGGAACACGGTTGCCGGCGTAGGTTTTGTTCTCCCCCGCACTCCGCGTGTTGCCCCTCGCGACCTACGTGGGCTGGGGCGCGGCCGGTGCCCGGCCTCGCCGGGTTTGTCCCGGGCCTCCTCTCAATCGCGATCGTGATCTGACCGCGCCAAGGTATGGTTGAGGTGGTTCCAGCTCGCGCTGCGAGCTCGCGATCCATGTAACGGCACTTCAAGGGATGTGAACTGTTGCGTCCGCACCTTCCTCGGTGAGCTCGAAGCGTTCGAGGGAGTGGCCGGTGCAGGGGCCCCATTCGCAGAAGCCGGTTTGTGGGTGGAACAGCGCACCATGATTCTTGCACACGATGCGATCCAGCTCGGCGTCGAAAAAGTCACCGGTGCCGTAGTCGAGGTCCACGCTCCAGTGCGGGCAGGAGTTGGCGAAGGCGTAGAGTGCCTCGCCCCAGCGCAGCACGAAGCCTTCCAGGCTCCACTGACCGCGCTGGAAGTTGAAGCGCGTGCTCTGCCCGTGCTCGAGTCGCCCCGCGCCCTCGACGCGGATGAACACGCTTCAACCCTCTGCACGCGCGCCAGGTGTCGTGGTGTTCGGGCCGTCACCTTCGGGCGCCGGTGGCGCCATGATCTCGTTCATCAGGTCGCGGCACTCGGGCCGGCCCTTGAGGTGTCCGATGAGCACCGCCGACGCATCCAGGAAGATCTTCTCGTACTTCAGCCCCTCGCGCGCACGCGCGGCGACCTTTTCACGACCCGACGCCAGATCCTCTTCCAGCGCCTCGGCGTAGCGTGCGAGCTGCCCGCGTAGCTCCTCGATCTGACGGCGCAAGTCGGCCGCGCTGGCTTCGCGGGCCATGCGCCGAGTCTCGCGGGTCTTGAGCCACTGCCGTTGAGCCTCGACCATCGCAGCAGCTGCGCCGGCCGCCTCGAAGACCGCGCGCGAGCCCTGTCCGGCGCGATCGGCGCGATCGGCGACGCCCACCTTCTCTTCGGCGATCTGCTGCGCCCGCGAGAGCTCCCGGCGCGCAGACTCTTCCTCTTCTCCGTAGGCTGCGGCCTCGCGCAGGCTGCGCGACTCCTCGTGCGCCAGCTCCTCCACCTTACGGCCGATTTCAGCGCGCAGCGCGCGGCCGCGGCGTTCCAGCGCTTCGAGCTTGCGTGTGTGGCTGGCGACTTCACCTTCCAGGCCATTGGCCTTGGCTGCGACCTCCCAGATCGCGCTCACCGACTGCGCGATCTCCGCTGGCGCGTTGGCGGACGGGTAAGCGCGCGCCACCATGCGCGCGAACAAGCCCGCTCGCGTCGCCCATTCCGCAACCGGGAGAGTCTTGGGCGGCGGTGGCGGTGGCGGCGCCTGTGCCGGCGTTGACTCACCAGCGGCGCCCGCAGCCCCTTCCTTGTCCCAGGACGTGCTGGGCAGCGAGCGCTGCAGCGCCTTCAGCTCTTCCAGCAGATGGTGGCCGTCGCGATAGCGCTTGCGCGGATCCTTCTCCAGCAGGCGCAGCACGATGCGTTCGGCGACCGGGTGGCAGTCCTTCTTGACGCCAGTTGGGCGTGGCGCGGGTGCGGTGCGCTGCATCTCCAGCAGGGTCTCGCGATCGCCGGCGCGGAACGGCAGCTGCCCGGTCAGCATCTCGAAGAACAGCACGCCGAGCGCATACAGGTCCGATTGCGGACCGGCTTGCTCACCGCGTGCCTGTTCCGGAGACATGTACTCGGGTGTACCGAACACCGCGCCCTTGGGAGCCAGGCGTGGATCGTGCGCCAGGGCGGCCAGACCGAAATCGAGAATCTTCACGAAATCCTTACGACCACCGCGCGCCGTGAGCAGGATGTTATCGCTCTTCAGATCGCGATGCACGACACCGAGGTCGTGGGCGCGCGAGAGCGCCGCGCCCATCTGCTCGAGAATGTCGACGCCGCGGTTGAGCGGTAGGGGGCCACGCGCCAGCTCGGAGGACAGTGGCGTGCCGACCAGGTACTCCATGACCAGGTACAGCTCGCTGTCGTCGGTTTCGCCGATGTCGTGGATGTCGATGATGTGGGCATGGTCGACGCGGTTGGCGGCGCGAGCTTCGCGCAGCATCCAGGCTCGCAGATGGGTTTCACCACGCAGATCCGGTCGGATCAGCTTCACTGCAACGACGCGGTCGATGAGCACGTGGCGGGCGCGATAGACGATGCCCATCCCGCCTTCGCCGATGCGCGCCTCGAGCCGGTAACGGCCCGCGATGACCTTGCCCAACGCGGGATCGTCCGCCCGCTTACGTGATGTTCCAGCCCTTGGGGGCGCTGGTTGTGCCATGTTCCGATCCAAAAACTAGGGGTTAGGGAAGTTGTCCGGACCCGCAAGCTTAGCCGAAAGCTCCCCCGGATTACCAACGGGGATTACGCCGTAAGTTTTGCCTCAGAATACGACGTCCAAAACCGGGATACGCCATTCGGCGACGTCGGGCGCGTTGAACATCATGCGCTCGGCGGGGGTGAAGGCGTGGCGGAGCTCGATGTTCGGCACGCCGAGCGCGAGCCGAGACTCGCGAAAACCGAGCAGGGCCGGTGGTGGGAGCTTCAACGACAGTGGCCGCTTCGAGCGCAGCTGACGCCGACCCGTGGGAGCCGGAGCGGCCTCTGGCGCTGCGGGTGCCGGTTCAGGTGACGCGCCCCCCGGCGGAGGTGAAGCGGCCGGGGGTGAAGCGCCTTCGCTCGGTGGCGGCGGTTCGGCCAGCGGCTCATCAGCAGGCGGCTGATCCTGGAGATAATCGGCGGGCGGCTCATAGTGGGTGGCGACCGCTACCGCAACCACGGTCGGGATCGCGAAGGCCAGACCACCGGCCAGCATGAGCATCGGCACGCGTGCATCGCCCTCCTGCTCCACGAAGTAACCACCCACGCCGCCAGCGGCACCGCCGGCCAGGCCACCGACGATGTACGCCCAGGCCGGCTGCACATCGAAGGCCGCCTCCGTGACCAACACCAGCTCGGCCCCCAGCAGGGCGCCACCCGCGATGCCCTTACCGGTGGGCGAAGTTTCAGCGACGCCCGCGGCGTAAGCCGCCAAGGGGGTCAGTGTGAGGGCGGCGAGGCTAGCGAGCGAGGCAAGAATGCGAACCTTCATGGCCACGTGTCATCTTCCGTTGCTGCGGACGGCAGAAAGTTCATCCGCCCGCGAAGGCCGGAGCATAGGCGCGGCTTGTTTCTGGGGCAAGCCGCGCTTTTTCGCTAGAAGTATGCTGTGCACGGGCGTTCGGCGATCCGTTATGGGTGTGTCCTCGTGGCTGCTGTGCTGGCCGTGGGGCTGATTGGGCTGCTCCGCCTCGGCCGTCAGTTCCCGGCGGCCGCAGAGAGCCCGGGCCTGCTCATCCCATTTCTAATGCCAGTCCTGACGCTGGCGCTCGAAGCCGGCGCGCTCGTGGCGCTCTCCGCGGCCGTCCTGTCGCTCGGACCCGAGCTCATGACCAAGCCGCTCGCGGAGCGCGTCAAGGCTGCGCTGCCGCTACTGGGCTTGCTGCTCGCCAGCTTGGCACTGGCAGAACTGCTGCCGCGCGGCACCGAGCGTCCAGGCGCTCTCGCCAACGACTTGATCGAGCGCGCGAGCGCCAGCTGTGGTGCTGGCAAAGCTCTGGTGCCGATCCCACTTCTGGGCTTGAACGTGCGCTGCGGCCAGCCTTCCCGCGTCGAGGGGCCGATGCCAGGCGCGGCTTCGGTGCAGCTCGGCATGCAGCAGCTGCGATTTTCCGACGATCTGCGCAGCGTCGAGATCACCGACCTCGAGCTGTCGGCCAAGCGGTCGCTGTCGTTGAAGCTGCAGGTCGGCACCGCGCGCATCGTCGGCCTCTCGCCTTGGACGCGCTCACCTCGCTTGTCGCGGCTCGGTCGCTTCTCGATCGTCGGCGCGGTGGGCGGCGCCCTGTGGCTGGCCGCGCTCGCAGTGATTCGTGGGTGGCGACCTGGGCCGAATGCGGACGCGCCCCCGCGGCGCTTTTGGCGCGCGCTCACGCTGCTGCTGCTGGCCAGCCCCGGTAGCGCCGCGGCCGCTGTCTTGGTTGCGCTCGACCAGGGGCAGGCGGATCCGCCAAGGTACGCCCTGAGCGCGCTCGCCGGCGTGGGTGTGCTGCTAAGCCTGCAGCTACTCTTCCGCCGCGCCCGATTCTCCGGGCGTTTTTTGATGCTTGGCGCCCCGCCCAGTTGATGGCCCCGCGGCCTGGTGGTACTGCCGAAGCCACTGTCGCTCCTCCTGCTCGCCCTGCTGCTGTTTCTGCTGTTCGGTGGTAGTCGCATCAGCGCGGCTGGAAAAGGTCTGGGAGAGGCAGTAAGGCACGTCAAGCGCGCCGCCGCTGAGTCCGTCGATCCACTGCCCCCGACCATGAACGAATCGCCCGAGCTGCCCAGCCAAGAGCCCAAGCTGCTGCCCGCCAAGGGTGAATCGAGCGCGTCACGGCAGGAGCGCGACGAATGACTCGCCCTCAAAGTGGCGTGCTGGCGGAGAGCGCACCGCTGCCATTCGGTTCGTGGGCACAGCTGTCAGCGCTGCTCGAGCTGACCAAGCCCAGCATCACCGTGTTGGTGATGGTCACGATGGTCTCAGGCGCGCTCGTCGCCCCGGTCCGCATCGAGCTCGGAACGCTGCTACTCTCGATGTTCGCCACCGCGTGCGTGGTGGGTGCCGCCAACGCCTTCAACATGTGGATGGAGCGAGATTCGGACGCGCTGATGACGCGCACGCGCCGCCGGCCGCTTCCGACAGGTCGCCTCAGCTCCGAAATGGTGCTGAGCTTCGGTTCGCTGCTGGCGGTGGTCGGGCTCACGTTGCTCGCGACGTCGGTGAGCTCGCTTGCGGCGCTGCTGGGTTGGATCGCGCTGTCCTCTTACGTGCTCGCTTACACCCCGCTCAAGCGCATCACCACCTGGTCGCTGCACGTGGGTGCGGTGCCAGGCGCGATTCCTCCGCTGATGGGCTTTGCCAGCGTGAACGGCTCGTTATCGCGCGAGGCGTTCGCGCTGTTTGCGATCTTGTTCGTCTGGCAACTGCCGCACTTTCTGGCCATCGCGACCTTCCGTGCCCCCGATTACGAGCGCGCGGGGCTGAAGGTGCTGCCGAACGTGCGGGGCCTTGCCGCGACCGAGCGCGCGATCCTGGTTTACTCGCTGCTCTTGGGTATCGTCGCGCTCGCGCCCTGGGCGCTCGGCATGGCGGGGCTGGCTTACGGAGTCGTCGCGCTCGTTGCATCGGCCGCGTTCCTGGGGATCGCGCTGCGAGGGCGCGGCACGCTCGATCCGAATCGTTGGGCGCGGCGCTTGTTCTTGGCCTCCATGCCGTACCTGGTGCTGGTGTTTGCCGCGTTCGTCGCGAGCCGCGCCTGAAGCATGGCCAAAGGGGGCCTTCCCACCGGCAGGCTAGGGCGCTTCGTCAAGCTGGCCGGCGTCGGCGCGCGCGCGTCGGTCGACCTGCTGATGGCGCGCGGCTCGGAGAAAGTGGCCGAGCGCGCGGCGGAGGTGCTCGGCAATCTGCGCGGTCTGGCAGCCAAGCTCGGGCAGACTGTCAGCTATGTGGACGGCTTCGTGCCCGAAACGCACCGCGCAGTTTATGGGAAAGCGCTCGGCGCCTTGCGCAGCGCGGCTCCGCACTCGTCGTCCGCCGAGATCCGCGCGCTGGTCGAGCAGGAGCTCGGGGCACCTCTTCCGCGATTGTTCGACGAGTGGTCCGAGCAGCCGTTCGCGAGCGCTTCGATCGGACAAGTTCACCGCGCCAAGCTGCCCAATGGTGAAGCGGTCGCCGTGAAGGTCCAGCACCCGGGTATCGATCACGCTATCGAGAGCGATCTCTCGAACGCCAGCCTGCTGGAAGGCTTCGTGGGCGCGCTGGGTCCGCGCGCACTCAATTCCGGAGCCGTGCTCGAGGAGGTCAAGGCGCGTTTCCGTGAAGAGCTCGACTATCGCCTGGAGGCCGCGCGGCAGGAGCAGTTCCGAGAGCTGCATGCGGGCGATCCCAAGATCTACGTGCCGCGCGTGGTCCGTGAGCGCTCGGCGCGTCGTGTGCTGACCATGGAGCTCGTGAGCGGCGCGACGCTGGATGAAGCTGCCTCGGCCGGCCCGGAGCTGCGCCGGAGCTACGCCGGGACGCTGTGGCGCTTCGTGTTCAAGGGTAACCTGGTAGGCGGCATGTTCAACGCAGACCCGCATCCAGGAAACTACTTGTTCCAGCCTGGCGGCCGTGTCATCTTCCTCGATTTCGGTTGCATTCAACCCATCGAGAAGGCGCGCCTGGCTGCCGCCCGTCGGCTTCACCTTTCGGCCCTGCGCGGCGACGAGCAGGACTTCGCGCGCTGGGCCTCGGTGATCCTCGAATCCAAAGGCGGCAGCTACGAGGCGGCCGCCACCGCTTACTCGCGGCGTTGCTTCGAGCCAGTGTTCGCCTCGCCGTTCCGCATCACGACCGAGTTCGTGACCTCGCTGGTGCGCGAGATCAGCAACGTGAAGGCGCAAATCTGGGCCAAGGATCAGAGCTTCGTGCAGCTGCCGAGCGGCATGCTGTTCATGAATCGGCTGCAGTTCGGCTTCTATTCGGTGCTGGCGCGCTTGGACGTGCGCGTCGACTACGCCGAGGTCGAGCGGCGTTTCCTACGCGAGGCCGGGCTGCTCTAGCGGCGCGAGGAGCTGCTGGAGACGACGCCGTCGGGGAGCGTTTCTTCATCGGCGCTGACGCGAGCCAAGCGAGCTCCCGAAACGCGCGGCCTGGGCCGGGGCGCGGGCGCATGTTGACTGATCGGAGGCTCCGCGGCGAAGGGCTCGATCACGCTGACGACCGCGTCCAGATGCTGAGCCTTGTCGATCACGTGGCCGAGTCGCTGCGCGCGCTCTCGCTGCACATGATCCGTCGTACCGGTGTAGAAAACGACGCCACGCGCGGAGCCGAGCCGCAGCAGCTCATCAGCAAGCTCGGCACCGCTGCCGTCCGGCAGATCTAGATCCAGCACTGCGACGTGGAAGCCGGCGCGCGCCGCCCGCGCCGCCCGGCAGGTGCCGGCCAAGCTCACGGTGTAGCCTTCGCGCAAGAGGCGCCGAGCGATCGAGCGGGCGACCACCGGGTCATCCTCGACTATCAGCGCGCGCATCGGCTCTGGCGTAGTCATCGCTGCCGTTAGTTGCTCCGGCCCGTGCGCGATATTAGCAGCATCCCCTGCAGCTGAACACATGTACGGTGAAAGGCCAGAATTGAGCCGTGATATCGAATAGATGACGACCAATTCTAAGTAATGTCGTCAGGGTGGGGAAGTGTCGGGCATCGGGCCGGGGGGCGGGGGCTCTGCAGCGGGGCTTCCGTTCGGCGCGTCACTCACCAGTGGCAGATAGAGGGCTGCCAGCTCGAGCATCAACGCGGGGATCGGGATGTCCAGCGCGCCGCGGGCAACCAAGCTGGCGGCGAGGATCAAGCCGAGCTCGGCGCGCCCGAGAAGGGCGGCCCCGGCGCTGAGCAGCGTGGTCATGCTGAGCATGTAACCGAGTGACGTCGGCAGCAGCGATGCTTGCTCACGCTGTAGCGCGTCGAGCCCCGCCTTGAGCAGCACGCTCAGCGTGCTAGCGCCCGGCAGCGTCGCACGCAGCGCCAGCACCACGCCTACACTGCTCAGCGCGAGCACGAGCGGCACGAGCAAGCGTCCGCGCCGAGCCCGTCGCTGGAGCCAGACGCAAGTGAGCGCCAGCGCCAGCAGATCGAGGCCCGAAGCCAGGGTCTCGAGCAGCTGTGCGCCCCGGAATACCGTGAGATTGGCCGCATCCGAGGCGTCTTGCGTGAGCTTGCGTGACAGCACGTGGATCAGCCCTGCGCTCGAAATCAAGCCTAGAACCAGCGCCCCGGCGCGCCGCTTTCTGTCACGCAGGCAATGCCTGGCCGAAAGGGTACCCACCAGCGCTGCACTGATGCCGAGCACGAGCGCCAGCAGCGGCTCGAGCGGGCGGATGATGGCGAACAGCAACAGCAGACAGCCGAACGCCACGCTTGGCACCACCACCACGCGCGCCACCAGCGGCGCTCCGCGTGCCGCCATGATGATGCCCGCCAGGCGCGAGATGCCCGCGACGAGTCCGGTGGCAGCCAGCAACGTCAGAAAAGACGACGCGCGCCCGGTCCAGGTGATCGCGCTCTCGATGCCGATCATCGACCCGGGTAGCGCTGGCGCCACGCAGCGCGCGAGCAGGCTGGCAGCTAGCCCGAGGGCAACCACCACTCTCAGCGGTACGCCGCTATCGCTCGGCCTCTCGGTCACCTTGGCCTTAGCTACACCAAAAAGGCGCCGCCGGGTTGGCGGGCGATTCACCCCCAGAGCAAATTCGCTCCGCGAATTCCCTAGTGTGCCGAAGGCATTTCCTGGACAACTACGGACTCGGCACACTAGCCGGGCGGAGCCGGTCGCGCGCTGGCGCCCGGGGCGAGGCCGTGCCGCTGCCTGTCGGGCGGCGCCGCGTCGTCCGGTCCGCGGAACGGGGGCTGACGAGGCGTCGTAGGCAGGGGCGCCGGCTTGGGCTCCGTGCGTTTGATGAACGGATGCGCATAGAGCGTGGAGCAAGCCATCTGGTCGCGCCGGAACTCCCAATGCAGGTAGACATTGCCGTCGGGCGAAATGATCTGGGTGGGCGGCGTGCCGAACGGCCCCGCGCGATCCACCGCCATCAGGGCTTGGACGTCGAACGAGGTAACGCCGCTGTTCTTGACGACGCCCCGGCGCACCAGTCGCCCCTCTTCACGCTCGAGCACGATTTCCATGGTGGTGACCAGCGTCAAATCATTGAGCGGGTGGGAGGCCGGCAGCTGTTCGAGCGACATCAAGAACTCGTCGGCGAAGATCGGGTGAATGCGGCTGTGAACCTGATTCAGGTACGACGCGAAGGGCGCGGCGGCCGTGTTCAGTGCGGTCTGGTTGCCGGGCTTGATGCTGGGGACGTAGTTTTCGATAGCGCTTCGGTAGCGCTCGAAATTCGGCACGCGCCAACTGCCGCGGTGTTGGCTGCGTCGCCGTTCGCCGTCGGTGCGACGCAGCCGCGAAAGCTCGTCCGAGCCGATCGCATCGACGGCCTGGCTCGGCGTGAGGTTGAGGGCTACGCCCGTGCCGGTACGGCCCGCCGAGCCCAGGCCCAGCGCTTCCATCAACGACTTGGGCCGCCGAGGTGGCAGGCGCTTCTTGGCCTTGCGCGCCTTTTTCTCGGGAGTGGCGGCTTCGGGGCTCTTGATCGAGAACGAGCCGTCCTGGCTGGCCACGACCTCGGGCATACCGTTGCTCGCGGGCGTGGCTGCGCGCGCGGTCTGCTCCTTCTGCTCTGCCTGCGCCGAGGTGGGCGAGCTTCGTTCGGACGTGCTGGTGCTGTTCTTGCCGGGCGCCGCTTTGCCCGCGTCGCCGCCTTGTGCCGTGGGCGCGACCGCCACTGCGCGCTCGGCCTTTGCGCTGTCCGCGCCTCCGGGTGCCCGGCCGCGCTCACCGGCTTCGTCGGCATCCTGCCGAACGTGTGTCTCCTCGGCGTTGCCCGGAGCCTCCTTGGGCCCAGCTTGCGTGGTGCCAGGTGTGGGGCTGCGTTCCTCGCTGCCGGTGGTGGAGGTGACTCGAGCGCGCGTCTCCTCGGCGACATGATTGGCCTTGTCCGCGATGTAGCGCGCTTCTGGATTGTCTTTTTGATGGGGGTCGTCGACCGCTTGCTTGACCGCGATGCGCTTGGGCAGCTCGAGCTCCGGAATCTCTTTGAGCGGCTCGGCAGCAGCCTCCGGTTTCGGCGGCTCGGGTTTGGGCGGCTCGGCCGGCTTGGCCTCCAGCTCTGGCTCTTGCTGCTCGGTTGGCTTCGGTTCCTGCCTGCGCTTGGGATTCGGCTCGTCCTTGGCCGCGTCTGGGTTCTGCTCGTCCTCTTCGTCGGGATCGGGCTCGTCCTTGGCAGGAGATTCGGGCGGCTTGCTCGCCGCCTCTTCGGGCACGGACTCATCCTCGAGAGCGATCTCGATAGGGGGAGCGATCGAGCCACGTACGTGGCTGCGCACGCCTGCGGCGAAGCGTCCGACGTCGAGCCGCTCGTCGATCAGTCGGGCGCCCTGGTCAGCGCCACCACCCCAAAGGAGGTGCGCCAGGGCGGCGGTGGCCGCCCACAGGAACAACGGAATGCTGGCTTCGCGGCGCATCTCGAATCCGGCGGAGAGTCGGCCAGCCGGGCGAACGGCCGGCTTGATGGAACAAAGCTAACACCCACACCTCTGAGCAGCAACGCGCCGGCTCCGAGCCTTTGCTCCCACGCGGCTTCTGCTCAGGTTTTTGCGATCGAGGCGAATTGTTCGGCGATCTCTTGCGGCGTCCAGATGCCGGGCTCCTCGTCCTTGTGACGTCCAGGGCTTTCGATCAACTTGAACTGACTGATGCGCGCGCCTGCGACCGACAGCGTGACGCCGGTCACGTCGCGGCTGAGATCACTCGCCAGGTACACGTGAACGGGCGCGACATGCTCCGGCGAGAGCGAGTCGCCGATTTTCTCGAACAGTGGCAGCTCGGCGGTCAGGCGCGTCTTGGCGAGCGGCGCCACCGCGTTCACGCGGATGCCGTAACGCTGCAGCTCGATCGACGCGGTGCGGGTCAGGCCGTAGACGCCCGCCTTGGCCGCCGCGTAGTTGGCCTGACCGAAGTTGCCGATCAGACCCGACACGCTGGTGGTGTTGATGATCGAACCACCCTGACCCTGCTCCTTGAGCTTGGCGGCCGCGGCGCGCAAGCACAGGAAGCTTCCCGTCAGGTGAACGTCGAGCACGGCTTGCCAGTCGGCAAGCGTGAGCTTGAGCAGCGTCTTGTCGCGCAGGATGCCGGCGTTGTTGATCAGCAAGTCCAGGCGTCCGAAATGCGTCGCGGCGCTGGCCACCAGGCGCTCGGCGCCCGCTTCGTCGCTCACGCTGTCGTAGCTGGGCTCGGCCTTGCCGCCGGCGGCCCGGATTTCGGCCACCACGGCGTCTGCCGCCTGCTGACCCTGGCCGCTACCGTCGCGCGCGCCGCCGTAGTCGTTGACCACGACGCTTGCCCCCTCCCGGGCGAGCGCGAGCGCGGTGGCCCGCCCAATGCCGCCGCCCGCGCCGGTTACGATTGCTACTTTGCCTTGAAGGAGTGCCATGGCCGGTCGATGTACTATGCTCCGCCGCGCGCCGGAACGCCGATCGCGGTAGACCGCGGGGGCGCTGCAGCTTCCTCCCTGGTGGGGGCGGCACGGGCCGCCCCCCTCCGCCGAAGTGAATTCGGCGGAGCCTCCCCCCACGCGGGCACGCTGAGCGTCACGCTTTCGGCTTCAGTGTTTCTCCAACTCGTTGTATCGCTCGGTCTCGCCCAACCTATTGCATCAAGACATGTCGAGACGTTTGCTCGTCACCAGCGCCTTGCCCTACGCCAATGGCCACATCCACCTGGGCCATTTGGTGGAGTACATCCAGACCGACGTCTGGGTGCGCTTCCAGAACCTGCGCGGCAATCGCGCCGCCTACATCTGCGCGGACGACACGCACGGCACGGCGATCATGATGCGCGCGCGCCAGGAGGGTCGTGGTGAGGTCGAGCTGATCACCGATATGAACGCGGCTCACCAGCGAGATTTCGCCGGCTTCCAGATCCGCTTCGACCATTACGGCTCCACGCATTCGGCTCAGAGTCGTCAGTTGTGCGAACGCATCTGGGGTGCCCTGCGCAAAGCAGGGCTGATCAAGCAGCGGGAGGTGACGCAGCTCTACGACGCGCAGGCACAGGTGTTTCTGGCCGACCGCTTCGTCAAGGGCACGTGTCCGCGCTGCGGCACGCCCGACCAATACGGTGATAGTTGCGAGAAGTGCGGCAGCACGTACGCGGCGCAGGAGCTGATCAATCCGATTAGCACACTTTCGGGCAGCAAGCCGGAGCTCAGGAGCTCTCAGCACCTGTTCGTGGAAATCGAGCAGCTCAGGCCGTTCTTGACGGAGTGGACGCAAGAGCCCGGCCGGCTGCAGCCCGAGATCGCCAACTATTTGAAGGGTCATTTCCTGGCCGAGGAGCTGCGTGATTGGGACGTCTCGCGGCCAGCTCCTTACTTCGGTTTCGAGATCCCGGACGCGCCCGGGCATTACTGGTACGTGTGGTTCGACGCGCCGATCGGCTACATGGGCTCGACCGCCGAGTGGTGTGAGAAGTCGGGCGAGCGTTGGGCGGATTGGTGGCAGTCCGAAAGCACCGAAATTCACCATTTCATCGGTAAGGACATCGTCTATTTTCACACGCTGTTCTGGCCCGCGATGCTCAAGGCGGCCGGCTTCCCACTGCCGAGGCGCGTGCAAGTGCACGGTATGCTCACGGTCAACGGCGAGAAGATGAGCAAGTCGCGCGGCACGTTCGTGCTGGCGTCCACCTACCTCAAGCACCTGGATCCGGCGTACCTGCGCTACTACTACATGAGCAAGCTCGGCTCGCGCGTCGAGGACCTGGATCTCAACGTCGAGGAGCTCGCCAGTAAGGTCAACTCGGACTTGGTCGGTAAGGTCGTGAACCTGGCCAGCCGCACAGCGCGCTTCGTGAGCGAGCTTTCGCCAGGCTATCCCGATGACGCGGGCATGTTTACGGCAGCCGCGGCGGCGGGTGACGAGATCGCCGACGCCTACGAGAGCTGTGACTTCGCGCGCGCCATGCGCAGCATCATGGCGCTGGCCGACCGCGCCAATGAATTCGTCGATCAGCGCGCGCCCTGGGCGCTGAAGAAGCAACCGGAGAAGGCGCAGGAGCTGCGCGACGTCTGCACCATCGTGCTGAATCTGTACCGGCAGATCGTGATCTACCTCGCGCCCGTGCTGCCGCAGCTGGTCGAGCAGAGCCGCGCGCTCCTGGATGCTCCGCTGCTCAGCTGGGACGAGGCCAAACAACCACTTTTGTCCGTCAAGTTGGGAGACTTTTCCCACCTGATGCAGCGTGTCGACCCCAAGAAGCTACAGGCCATGATCGAAGAAAGCAAGCCCGAGACCCCACCCGACGCCGAAGCTCCCGCCGCCGGCTCCGCCGATGACGGCACCGCTCTCGCGGCCGAGCCGCTCGCGTCCGAATGCAACATCGACGACTTTCAGAAGATCGATCTGCGCGTCGCGCGCGTCATCAATGCCGAGCACATCCCGGAAGCGAACAAGCTCTTGAAGCTCACGGTCTCGCTCGGTGGTGACAATACACGCACCATCTTTGCGGGCATCAAGGCCGCCTACGAGCCGGAGCAGCTGATCGGCCGCTTGGTGGTCATCGTTGCCAACCTGGCCCCGCGCAAGATGAAGTTCGGTGTCTCCGAAGGCATGGTCGTGGCCGCCGGCGCCGGGGGCAAAGAGGTGTACGTGCTGGCTCCGGACAGCGGCGCCAAGCCCGGTCACCGCCTGCACTAGGCACGCGCATTGCAGCCAGCTCGGGAACCGAGCTGGTGTTCAGCGCCGACTCGGGCCCACTCCAGCGCCTGAAAGGCGAGTGCTAGGTGAGACCATGAGGCGTCGAGAGGATCGAAAGTGAAGTCGTTAGCCCAGTCTTAGCCTAGCCGCTGCAGGACCAAGCGGCGGGCCTGGGGTGCACGGGCGCCGATGCTGAAGGTCGCCTGGACGCGCGGGGCGACGGAGCTGGCAAGGCTACGCCGTGCCGCGTGGATGGTCGCGAGTCGCGCGCCTCGCGTCACGCGCGAGCCGGGCACGACGTGCAGCTCGAAACCGGCGGCGGGATCGATCTTCTGGTCGGCACGAGTGCGCCCCGCGCCGAGCTCGATGGCTAGCAGGCCCAGCTCGAGCGCATCGACCGCCGTAACGAAACCAGTTTTGGGCGCCGCGACGTCGAGCGTGACCTGGGCGCGCGGCAGGCGAGTGAGGTCGTCGACCGCGCGCGCGTCGCCGCCCTGCGCCTCGACCATGCGCCGAAACACGGCCAGGGCAGAGCCGTCCGCCAGCGCGCCTTCCAGCAGCTTCAACGCTTCGCTGCGAGTCTTGCAACGCCGGCCGAGTCGAAGCATCTCGCCGCCCAGCTCGAGCGTGAGCAGCCGTGTATCGGCAGGCCCGCCGTTCTGCAGCACCTCGATGGCTTCGCGTGTTTCGAGCGCATTACCAATGCTTCGGCCGATCGGCGCGGACATGTCGGTGATCAAGGCGGAGACGCGCTTGCCGGCGCCTTTGCCGACGCTCACCAGCGCTTGGGCCAGGGTGCGCGCCTGCTTCAAATCCTTCATGAAGGCGCCGCCGCCGCATTTCACGTCGAGCACCAGGCCGTCGATGCCCTCAGCCAGCTTTTTGGAAAGGATGCTGGCCACGATCAGCGGGATGCATTCGACCGTCGCGGTCACGTCGCGCAGCCCGTACAGGCGGCGGTCCGCTGGGGCAAGCTCGGCGGTCTGGCCGATCATGCACACGCCGACGTCGCGCACGATGCGCTCGAAGCGCTTGGCGTCGAGGTCCACGCGAAAGCCTGGGATGGCCTCGAGCTTGTCGAGCGTGCCGCCGGTGTGACCCAGCCCGCGTCCGGAGATCATCGGCACCGCGACGCCGCACGCCGCGACCAGCGGCGCCAGGCACAGGCTGATCTTGTCGCCCACACCCCCGGTCGAGTGTTTGTCGACCTTGGGCGCCTCGACGCTCGGCAAACCGAGCACTCGCCCCGAGTGCAGCATGGCGTCGGTGAGAGCCAGGGTTTCACGCCGGGACAGACCGTTCAAGAAGGCAGCCATCAGCCAGGCGCTGGCCTGGTAGTCGGCCACGTCGCCGCGCACGAAGGCATCGATGAACGCTGTCAGCTCCCGGGGGCCGTGCTCGCGAGCGTCGCGCTTGTGGCGCAGGAATTCGACGGGGTTCATCCGGGTGGCGCTTGCCAATCCTCGTCGAAGCAGGGCTAGATTCACAGCCCGAAATGGACAAGCCGCGCGGGCGACCCAAGGGAAAGTTCACCCAGCATCGGCGGCTCGACAAGCTGCGGGAGCTACTCGAGCGGCACCCGCGCGGGCTCTCGCTCTACGACCTGGCTGGGGCGCTGGACGTGACCGTGCGCTCCATGCGGCGCTATTTGAAAGAGATCGAGCGCGAATACGATCTGGAGTCGGTACCGACGCGTGGCGGTGCCGCCTTGCTGTGGCGCCTGCGGCCCAATGAGATGCCGCGCAAGGTGGAGCTCAGACGCACGCAGGTCTACGCGCTGCTGGCGGCGCGCCGCGTATTCGAGCCCATGCGCGGCTCGGCGCTGTTCGACGAGATCGATCACGCTGTGACCAAGCTGCTGGCGCTCGCACAGCGACCCGGACGCGGACCGAACGCGGGCCTAGCCGACGCGCGGCTGGAGCAGCGCTTTTTATACCTTCCGCACGCACCCAAGAACTATGCGGAGCGCACCGAGGAGCTGGACGACTTGTTTCAGGCGGTCTCGGACTTGCGTCCGCTATCGCTACTCTACAAAAGTCCGAAGCGCTCCGAGGAGGAGCGCATCACGATTTACCCCTACGCGCTGGTGCTGCATCGCGATTCGATCTACTGCGTCGGTTTCCACCTGGGTCACCAGGAGATCCGCACGCTGCTGCTCGATCGCATGCGCGACACCGAGTGCGCGATAAGCGAGCGCTTCGAGCTGCCTGCGGATTTCCACATCGACGAGTACTTTCAGGGGGAGTTTGGCATCTGGCGCGACCCGAAGCCGCACAAGGTCGTGATCGAGTTCGACGCCCAGGCCGCCGACTACATCCGCGCGCGCCGCGTGCATTCGAGCCAGCGCCTGGCCACCATCGCGGGCGGCGGCGTGCGCCTGACCATGACCATCGGCAACCTGACCCAGGTGGTGAGCTGGGTCCTCGAATGGGGCGCACGTGCCAAGGTGCTCGAACCCCCCGAGCTGATCGACTCCGTCCGCAAAGAGCTCACCGGCGCCCTCGCGCTCTACCCGTCGCAACCCAAGTCAGAACCCAAAAAGAAAACCCGCTGACCGAGGGATGCAAAGGCGGGAAGGCGTCCTTCGGATCATACGGTCAGCAGTCGTTCGATTTTTGGGCGCCGTTCTGACTCGCATTTGCGTCGCTCCGTACGGATCCGTTCATGAGGCCGCGAGCGCGCTTGCGCGCGAGCTGGAACGAGGTCGACTGACCTTGGCGAGGGCAGATCACGATCGCGAGTGAGACCAGGCCCGGGACAAACCCGGCGAGGCCGGGCGCCTACCGCGGTTTGGTCAGCAATTGTCGCGAGACGGAATATGCGAAGTGCGGAGGAGACCTAGGAGGCTGGTGTTTTTCAAACCCAGCCTCCTAGATCCCTGTCCTGGGGGTTGAGGCACGCGCCTCCTCCCCTCAAAGAGCCAAGCTTTTTGAGCCACCCCTCCACGCGGCGGCTCCGCCGATTTGGACAGCTGGTGTTTCACACCAGCCTCCTAGAATCAACCCGCGCGATATTGGCGGTAGAAGCCGATGACTTTGACGACGTAGTCCTGGGTCTCCGCGTACGGCGGGATGCCGCCGTGCCGCATGACGGCGCCTTCGCCGGCGTTGTAGGCGGCGACGGTCAGGGCCAGGTCACCGTTGAAGGTGTTGGCGAGCACGCGCAGGTAGCGCACTCCGCCGAAGATGTTTTGGCGCGGGTCGAACACGTCCGTCACCAGCATGCGCTCGGCCGTCTCCGGAATCATCTGCATCAAGCCGCGTGCATTGGCGGGCGACACCGCACGCGGATCGAAGTCGCTCTCCACGCGGATCACGGCGCGAATCAGCGCCTCTGGGATCTGATACAGCGCGGCAGCATCCCGAATCCAGGTGTCGTAGCGCGTGTAGCGCTCCGGCGAGGTGTCAGCAGGCAGGAAGACCTGCGGCTTGTCTTTCTGGTAGAGCTTCGCGCCCTTCGACTTGTTGTTCGAGAACTCGATTACCCCGTCGGGACGCACGGTCTGGTAGATGTCGGCGCGACTGGCGGCGGGGGCAATGGTTGCGGCGAAGGCTCCCAGGCACGCCAGGACCAGGCGGGAGTAACGGGATGGTGAGGGTCGGGAGGGGGACTGGCCCATGGGGTGAGGCAGATCGTACCGAGGGGAGCCTCGCCGCGTCCAAGAAACGAGATAAGCAGTCCGGGCATTCCCGAAAAATGCCCGAGATTTAATAATCGTTCGCCCGAAGTGCTTCGTAAAGCCACGAATTTGCTGAACGATACGCGCGAGCGCAAAGCGCTCGCTGGAACCACCTCACCCGACCTTGGCACCAGCAGATCACGATCGAAAGGGAAGGCAGGCCCGGGACAAGCTCGGCGAGGCCGGGCGCCTAACCCGTATCAGGTCACGAGGATCGCCAAGCGCACCATGCGGAGTGCGGAGGAGACAGAGACCAAGGGAATCGGCCCGCTGTACCTAGTCCGCGGTCAAATACGTATAGGAGCGCAGCGATTCCTCGTAATGCTGCAACAAAGTTCGCATCTGCTCATTAGTCAACCGCCCGGCGCTCACGGCGCGCTCGGCCTGCCGGCGCACTGCGTCGACCATGCTCTCCGGGACATACTCGACGTAGCGGAGCACCTCCGAGACGCTGTCGCCCTTGATGACGTGGCGGATCTGATAGCCGTCGTCGGTGAGCGCGATGTGCACGGCGTGCGTGTCCCCGAATAGGTTATGCAGGTCTCCGAGGATCTCTTGGTAGGCGCCGTTCAGGAACATGCCCAGGTAGTAGGACTCGGTTTCCTTGAGCTGATGCAGGTCCAGGGTACCCTTCACGTCCTCGACGTCGATGAAGTGATCGATCAGACCGTCGCTGTCGCAGGTCAGGTCTGCCAGCGTGGCCGAGACCAGCGGCTCCTCCTCCAGTCGATGGATCGGCATGATCGGGAAGAGCTGATCGATGGCCCAGATGTCGGGCGCCGATTGGAACACCGAGAAGTTGCAGTAGTAGATGGCAGATAGATCGCGATCCAGGTGCTGCAGCTCCTCCGGAATGAACTTCAGGCGGCGCAAGGTGTGGTGGATCTTCTCGCAGCAGTTCCAAAACATCTTCTCGACCTGCGAGCGCTCGCGCAGCGAGAGGTAGCCATACTTGAACAGGCTCTGCGCCTCTTCTTTGGCCTGGCTGGCGTCGTGATAGCTCTCCTGTACGTTCTTGGGCTGGATGCCGCAGTACGTGTCGTACAGCTCGCGTAGCAGGCGATTCGCTTCCGGCTTGGGCTCGGCCGGCTGCGGGAAGCGCACCTGGTTTTCGCCCACGACCTCGAACACCAACACCGAATGGTGGGCAGCGATGGCGCGCCCGCTCTCGCTGACCAGCGTGGGCAGCGGGATGTCCGACTTGACGCACGCCGCCTGGATGTGCGCGACCACGTCGGCCGCATACTCCTCGAGCTGGTAGTTCTTGGAGGCGTGAAAGTCGGTCTTGGATCCGTCGTAGTCGACGGCCAGACCGCCGCCCACGTCGAGGTAGCCCATCCTGCAGCCCATCTTCGCCAGCTCGACGTAGATGTTCGACGCCTCCTGCATCGCGTTCTTGATCGGGATGATGCTGGAGATCTGGCTGCCGATATGGAAGTGGAGCAGCTGCAGCGAGTCGAGCATGTTGCGCGCGGTCAGCCGATCGACCACCTCGATCATCTCCGACGTGGTCAGGCCGAACTTGGCGCGTTCACCGGCCGAGTCCTTCCAGCGCCCCACGCCTTTGGTGGTCAGCTTGGCGCGCACGCCCAGGATCGGACGGATGCCCAGCTTTTCCGAGGCCTTGAAGACGATGTCGATCTCTTCGAGGCGCTCGAGCACGATGATCACGGTCTTGTCGAATTTCTGCGCGACCAGCGCGGTCTCGATGTACTTCGAGTCCTTGTAGCCGTTGCAGATGATGAGGCCGCCCACGTCCTGCATGGCGGCGAGCGCGATCAAGAGCTCCGGCTTCGAGCCTGCCTCGAGACCAAAGCTCCAGGCGCGACCAGCCTCGACGATCTCCTCGACCAGATGGCGCTGCTGGTTGACCTTGACCGGATACACGCCGCGGTAGGCGCCGCCGTACTCGTAGTCGGCGATGGCTTTGGCGAAGGCCTCGTTGATGCGCTTGATGCGGTCCGCCACGATGTCGGAGAAGCGCAGCAGTAGCGGCAGGTCGAGACCGCGCGCCTTCAGCTCCTGCGCGAGCTCGAACAAGTCGATGACGCGATCGGGGCGTTCGGGATTCGGGCGCACTTCGACATGGCCGCGCGCATTGACTTGGAAGTAAGGGGCGCCCCAACCGTGAATCTGGTAGCGCGCCGCGCCGCGCTCTGCAGTCCACTCGGTGGTGCCGTTGAGATCGCCGTTGCTGGGCCTCTTGGACTCGGCGGGCTGCGCGTCCGGCTGCGGAGGCGTAAAGCTCACGTTCGACATCTTGGTATTTCGGTCGGGAATATACTGGGGATTTTCCGCCATGACGCACGGAAAATCGACGGCGCCGTCTCAACCTCGCCGTCGTGTGGTCGGTTGGGGGCGCTGTCCCGTTGTCGGTTGGGCGCTGTCCCGTTGTCGGTCGGGCCCCAGTCCCAACCTGGCCCCAACCGGGCGCGCTGCATCGGCGTTGCGCTCCCGATCTACCCCCAGAAGGTGTGCGGCAGGGCGGCGCGGCGCCAGAGCGCGAGAAAATCCATGGAAAATGCCACCGTGATGTGGACGAGGAAGCCCGCGTAGATGCTCTTGGTGCGCATTGCGAGCGAACCGAGCACGACGCCCGCCACAATCGCGCCGTTCGCCTCCAGGTACGGCTTACCGTAATGGATCATGCAGTACGGCACCGCCATCGTGAACACCGCGCCCGCCCCGAAATTGCGGCGCAGCGCCCCCAGCATCCAGCCGCGAAAGAACATCTCGAGCGCCAGAAACTGCAGGAAGTAGATCGCCTCCCAGGCCAAAAAGTCGAACCAGCTGCGCGAGCTCAGCTTGTAAAAAGGGTAGTACGTGCCGAAATCGGGTTGCTGCGCGACGATCAGCATCGCCGGCACCACCACCGCCAGGCACAGGCCATATATCCACAGGTGGCTGAAGAAGCCCCGGACGCGAAACCCCATGTCGAGCAGGCTGTCCTTCGGAAACAAGAGCTTCCACAGCGGCAAGGGGATAATCACGTAGCCCAAAACACGGGCCAGCACCCACCAGCCGTAGCTGTAGAGCTCGTCGTACTTCTCCATCTTGATGAAGCTCACGCCGCCCCGCTGCAGCTCGGTGAGCCACGGGCGTAGCATCGTGTCGTACACTTGGCGCCCGCCGTAGTACTCCTGCAGGGTCAAGACGATGGCGACGATGCTCAGGCACGCTACCGGGCGGCGGTAGTCGTACTCGCTGGGATCCAGGGTCAGCCGGGCCTGGCGCGCCTCCTCGTCGAGCTCCTGCCAGGTGCCGCGAAAAAAGCGACGCACTAGAGGCCAGAGGGCGATCAGGATTGGGATGGGCAGGAGCGCCTTGATCGGCGGGTATTCGAGCAGCGCGACGAACCACGAGAGGTCTTTGAGCCGGGTGAGCGGCAGCGGGAGCCCAGGCTCTGAGCCGAGCGCAACAAGGAGTAGGTGCGTCATCTACTCAGCCGGCGGCGCGCCTCAGGCGGGCCAGCGAAAGCTCGCGGCCCAGGACGTGGAGCACGTCGAACAGCGGAGGGCTGGCGCTGCGCCCGGTCAGCGCCACCCTGAGGGGTTGCGCAACGTCTTTCAGCTCGAGCCCCTGCTGCGCGATCCAGGCCTGAAAGGCGGACTCGAGCGCGGCGGGTGCAAAGCTCGGCTGCGCCTCGAACAAGCTGGCCAGACCGAGCAGGCGCGGCTTGCTTTCGGCGGTTAGGAACTTGGCGACTGCCTTCTCGTCGGGCTCGGGCGGCTCGCGGAAGTAGAAATCCAGGTGGTGGGCCGCGTCCGCCAGGGTTCGGGCCCTCTCGCGGATGGTGGGAATGGCCTGGCGCAGGCGCGCGTCGTTCAGCTCGCTGAGCCCGCGCGCCGCTAGAAACGGCCGCGCCCAGGTTGCGTACTCGTCCAGGCTGGTCAGCTCCGGTCGCTTGAGGTGCTCGAAGGCCACGTCGGCGAACTTTTTCTCGTCGAACTTACCGTCGCCTTTCCCCACGCGATCCCAGTCGAAGGCCTCGATCAGCTGCTGGCGGCTAAAAATCTCCTGGTCGCCGAACGACCAGCCGAAGCGCACCAGATAGTTCAGGACGGCGGCGGGCGTGTAGCCCTTGTCCTTGTACTCCTGAACCGAGACGGCCGCGTGGCGCTTGCTCAGCTTCTCACCCTTGGCAGAAAGCATCATGGGCAGATGCGCGAACTCGGGCGGCTCCCAGCCAAAAGCGCGGTAGAGCAGGAGTTGTTGGGGCGTGTTGCCGATGTGGTCGCGCGCGCGCGCCACCAGAGTCATTTCCATGGCGTGGTCGTCGACCACCGCGGCCAGGTTGTAGAGCGGGTAGCCGTCGGTGCGCACCAGCACGAAATCCTGCTGGGAGTCGTTCGGGGTGCTGATGACCCCGAACACCTTGTCGTTCCATTCCGTGACGCCCTCACGGGGTGACTTGAAGCGCACTACATACGGCCGGTCGGGGTGGTCCGTGCGCTCGCGGCAGGTCCCCGGGTAGGCGAAGGCGGCCTTGGGGCTATTGGCCTTGAGCGCCTCGCGCTGGGCGTCGAGCTCCTCCTTGGTGCAAAAGCAGCGGTAAGCCTTACCCTCGCCGATCAGCTTTTCGGTG
This sequence comes from Polyangiaceae bacterium, assembly GCA_035281385.1. GTDB lineage: Bacteria > Myxococcota_A > Polyangia > Polyangiales > Polyangiaceae > PMG-095. The sequence goes on from DATEDZ010000093.1 coordinate 33,874, forward strand.
GCCGACCGGTAGAGCGCCTTGCGCTCACTCTGGAAGTACGAGCTGAAGGGGCCACCCACTTCGGGGCCTTCGTCCCAATTCAGGCCCAGCCAGGTCATGGCGTCCAAGATCGCGCGGACGCTGTCGAGGCTGCTCCTTTCCTGGTCGGTATCCTCAACGCGCAGCACGAACTTTCCGCCGGTCTTGCGCGCCCAGAGCCAATTGAATAGGGCAGTCCGGACCCCGCCAATGTGGAGGTATCCGCTCGGGGAGGGCGCAAAGCGAAGCCGGGGCTTCATGAAGCCCCTGCCGCTACCACAGCGGCCTTGCGGAGGGAAAAATCGCCTGCTAGAAACGCGGCGCCTTATCGGCCCTGCGTTCAGGCGCCGGCTCCGGAGCAGTCATGAAGAAGTCCCCCGTCGCGGTCGTTCGAGAGCGTTTTCAGAGCAAGGAGCAGCTGGTGGAGGCCGTGCAGAAGCTGGCAAGCTCCGATCTCTGGCTCGAGCGCGTGAGCGGCGGCAAGGGACTGGCGAAGGTTTCGAACCAGAAGCTGCTCAGACTGCACGACGTGCTGAGCGACGCCAAGCAGCGCTTCGGTTCGCGCGACAAGCTGATCAGTGCCATCCTGGAACTGAAGAAGCGCACCAAGGACGCGGGCTACACCGCGAAGATCAAGCAGTACGCGCTGCCGCAGCTGCTCGATCTGCACCAGTCGAGTGAGCGCCAGGGCAAGCGTGCTGCTGCCAAGGCGTCGCCCACCAAGCCAGTCAAGAAGGTCAAGGTGGCCGCCGCCCCCGCGGCCAAGAAGGCTGCTGCCAAGCCTGCTGCCACCAAGAAGGCGTCCGCCAAGAAGGCGTCCGCCAAGAAGAAGTAGCCGCGGGCTACGGGCTAGGAGGCTGGTGTGAAACACCAGCTGTCCAAATCGGCGGAGCCGCCGCGTAGAGGGGAGGCTCAAGAAGCTTTGCTTCTTGAGGGGAGGAGGCGCGTGCCTCCTCCCCCAGGAAGGAATTTAGGAGGCTGGGTTTGAAAAACACCAGCCTCCTACAGGCCCTTGTCGGTGATGAAGCGGTTGGTGAAGTTCGCGCTCTTTTGGTAGCTGCGCTCCAGGTCGTTGAGTAGGCGCTTTTCGATGGCGCCGCCGACTCCGAAGATCTTCACGGTGGCTTCCGCGCGGGCCTTGCGACGGCAGCGGTTGTCACCGTCTGGCGTGGTCGACATCTCGACCTTGACGCTGATCTTCTCGGCCATGCGATTGGGGACGACCTCCACCTTGTAGGTCTTGGCTTCGCGCGACAGCACGCCGCGCTCCTCGTAACCGATACCCTCGCCCACCACGGCTTTTAGCGCCGCCGGCAGCTCGCCCACGTAGGGCACCACCTGAAGCACGCGGTACAGCGCGCCCCCGCGCTGCTCGCGCGAAACCTCGCGCCAGACCGGGAACTTGAGCTCGCCCTTGAACAGCCGCTCGTTGTACTCGGTATCGAGGAAAATCCGGTCCCAGAACGTGGCTTCGGAGCAGTTGAAGGTGTGCTCGACCTGAAGGGCTACCATGACGGGGCGCAGGATAGGCTACGATGCCGGTCGTGACCACCGCCGTCGTTGACGCTCAGCCACCGAGCTGGGCCAGGCAGGCGCTGCTCGTCTACCGCAAGGACCTGGCGATCGAGGCAGCCACCGGCGAGGTGGTCGTAACCAGCGGCTTCTTCGCCTTGCTGGTAGTGATGCTGGCATCGATGTCGTTCTTCGGCGGGCCCATGAGCGCGCTCAACGTCGCCGCCGGCACGATCTGGCTGTCGGTCGCGTTCGCGGCGGTGCTCTCGCTCGGCAAGACCTGGCAGCGCGAGCGTGACGAAGCGGCGCTCGATGGTCTTCTGGTCTCGCCGCTCTCGCGCAGCGCCATCTTCGCCGGCAAGGCGCTCAGCGTGTGGACCTTCTTACTGGCGGTGCTGCTGGTGGTCGTGCCGGCCACTCTGCTGCTGTTTGCCATCGACGCTTCGTTGATCGGTCCGGTGCTGGTGATCGCCGCGATCGCGACGCCCGGTGTGGCGGCCTCGGGTACGCTGTTCGGCGCGATGACGGTGCGCACTGGGGCGCGCGATCTGCTGCTGGCCGTGGTGCTGTTTCCGCTGCTGGCGCCCACGTTATTGGCCGCCGTGGCAGCGACGCGCGATCTGTTCGATGGCGCGTCGCTGTCCGAGCTCGGCGATTACCTCAAGCTGATGGGCGTCTTCGATCTGGTATTTTTGGCGGGCGGCCTGGGCATGTTCGGCACGCTCGTCGAGCGCTGAGCGCAAAGTGGTTGCGGGCTACTGCTTCTTCATGCCCTCCACGGCCTGCGCCGTGGTCTGGATGATGATCTCGACGCGGCGGTTGTTGGCGCGCCCCTCGGGCGTGTCGTTCGAGGCCACGGGGCTCGCCTCACCGCGGCCCACCGCGCGCAGCTTGTCGGCCCGGACGCCCTGACTGATCAGGTAGTTCATCACTGCGCTAGCGCGATCCTGAGACAGCTTCAGGTTCATGTCGTCGGCTCCGCGCGAGTCGGTGAAGCCTTCGATCGAGGCCAGCTTGCCGTCGTCCATGTCCTTGAGCGCCTTGGCCACTTCATTGAGCTTGTCGCGCGCGATCGGCAAGAGCTCGCTCTTGCCCGTCACGAACAAGACCGCGCCTTCGAGCGTGATCACCACGCCGCGCTGCTCTTCCTTGACCTGCGCGATCTTCGAAAGGCTGGCCATGGCTGCAGCGGCGCTTTGCTCCGCCTTGGCGCGCGCTTGCTTTTCGGCATCGAGCTCGGCCTGGCCCTTCTGAATCTGCGTTTGCTGGGCCGCTATCTCGCGGCGCGCGCTCGACAGGTTGTCCCAGGTAGCGGCCAGCGACTTTTGTGCGTCTGTCGCCTGGCGTTCCGCGTTCTTCCGCAGCGTGTCTTGCTTTTGACGGTAGGCTTGCTCGGTTTCCGCCTGCTCGCGGCGATCCTTTTCGTACGTTCCGTAGAGCGCGGCGTACTGTGCTTTACGCTGAGCCACGTAGGCTAGACTGCGCTCTTCGAACGAACCCGGGTCGTCGCCGTGCACGGCCTCGGCGCGCTCCAGCGCCTGCTTGGCGCTCAGGAGCTTGTCCGGTGAATACGTGGCGGCCTCCGAGCTGCGGGCCTCGTCATAGGCCCTGCGAGCGTCGACCAGCTCCGGGGTGGGACCGGTCGACGCGCAAGCGACAGCCAGCAGCAATGTCAGCAGGCAGAGTAGCGATGTACGTTTCATGACAGCTTCTCCTTGAGCACTTGGGAGCGGCTATTGGTTGCCGGTTTGGAGGCCTTCGACCTCAGAACGCGCCTTTTGAAGGTTGGCGCTGGCCTGGGCCTCGCGCGTCGCGATCATCGCGAGATCCGCGTCGGCTTGAGCGCGCTCGAGCACCAAGCGCGCCTGCTTGTCCTTCCCGTCCTCGACCAGGCCCTGGGCCTGTCGCAACTGGTCCCGAGCCATCTTCAGATGTAGCGCGGCTTGCGGATGTTGTTCCGCTCCCACCGCTGCTGCAGCACTGATGGACGCTTGAGTGTCTGCAACCTTGGCGGGTGGCAGCGACGCGCCACCGCATGCGACGGCGCACGTGACCAACAGAACGGTGCTAGGCAAACGCATAATCTCATCCTCCTTGCCTCGTGATTGAGGCAGGCATTCACGATCAGCCGAGCAACTTCCGCGCCAGACATCGTAACTGACTCGATCGGGGATCCGTCGCGGCTCCTGCCGCACCCTGTCCCATCCCGCCAGAACGCCACACCACGCCCCTGGCACGTTGCGGAGCAGCGGCCAGCGCCGCGAACAAAATAAAAAGCGCGCGACAGCAGGTTGGTTGGTCGGCACCTGCGCCGCGCGCTCGTAGTTTTGATTGATTGGTCGTTACGGGTTCGACGTGACCGCGCCGTTGGCGACCTGCGACAACGCTCGGAACGCCTCGTCCTTTTGCTCGCGTAGCGCGTCGGCCGCAGCGTGGCCCAGCTTCGAGGCCTCCTGCCCGATGCGCTGGCGCGTCTGTCGGCCCGAGGCCGGAGCGAGAAGCAGCGCCGTACCTGCGCCGAGCAATGCTCCGATCGCGACCAAGCCGAGGTTCTCGAGTGCGTGGCTGCGGCGGCGGGCCAGTCCCATGCCGCCGAGCACGTCGTCGAGGCCAATACCGGAGACGGTCTTGGCGACCTTCGATGCTGCGATCGCAGTACCGAGTGACATCAGAAGCTTCCTGTTATCCATGTCTTACCTCGAGTTAGTCAGAGTTGGGGGTCGGGATGGGGTCCGGGAGTCCACGGCGATTGCTGGGGACGTACCCTGGTTGGCTCGAAAGTCAGCAGAAACGTACCGAGCATCGCGAGCGTCGCCGGCGGCTCCAGACTCAACCGCTGACTCAGGAATCGAGTGAAATCGAGCGGCAGCTCCGACGCCTGTTCGCTTGCAAGTTCGTCCAGCATCGCCTGAGCGAGTGCATCAAGCGTGCCGCTCCGATAAAGCTCGGCCTCACACGCCGAAACCACGACCAGCTTTGGCGTCGTGACCTAGCTCGCCTTGAGCCATCGGATCACGGCGGGTCACAAAGTCGCGCGCGACGTGCGCTGAATTCTGCGGGGAACGCCAAGGCCAGGGGCACTGAGCCGACGGCCAGGCACGGCCATTGCTTTTGGATGGGGCATCATGTCATTTCAGCGTGCCCGAGTTGCACAGCAAATTACGCGCGTAGCGGCGGCGCTTCCTGAGCCGGGAGATCTGGTGCAGGGCCGTTACCTCGTGGAGGGCATGTTGGGGCGTGGCGGAATGGCCATGGTGGTCGCGGCACACGACCGGATGCTCGATCGCGACGTGGCGCTCAAGATCCTGCTGCCGGAGATGACCGCGTCTCCGGACATCGTCGAGCGCTTCAGCAACGAAGCACGGAGCCTGGCCCGGCTCGAAAGTCGTCACATCGTCAAAGTGCTGGACTTCAACATCATTTCGGAGCCGGCGCAGAGCGAAGGGTTGCCGTTCATGGTCCTGGAGCTCTTGCGTGGTCAGGATCTATTTTCCTACGCCAGCGAGCAAACCACGCTGCGGCCCTCGAAGGTGGTCAGGCTCGCGCTCGAGGCTTGCGACGCCCTGGCCGCCGTGCACGCAGCCGGCATCATCCACCGCGACCTGAAACCCGAAAATCTCTTCATGCACATCGAGCCCGACGGGACGGAGGTGCTCAAGGTGCTCGACTTCGGCATTGCCCGGGGCCGCGGTGCTCGCGTGCTGACCAATGCTCAAATCGGCGTTGGCTCACCAGGTTACATGGCTCCCGAACAGCTGGAGGGCTCGGTCCCGATCGACGGGCGCTGTGACATTTGGGCGCTGGGGGTGGTCATGTACGAGCTGCTCGCGAAGAGGCCCGCGTTCATGGGTGAGACCCCGCGCAGCTTGTGCTTGCAGATCCTGTCCGCGCCGATCACACCACTGGCCGAGCTGCGTCCCGACCTGCCCACCGCGCTGGTGTACGTGATCGAGCGCTGCATGGAGCGCGATCCCAACCGGCGTTTCCTGAACGTGGCCGAGCTGGCCGACGCACTGGCTCCGCTGGATGAGTCGACCCCGGACAGTGAGGCGAGCCGCGCCCGACGCCGGCTGGAAGCGATGGACCCGGTGGCCCCGGAAATCTTGCGCCCGACGCCGGTCGGCATGCAGCTGCAGCACGTGTCGAGCAGCGACATCGAGCTCATCCAGGAGCCTCGACGTCCCGTGCCGTCGCGGAAGCGGCGCGTCCTCGCGGGAATCCTGGCGATGCTGGGGCTGCTGCCCGCGCTGCTGCTGCTGCCCGCGGTGGCTCAGGCGCCGGCACTGGCGCCGGCACGGGCCTGGTCCGCCGAAGCGCTGAGCTCGGTGCACGAGGCCTGGAACGATGCGCGCAACGTGTGGCGCGATTTCTGGCATGGAAATGCGCAGCCGCCTGCGCCGTAGCACTTTACGGCACGATGCTGGCGCAGTCGTTGCTGCAGTTGAAGGTCGCAGTACACGAGCGATCGTCGATGCAAGCGTTGCAGATCTCCAAGCGGCGCTCCTTGTCTTCGCTCGCAGTCGCGTCGTTTTCGCAGCGATCCGTGCAGCCATCGACGTCGTAGTCGGCGTCGAAACAATCCGAGTACTGCTCGCACACTTCGCCACAGCTGATGGAATTTGTGACTTCATCGACCGTGTCGCCGCAGCCCACCACAGCCACCGTCAGAGCCGCGGCAACTCCGGCTAACAGGAGCGAAAACGACTTGATCATGCTCCAGCCCCAGGCACACGGTGTGCCATAACTGGGCGGCGCTGGCACGGCTTCTGCTTCTTACCTCGAGTGCGCCGATGAGCGCGCAATGGAGGAAGCATCATGTTGTATTGGGCTGCCGTTTTTTTCGTGATTGCTCTGTTGGCTGCGATCTTCGGTTTCGGTGGCATCGCTGCGAGCGCCGCTGGCGTCGCGAAGATCCTGTTCATCGTGTTCCTGGTCCTGGCGGTCGTTTCGCTGATCTTTGGCCGACGCGTCTCGACGTAGCGCGCTGACGCGTGCAGTCAGCGCCGCGCCGAAGAGCAGAACGCAGCTGGCGACGTAGAACCAGCTGACCAGAACCAGCAGCACACCGATCACGCCGTAGGTCGAGTAGCTGGTGAGGTGCGTGATGGCCCAAGTCAAGGGCAGCCGCACCAGGGTCAGACCCAAGGTCGCCACTAGCGCTCCAGCCAGAGCCGCGCGCAGCGGTACGCGCGGCTCTGGAACGATTCGAAAGCACAATGTCAGCGCGCCGACGAGTAGCGTCAGCGTGAGCAGGTAGGTGAGCGTTCCTGGCCACGTGCCGGCAGGCAGACGCAGCCGAGACGCCAAGAGCTCCACGCTCGAGAGCACCAGTACGCCGAACAGCAGCAGTAGGCAGGTGCCCATCACCAGCAGCAGCGCGGCGCCGCGGTCGAGCAGGAAGTGACGTACGTGCTGGGGAACAGAACGCTTGACTGACGCCACACGAAATAGCTTTTCCATGGCCGTATCGAGCTCCAGGAAAATGCCACTGGCGCCCAGCGCGGCCCCGAAAAGCCCCAGCGCGATGCCCCAGCTGCTGCGCTCACTCGTGCCGCGCGCCCCTTCCACGGCGCCCAGGATGACGTCACGTAACGCCTGAGAATCCGTGACGTTCAGCAAACCGATCAGGCCTTGTTGCAGCTCGATCGAATCGCCGAGCAGCATGTCGCCGATGCCGATGGCTAGCAGTAACAGCGGTAGCAGCGAGGAAAGGGCATAGAACGACAGAGATGCCGCGAGTCGATATGCCTCCGCGTCCACGAACCGCTCGAAGCTCATCACCAAGGTGCTGATGCTTCGTCGCAGGGCACCCAGCACGTGGCCAGAAGTCATGCCCAGTGGCGTGGCAAGTTTCGAGCCGTCGACTGGGGCGACTTGGCACGGCACCTGCACCCGGTCCAATTCGGATCATGACGATCAATAGCGAAGGACCCGGGAGTGCGCTCTCGTCGGTGGCTGAAAGCACGCTCGCGCTCGCTCGGGCTGAGGTTCGACTCGCGCTGGCCGAGGCCAAGACGCTGCTGTTTCAGGTTGGACGAGGGCTGGGCCTGCTGTGGCTCGGTCTGCTCCTGACCCAGGTGCTCGTGTTGCTGGCCGCGTTGTCGCCGATCTTTTTCTCCATCTGGCCCTGGCCAGTGGTCGTGGCCGCGCTGGCGATATCGCTCGCGACGGTGCTGGTAACGCTTGGTTTGGCTGTCCGCGAGCTACGCAAGGTGAAGTCATGAACGATCTGAGCAGTCCCGAGGTGAAGCAGGCCGAGCGTGAGGTCGAGCGACGCAAGGCGGAGCTTTCGCTGCGCCTGCGCCGGGCGGGCGAAAGCGGGGAGCGCATGGCGCGCCGCTTGGGCGAGCAGCTCAAACCAGCGCTGGTCGGCGTTGCTGTCGCCGGCGGCGCCGCGCTTTTGGTCGGCGCTGTGATTCTGGTGGCGCGCCGGCGGCGCCACGTCGGCTGGTCCGTTCCGCAGCGCCCCTCCAGGGCATCCCCGTTGCTGCAGAGCGCCGGCTTGATGCTGTTGCGCCTCGTAGCGCGGCAAGTGGCGGTTGCGCTGGTGCGGCGAGTCGCGCCGCCGCTACCGGCCCACTCGGTCGAGAGCGCTCAGTAACGGTGGCGCCAGATCAGATCTAGGGCGGAGCCGCCGTGGTCACCGAACACCGCCGATAGCGCCCAGGCGCGCCTGAGCTTCAGCTCGAGGGTGAGGAAGGTGCGGTCGGGGCTCTCGCCCACGGCCGGCTCGCCGATGGCTCGCGTCACCTTGGCGACCACGCGCGGTGAGACCTGCCACAGCAGCTCGGGGCGGGCGTTGCCGCTGGTAGTATCCACGCGTGCCCGCACGTCGAGCTTGGTGAAGTCACCCAGCACCTGATTCAGCCCCTTGGCGGCGGTGTCGCCCGCCACCGACACGGCCAGGCTTGCGGAGTTACCGTCGCTGCTACTGCCGGTGGCACCATCGGGATCGCCGAACAATAGCAGGCTCGCGATCTGGTCCTGCGTGAGCGGCGGCTCGGCACGCAGCTTGATGCGTCCGTTTTCCACGTCGCCCACGTAGTCCGCGTACACGGTGTACTCCGGCCCGTCCCAGCGCGCGGTCGCGGTGATGGTTGGATTGGAGGGATCCGTGCCATCGAACGTGACCAGCCCGCGCTCGATCTCGAAGTTCTTACCCTGCACGTCGAGCTTGCCGCCGCGCACCTCGATGCGACCCTGAACGTCGGTCTCGCCATTGCTCACGATCAGCAACCTCCCACCGAGCTGTGCCTGTGCCGTCCGACCACGGGCGACGCTGACCTTGTCGCCGAGATCGATGCGGATGCGCAGTGGCTGAGCAGGCTCGGCCTCCGGTTCGTCGCCGGCCTCGTCGGACGCCTCCAGCGGTTGAATCGGCAGCAGGACGAACTTGCCGTCCGCGCGCCGTGTGCCGATGCGGATGTGTTCCGAGTTTTCGAGCGGCTGCAGACCGTGTCCCTCCGTTTCGGGAGTGATCAGGTGAAGCTCTACTACCTTCACGTCCAGCGAGCGCGGGCCCTGCGTTGGCGCCACATAAGCCAGGTTCACGTTGCCCCAAACCTCGCCCAGTACGGCGCCCTCGATCGTGAGTGGCAGCATTTCTCGTCGTTTGATGGAGACCTGGGCCTCTGCGCTGCGCAGCTCGAAACCGTCCAGGCGGGCGGCGCCGCTGGCCGAGACCTTGCCCGTCAGACCGCGGGCCGTGAGCTCCTGAAGCTTGAATTGATTGTCCCCGACCGCGATCTGGGCCGTGATATCGCTGAAGCGTTGACCTATTGCCGGCACCTGCACCACGCCACGTTCCAGGCGCGCCGAGCCGGAGACGCGTGTTTCTGCATCGTCTACTTCGACCTGCGCATCGGCGTCCAGCATTCCTGACAGCTCGCTCACGTGGCTACTCAGCATCGGGCTCAGCGTCATGAGCTCGAAGTCGTGAGCTTGCAGCCGAGCGTGACCGCGGCGTTTCAACGACGGCAGGGAGCGCGCGCCCCAGTCCGCGTCGGCCGTGAGCTCCGCGCGGGCGGCGCCTGTGCTGGTTGCGACCGCCAGCTCGAGGGTGAGCCGCTGCGCGCGGTTGTGAGCTTTCAGCTCGAGCGAAGGCAGGCTGGCGGTGCCCAGGGTCAAGGCGCGGCCCAGCAGCCGTCCCTCGAGCTGAGCTTGCTTGCCCCACTCGCGCAGCGCTGCGTGACCGCTGATACGGCCTTTGATCTGCCGATCGGCGAGCTGTGGCACGACCTCCAGCGGGAAGCCTTCGAGATCGGCGGTCACGTCGGCGACGAGCGTCGGCCTGCCGTCGGACGGAGCCGCCGCTTGCCGCAAGTCACCCTGCCAGCGCGTTTCGAGACGCCCGACCTGATGGCCACGGCGGTCGAGAGCGCGCAGGAACAGCTCGCCCTGCTCGGGCGTGTACCTCACGTTCGCGCGCACCTCCAGCGCCTCGTCAGCGCCTTGCGCCCGGAAACGGTCGAGCGTGAGCCAGGCGCGCAGCGCGGGCTCGGCGAGTGTCCCCGAGAGCTCCGCGTCGAGGGCCAGGCGACCTCGTAGGGCGGCCGGGCGGATCAAGGGCGGCAGACTTTGCAAGCGTCGCCCTTCTACTTGTAGGTGCAGCCTGCACGGCGCCTGCAGCAGAGCCTCTGCCATGCTGAGCTTTGGCCCCCATGCTGCGGGCAGTCGCAGCTCGCCTTCCAGCTTTGCCAGCGTCCCACCGCGGTCGCGGGCGATCAGCGTACCCACCAGCTCGCCGCGTTCGGGAGCGAAGCGCAGCGTAGCGTGACCATCGATGCCCTCCAGAGCGAACGGCTTGTTTTCCACGGCGGCTGCGGTCGTGGTGATGGGGCCCTGCTGGCGCCGCTGCTCCACCATGCGAAGCCCGTTGGTGTTGACCTGCAGCGCCAGCTCCGGGCTGCCCTGGCCCGACTCGTTTCGAGCCACGAGCTCGAAACGGACGCTGCCGGTGCTGCGTTCGAGCGGGAGACCGATCAGATTTTGGAGCTGATGCAGCTTCGAGAGATCGAGTTTGCCCGAGGCGACGAGCTCGCCGCGCAAGCTCGTCAGTTGCTGCCTCGTCGTGGGAGCCATGGGTAGCTCGAGCTCGGTTGCGGTGACCTGAATCGCGCCGGCTTTCCCCAGGTCGGCGCGCAGCTTTCCGTCGACTGCCACGTGCGTGGGGTCCCGCGCCGTGCGACGCACGCGCGCGTCGATGTTCAAGTTACCCTGCTCGAGCGGCAGCTTCGCACCCAGCACGCGCGCCAGACGCAGGGCGTCGACGTCCGCCACGAAGAGCGCCAGCTCTTGCTCCTGAGGGGTGTAGCTCAGGTCTGCGTGGGCGCGACCTGAAAGCAGGTCCAGTGAGGCGGCTGCCTTGACGTGCGGCGCCGCGGGCTTACCGCTTGCTCGAGCCTGGAGCTCGACCGACCTCGTCTGCAGCACCTTGTAGTCGAGCCGGCGCAAGCTCACCGCGAGCTGGGCATCGAGGTTGTCACGCTGAGACCACAGGCTCAGCCGCGCGCTGGCGCTGCCGGCGGCCTTGACGCCCAGCTGGGTCAGGCGCGGAGGATCCTCGAGCTTGGCCCGCGCCGTGACCGTCACCACGTCGTCGCTCCCGCCGTGCAGAGCGACGCGATACTGGCCACTGGCGTGGGCGCCCGGCTCGTCGAGCCCCCATTGACCCGAGCCGTCCAGTCCCCCAGCGGCGTCGAGCTCGAGATGGCCACCAACCCAAGCCGCTGGTGTGGCGACCGCGGCCACACTGCCGGCGTCGACGTTCACCCGGTGACTCACCGAGACGCCGCCCGTGTCGTCTTGCTCGTGCACCATCGCGCGCGCCAGGACTCGCAGGTCCGTCTCCGGTACGCCCTCGGCGAGCGCGGCCAAGTCGACGCGGGCTGCCGCGAGCGTTGCGTAGGCTTCGAGACCGCCCTCGAGCAGCGCGCAGCCGGTTAGCGAGACGCGGCCGGCTCGGCCATCCAGCTCGGCCGTCACGTCGAGCTCGGACAAGGTGCCCTGGGCCTCGGCGAGCAGCGAGACCTCGCCCTGCAGCCGCAGCCCTGGGACGCGAGCATTGACGAAAGCCGCAGCTAGTTTTGGCGCGCGCAGACTGCCGTACAGGTCGTCGCCAACCCAGCTGGCCTCGAGCCACAGCGGCGAGCCGTCCAGGCTGCCATCGAGGTAAGCCTCGAGCCGCAGTGGCATGTCTTCGTCCTCCGGGACATCGATCGAGCCCCACAGGTTGCCGCGCGGAGCCAGCTCCCCGGGCAGCGCCCGCGCCGCGATCTTGGCCTCGCTGAGCTCGAGCGCGAACCCCGTGCTGGTTTGGCTCAGCCTGGCTGAAAGCTCGGTCAGGTCGAGGTCGAGGGGCGGTGAGTCCGCCGGGCTACCGTGGGCCCAGACGCGCGAAAGCGCGATCCGATCGATGTAAAGCTCGACCGAGCCCTGATCGGTCTCGGTCGAGGAGCCGGTCTCGACCGGGAGAAAGGTGCTGGTCAGCGTCACGCCGAGAGCCTCGTCCTCGCGCAGCGTCACGTCGGCGTAGTCGATGGTCACCGAGTCGAGATCGATGCGCAGGGCGTCTTTCGCGAGCAGCTGCCAGAGCAGGCTCGGCAGGGCGGCGCGCGCCTCGAGCCCCTGAACCCGGATCACCTGCCGGCGCTGCGGATCGTAAATGCGCGCATCGACGCCGCCCACGCCCCCAAGGCTCAGCCTTCCCAAGCGCTCGATCTCGATCCGGCCTTCGAAGACCGGGGCCAGCGCAGCGTTGATGCGCTGCCGCGCCAGCTCGCGCGCCCAGCCAGTCTGAAGTGCACTCGCGGTTGCGAGCAGCAGGCCCAGCAGCACGCCCAGCGCAATCACCAGCCAGCGTGGCCAGCGGCGACGACTCGAGCCCGCCATCAAAACGACTCCCCGATCCCGAAAGAGACTGCTACGGGCAGGCTCAGGAGCTCCTTGGGCTGACCTTCATCCGCGGCATCGGCAGGCGCCTGCAGGCCGGGGATCCGATAGCCGATGTCGAATCGGATGGGCCCAACTGGAGTGTCGTAGCGCAGGCCCACGCCGACGCTCAAGTGTAGTCGATTGAAACGGAACCAGAGTTGTCGTGGTGAGACGTCGCTGGCATCGGTAAAGAGCGTGCCGCTCAGCGCGTCCAGCAAGGGGTAACGCAGCTCGAGCGTCGCTTCCCAGAGCGTGAAACCGCCGAGCGGCAAGTCACACACCGCGCTCTGGTAAGTCGTGCTGCCCGGGGCGCAATCGACGTCGGGATCTTGCTGCGATTGACCGTGATTGTAGAAGGGCACCACACCGTGAGGTCCGATCTCACGCGGGGCGTAGCCGCGATTGGAGCCGGGACCACCCGAGAAGAACCCGCGCAAGAACATGATCTGTATATCGCGCACCCAGGCGCTGCGAGCCGCGGCGTCCAGCGCCGGGTCAGCCCCAAGCCCGGGCTGACCGGTGAGCGCGTTGGGCTCCACCGTTTCGCCGTAGTTCCGTGCGAAGAGCAGGCCGAAGCTGCCTCGAGCCGCCAGCGTGGTGCGACGCGTGAGCGGCAAATAGCCGCGGAGCTCGGGTTGCAGCTTCACATCCTGCGCATCCCCACCGACCCCGGCCACCTGGAGCTCGTTCGCAAGGTAGAGTCCCCGATGCGGGTGAATGGCGTTGTCGCGTAGGTCGAACGAGCCGAACAGCGCGGGATAAGAGATGAGCACCCTACCCAAGGCGGGGTCGAGCTCGCCGACGTAGGAGAATGGATCGTTGATCTGAACGTTGTGGGACAGGTAGCCGTAGAGGCGCCGAAACGTGCGCTCCACGCCGAGCGACGCGCGGTAGTCGAAGTATCCGAGCACGGGCGCCAGGGGGTCGCGATCGGGCGTCGCCAGCACCGGGTAGACATTGACTTGCCCCTTGACGACGGCGTTGCTGCGGGCTTCCACGAAGCCCGGCTGCCGAAACTCGCTGCGCAGCCGGCCCTGCGGCAAGAACCGTTCTGGTGTCTCGAAGCTCGGAAAGCGTGTTGGGTAGAGCACCACGCCCGGTACCGCCTCGATCTGCAGCTTGCGCATCCCGCCCATGAAGCTCTGGTCCTCCCAGCCGAGCGTCAGGTGGACGTCGCTCTTGAGCGCGTCCACCTGCACGCCCCCGCCCAGGCGAACGCTGCGCAGCTTGCTTTTTTCGACGCGGACCAGAATCGGAATCACGACGCGCCCTTCTTTTCCGGGCGTTGCACGGTCGAGCTGGGGTTCGATGCTCACGGAGCTGAACACGCCCAGATCCAGGAGCGCGCGCTTGGCCTCGTCGAGCTCGCTTTCTGCGTACAGCTCTCCAGGCTGGAGCGCCAGGGTGCGGCGCACCTGGTCCTCCGGCAGGCCGCTCAGGCCCTGCAGCGTGATCTCGCCCAGCTCGGCGCGCGGCCCGGGCTCGACCCAGAAGCCAACGCTGGCCGTGCGCTTGGGCAGATTCACGTCGGCCCCGGTGCGCGCGGTGGCCTGGGCGTAGCCGTGATCGCGCAGCGAACGCAGCAAGGCTTTGGAGGCCAGGTCGAGCTTTTCCTCGTCGAAGGGGTCCCCGCGGGTCAGGCTCGTGGTGGCAGCGCCGAAGGCCTCCATCTTGACGTCACTCGGCAAGCGCTCCAGACCGTGGACATCCACGCGGCGAAGCACGACGGGCTCGCCCTCTTCGACGACGATCTCGACCTTGACCTTGGAGCCGCTTCGGTACACGTGCGCTGCCCGAACGTGAGCCTGGTAGTAGCCCCGACGGCGATACAGACGCTCGATGCGCTGCAGGTCGCGCTCCAGGACGAAGCGATTGAAGACCTCGTAATCATAGATGACGCCCGGAAAAAGTCCGAGGAAGCGCGGGGTTTCTCGACTGGCGATGCGTTCCTCGATTTCTTCGTCGTCTAGCTGTTCATTACCGGTCACCTTCAAGCTCGCGAGGTCGAAGCGCTGCGCGGGCGCTTTGGCGCACCCACCCAGCATCAGCAGCAGGGCGAGCAGCGCGCTCGGCGCGAGCCAGTCCCGAATCGGGAGCCGACGAGCGACGTCGCGTTGCACGGCATACGAGGTGCAAGCGATGGGCCACCGAGGATGCTGTGTCGCTTCTGCCTAAGCTCGTTGCTCGTCGCGTGCAGTGCCGGTCTGCCAGCGCCGCCTTCCACCGAGCATCCGCTTTCGGCTTACGTCGAGGCACCGTATCCGCCGCCCGCCGCGCTCGCCGAGACCGTTCCGGAGCGCCCGGACCACCACGATGTCGTTTGGGTGGACGGTGAATGGCGCTACCAAGGCCGTTCTTTCGTGTGGCGGCGCGGTGGCTGGGTCGTGGCGCCTCCGACGGGTCGCTTTGCGCCGTGGCGTTCCTGGTATCGCCGGGATGGCAGATTGATGATCGCACCGGGCACCTGGTACGACAGCCGCGGTAAGCGTCTGCGTTGGATCGAACCGATCGGCCCCGCCTACACGCCCCCCAACGAAATAACGTCCGAATTTCAAACGGGTCGCTGACGTCCAAAGCAAAGCCCGGGGCGAGGCCCCTTCAAGTCCAGACTGCGTCAGAAAAGTGGGGCAACTCCCCCACCGTCTGGTTGAGATGGTTCGGTGCCCCTGGACAGCAGCAAGGGAAAGCAACCCAGCGAGTGAGCATGGCGAGCGTGGCGGAATACCGCGTGTAAGAACGCCCCAATGCGTCGATCGTCGCGCGTCCCTTGCGTCCGACGCGATTCGGCTTCTAAATCCGGTTTCAACCGATTCGGCACTCCAGGAGTCCGCGATGAGCCTGAAGCAGATCGACGGCCCCAACGATCTCATGACTGCAACGGATGCGGGTCGCATCCTGGGTGTTTCAGTCGATATGGTGCGGCTCTTGGCCCGCGACGGCCGCTTGCCGTTCATGAGCACCATCGGTGGTATTCGCCTGTTTCGACGTAAGGACGTGAATGCATTGGCGCGGCGCCGCCAACGAGAGCGGCGCCACAAGTCCACGAGGTCTCGATGAGCGCTGGAGTCTCACGTTCGGAAGCGCATCGCGTGGATCCTTCTGAAGCCATCCAGGAATTGCAGGACCGCCTCGACGAGGAGCGGCAGGCTCGTCAGCGCTTGGGAGAGGAGGCGGCACTCCAGGGGCGCTTGCTAGAGCAGCTCGAACGCCTGTTTGCGCTGCTGTGCGTTGGTCCGGACGGCGAGCAGCCGCTGCAGCAATTGCTGCAAGTATTCGTGGATAACGCTCAGGCCGACCGCGGGCTGATCTGCGTGCGTGATGGTAGTGCGCTGCGTTTGCGGGCGCTCCATCCACAGCAGCAGATTCCCAGCGACGCGCCACTCGACGTAGTCGAGGTCCTGAGCGGTAGGGCGCCGTCCGAGCTCGAACCCCTCGTGGTGGTCGATCAGGAGCAGGGCGGCCTGACCGGCAACGCCTTTGCTGCCGACGAACGCGTGCGCTCGGTGATCGAGATCGCGCTCGTGAACGAAGACGAGCTGGTGGGCGTGATTTGCCTGGGGCTATACCGGGCCGCCGCGCCGGTCGAAGCCGACCAACAGGTGTTGCGTGCGCTCACCAAACAGGCCACGGCGCTCGTGGTGGACGCCCTGGCGCGCGCTGGTCTCGAGCAAGCCATTCGTTCGCGTGACGGCATCTTGGGCATCGTGGCTCACGACCTGCGTAACCCGCTCAACGTGATCTCGGCCGCGGCCAATAGCCTGCATCAGCGCTTGCCCGACTCGCTGACGCGCAGGCCCGTAGAGCGCATCATGCGTGCGGCGCAACGTGCCGAGCACCTGATCCGCGATCTGCTCGACATCAGCGCCATCGAAGGTGGTCATTTCGCCATCGAAAAACAGCGCATCGATACGACCAGCGTGCTGCTCGCTGCCATCGAGTCGCAGCAGGGGCTGGCGGCCAGCGCATCGGTGATTCTGGCCAGTGATTTGTCGCCTGCGCTGCCGGCCGTCGACGCGGACGAGGAGCGCATCCTGGAGCTTCTCGAGAACCTGGCCGGCAACGCGGTGAAGTTCACGATGGCGGGGGGTACGGTGACGATCGGCGCTGCGCTGCGCAACGATGAGCTGCTAGTCTGGGTCAAAGACAACGGACCTGGAATCGCCCCGGAGATGCTGCCTCACCTGTTCGACCGTTTCTGGCAAGCCTCCAAGCGTGACCGCCGAGGCGCGGGTCTGGGGCTGACCATCTGCCGCGCCATCGTCGAAGCTCATGGCGGGCGCATCTGGGCCGAAAGCTCACCAGGGGTCGGCACGACCGTTTTCTTCACGATTCCAACGGCTGATCGCGCGCGCAAGCCGCAGGTCACTTCGGTGGCGAGCATCTTGCTGGTCGACGACCGACCGGAGAACTTGCTGTCGCTCAAAGCCATCCTGGAGCGCCCCGACTACCGCTTGGTGACCGCGCGTTCGGGTGAAGAGGCGCTGAGCCTGGCCTTGCGACAACCGTTCGCGGTGGCGCTGATCGACGTGGCCATGCCCGGCATGGATGGCCTGGAGGTGGCCATTCATATGAAGGAGCTCGAGCGCAGCCGCGACATCCCAATCATCTTCATCACCGCGTTCGGTGACGATCCTCAGGAGA
Organism: Polyangiaceae bacterium; assembly: GCA_035281385.1. Taxonomy (GTDB): domain Bacteria; phylum Myxococcota_A; class Polyangia; order Polyangiales; family Polyangiaceae; genus PMG-095. The sequence goes on from DATEDZ010000093.1 coordinate 50,977, forward strand.
TTCACCGGGCGTATTCGGCGGGCGGCGCGGACTATCTGGTCAAGCCGCTCGACACCGAAATCGTACGCAAGAAGGTGGCAGTGTTCGTCGATCTCAGCCGACGTCGCAACGAATCAGCCAGGCACGACAAGGCCAAGGCGCAGGAGTAGACCATGGCGACCACACCCCTCGTTGGTAACTCGAGTAGCGACGCCTCGCCGCCCGCGACGCTGCAATCGGAAGACGAGCTGCGAGAGCTGCTGCGCGTGCTACTCGCGGTAAGGGAAGGCGATTTCTCGGTGCGCCTGCCGACCCACTGGACGGGCTTGCTCGGGAAAATCTCCGACGCAGTCAACGAGGTCGTCACCGCCAATCAGGTCATGGCCGCGCAGCTCGATCGCGTCGGCCAGGTGGTGGGCAAGGAGGGCAAGACCAGGCAGCGCGTGCGTTTCGCGCGTCAGGGTGGAGCGTGGTCCGAGATGGAAGGCTCGGTCAACACGCTGATGGAGGACCTACTCTGGCCGACCACGGAGGTGACCCGCGCCCTGGCGGCGGTGGCGCAAGGCGACTTGGCGCAGACCATGCGCCTGGACGTGGAAGGTCGCCCACTGCAAGGCGAGTTTCTGCGCTCTGCGACCATCGTCAACTCGATGATCAAGCAACTCGGCGTGTTCACCAGTGAGGTGACGCGCGTGGCGCGCGAGGTCGGCACCGACGGCAAGCTGGGTGGTCAGGCCGAGGTGCCCGACGTGAGCGGCGTGTGGAAGGACTTGACCGACAGCGTCAACTCGATGGCCAGTAACCTCACCGGTCAGGTGCGCAACATCTCCGAGGTGACGATCGCCGTGGCTAGCGGCGACCTCTCGAAGAAGATCACCGTCGACGTGCGCGGCGAGATTCTGCAGCTGAAAGAGGCGATCAACACCATGGTCGACCAGCTGCGCGGCTTCGCCAGCGAGGTGACGCGCGTGGCGCGCGAGGTCGGCACCGACGGCAAGCTCGGCGGTCAGGCCATCGTGCCCGGCGTCGCCGGCACCTGGAAGGATCTCACAGACTCCGTGAACGCCATGTGCGGCAACCTGACCGACCAAGTGCGCAACATCGCCCAGGTGACTACCGCGGTCGCGCGCGGTGACCTTTCGCGCAAGATCACGGTCGACGTGCGCGGTGAGATCCTCGAGCTGAAAGACACCATCAATACCATGGTCGATCAGCTGAACGCCTTTGCCAGCGAGGTGACGCGCGTGGCGCGCGAGGTCGGGACCGACGGCAAGCTCGGTGGTCAGGCGCAGGTGCCCGGCGTGGCGGGAACCTGGAAGGATCTCACGGACAACGTGAACTTCATGGCCTCGAACCTGACCGGTCAGGTGCGCAACATCGCGGAAGTGGCCACCGCCATTGCGGGCGGCGACCTGTCCCGCAAGATCACCGTGAACGTCAGCGGCGAGATTCTGCAGCTGAAAGAGACCATCAACACCATGGTCGATCAGCTGAACGCCTTCGCGGGCGAGGTGACGCGCGTGGCGCGCGAGGTCGGCACCGAAGGCCGCCTGGGCGGCCAGGCGCAAGTGCCCGGCGTGGCCGGCACCTGGAAAGATTTGACCGACTCGGTCAACTCGATGGCCAACAACTTGACCGCGCAAGTGCGCAACATCGCCGAGGTGTCGACCGCCATCGCCAACGGTGACCTTTCCAAGAAGATCACCGTGGACGTCAGCGGCGAGATTCTGCAGCTGAAAGAGACCATCAACACCATGGTCGACCAGCTCAACGCCTTCGCCAGCGAGGTGACGCGCGTGGCGCGCGAGGTCGGCACCGAAGGACGCCTGGGTGGTCAGGCGCAGGTGCGCGGCGTGGCTGGCACCTGGAAGGATCTCACCGACTCGGTGAACTCGATGGCTTCGAATCTGACCGGCCAGGTGCGCAATATCGCCGAGGTGGCCACCGCCGTCGCGCTCGGGGATCTCTCGCGTAAGATCACGGTCGACGTGCAGGGCGAGATCCTGCAGCTGAAGCAGACCATCAATACCATGGTCGACCAGCTGAACGCTTTCGCGGCCGAAGTGACGCGCGTGGCGCGCGAAGTCGGCACCGAAGGCAAGCTGGGTGGTCAGGCAGAAGTGCCCGGCGTCGCCGGTACCTGGAAGGATTTGACCGACAGCGTGAACTCGATGGCCGGTAACTTGACCGGTCAGGTGCGCAACATCGCGGAGGTGGCCACCGCCATCGCGGGCGGTGACTTGTCGCGCAAGATCACGGTCGATGTACGCGGTGAGATTCTGCAGCTGAAAGAGACCATCAACACCATGGTCGATCAGCTCAACGCCTTCGCCGGTGAGGTGACGCGCGTGGCGCGCGAAGTCGGCACCGACGGACGTTTGGGCGGCCAGGCCCAGGTGCCTGGAGTCGCCGGCACCTGGAAGTCGCTGACCGACAGCGTGAACTTCATGGCCGGTAACCTGACGGCGCAGGTGCGCAACATCGCGGAGGTGACGACCGCGGTCGCCAAGGGCGACTTGTCGCGCAAGATCACGGTGGACGTGAAGGGCGAGATTCTGGAGCTGAAGATCACCATCAATACCATGGTTGATCAGCTGAATGCCTTTGCCAGCGAGGTGACGCGCGTGGCGCGCGAAGTCGGTACCGAGGGCAAGCTCGGTGGCCAGGCGGAAGTGCTGGGGGTTGCTGGCACCTGGAAGGACCTGACCGACAACGTGAACTCGATGGCGACGAACCTGACCAATCAGGTGCGTAACATCGCCGAGGTCGCCACCTCGATCGCCAGCGGCGACTTGTCCAAGAAGATCACGGTCGACGTGCGCGGTGAGCTGCTCGTCTTGAAAGAGACGCTCAACACCATGGTCGAACAGCTGCGCTCGTTCGCCGGTGAGGTGACGCGCGTGGCGCGTGAAGTCGGTACCGAGGGTCGCCTCGGCGGCCAGGCCAACGTGCCCGGCGCCGCCGGCACCTGGAAGGATCTCACCGACAACGTCAACTTGCTCGCCGGCAACTTGACTACGCAGGTGCGCAACATCGCCGAAGTTACCACGGCCGTGGCTTCCGGCGACCTGTCACGCAAGATCTCGGTCGATGCCAAGGGCGAGATTTTGGAGCTGAAGAACACCGTGAACACCATGGTCGATCAGCTCAACGCATTCGCGAGCGAGGTGACGCGCGTGGCGCGCGAGGTGGGTACTGACGGCAAGCTGGGCGGTCAGGCGCAGGTGCCGGGCGTCGGTGGCACCTGGAAAGACCTGACCGACACCGTGAACGTCATGGCGGCCAACCTGACCGAGCAGGTGCGCGGCATCGCCAAGGTCGTGACCGCGGTGGCCAGCGGCGATTTGAAGCAGAACTTCACCATCAAGAGCAAGGGTGAGGTCGCGGCGCTCGCCGACACCATCAACAACATGACCAGCACGCTGGCGACCTTCGCCGAGCAGGTGACGACCGTGGCGCGCGAGGTCGGCGTGGAGGGCCGCCTCGGCGGCCAGGCCAACGTGCCCGGCGCGGCCGGTACCTGGAAAGACCTGACCGGCAACGTGAACATGCTGGCCGCGAACCTGACCGGCCAGGTGCGCGCGATCGCCGAGGTGGCCACGGCCGTGACCAAGGGCGACCTGACCCGCTCCGTGCAGGTGGAAGCGCGCGGTGAGGTCGCCGAGCTCAAAGACAACATCAACACGATGATCGACAACCTGCGGCTGACCACGCAGACGAATACCGAGCAAGATTGGCTGAAGACCAATCTGGCGCGCTTCACGAGCATGCTCCAGGGTCAGCGCGACCTGGTGCGCGTGGGTCAGATGCTGCTGTCGGAGCTGGCGCCCCTGGTGGGAGCCCACCAGGGCGTGCTTTACCAGCGCTCCGAGGACCCGAGCGGTCCCTCCTTGCGTCTGCTGGCAGCCTACGCCGATGATGGCACTGACGGCCATTCCCCCTCCCTGAAACTGGGCCAAGGGCTGGTGGGGCAGTGCGCGGTCGAAGGACGCAGGGTGCTGATCAACGAGCTTCCCGCGGGCACGATTCGCGTCGGCTCGGGCTTGTTCAGCGCGCTGCCGCGCAACGTGATCGTGCTGCCCGTTCTATTCGAGGAGCAGGTCAAGGCGGTGATCGAGCTGGCGTCGCTGGCCGAGTACACGCCATCGCATCTGGCGTTTTTGGACCAGCTGACCAGCAGCATCGGCATCGTGCTCAATAGCATCGAGGCCACCATGCAGACCGAAGGCCTGCTCGAGCAGTCTCAGAAGCTCGCCACCGAGCTGCAGGTGCAGCAGAAGGAGCTGCAGCAGACCAACGATCAGCTGGGCCAAAAAGCGCAGCAGCTTGCCGAGCAAAACGCCGAGGTCGAACGCAAGAACCAGCAGATCGAGCAGGCACGCCGCGCGCTGGAGGACAAGGCCGAAGAGCTGGCCCTGACCTCCAAGTACAAGTCCGAGTTCCTCGCCAACATGTCGCACGAGCTGCGCACGCCGCTGAACAGCATTTTGATCCTGGGGCAGCAGCTGAGCGATAACCCCGAGGCCAATCTGACCCCGAAGCAGGTCGAGTTCGCGCGCACCATCCACAGCGCCGGCACCGACTTGCTCAATCTGATCAGCGACATCCTGGACCTGTCGAAAATCGAGTCCGGTACCGTCACGGTGGAGCCAGCCGAGGTGTTCTTCAACACCATGCTGGAGACCGTGGCGCGCCCGTTCCGGCACGACGCGGAGACGCGCGGCCTGACCTTCGATGTACAGCTAGACCCCAAGCTGGGCCGCAGCCTGACCACCGACTCGAAGCGCTTGCAGCAGGTGCTCAAAAACCTGCTGTCGAACGCCTTCAAGTTTACCGAGCAGGGCGGCGTGCGTCTCAACGTCTCGTCGGTGGCCGTGGGCTTCGCCCACGATCATCCCATCCTGTCCCATGCCGCCAGCGTCGTGGCCTTCGAGGTGAGCGATACCGGCATCGGTATCGCTGCGGAGAAGCAGAAGATCATCTTCGAGGCTTTCCAGCAGGCCGACGCGGGAACCAGCCGCAAATACGGCGGCACCGGCCTGGGTCTGGCCATCAGTCGCGAGCTGTCGAACTTGCTCGGCGGCGAGATCCAGCTGCGCAGCCAACCCGGAGCGGGCAGCACCTTCACCCTTTACCTACCGTTGCGCTACGAGGGCCCTTCGGCCAACTGGCGTGAGATGACGCGTCCGCACGCCGAGCCGAGCAGTCTCTCGCCCGTGATTCGCGTGGCCGACGCCACTCCCGAGCTGATTCCCGACGACCGCGCGGAGCTGCACCCCGGTGACTCGAGCTTGCTCATCGTCGAAGATGATCCGCACTATGCTCGTGTGCTGGCGGATCTGGCTCGCGATAAGGGCTTCAAGATCCTGGTCGCATCCCGCGGGACCGAGGCGCTCGAGCTGGCCCGCGAGTTCCATCCCAGCGCCATTTCGCTGGACGTGTTCTTGCCGGACATGTTGGGTTGGACGGTGCTCAGTCACGTGAAGCAGGATCCCGAGCTCAGGCATATCCCGGTTCAGATCGTGACGCTGGACGACAACCGACAGCATGGCCTGTCGCGGGGCGCTTTCTCGTTCATCACCAAGCCCGCGACCACCGAAGGTCTGGAGGACGCCTTCGAGCGCATCCGGGACTATGCGACGCCGCGGCGTAAGCGCCTGCTGATCGTGGAGGATAACCACGCCGAGCTACTCAGTATCAAGGAGCTCTTGGGTCACGACGACATCGACGTGGTGACGGCCACCAGCGGTTCCGAGGCTCTGAGCGTGCTCAAGCAGCAGGTCATCGATTGCATGGTGCTCGACTTGCGCCTGCCCGACATCTCCGGGCTCGACGTGCTGAGTCAAGTGCACAACGAGCTCGAGTTACCGGATCTGCCCGTGGTTGTGTTCACCGGCAAGGAGCTGTCACCCGAACAAGAGGGACAGCTGAACGAGCTGGCGCGCAGGGTGGTGATCAAGGGCGTCGAATCACCGGAACGCCTGCTCGACGAGACGGCGCTTTTTCTGCACCGCGTGATCACCGAGCTGCCGCCGAACAAGCAGCAGATGCTCGAGCGACTGCACCGCTCCGACGAGAACCTCAGAGACAAGAAGGTGCTGGTCGTTGACGACGACGTGCGCAACATCTTCGCGCTGGGCAGCGTGCTCGAGCGCCACGGTATGAAGGTGATCGCGGCTCAGACCGGCCGTGAGGCGGCCAGCACGCTGGAAAATACGCCGGACATCGCGATCGTGCTGATGGACATCATGATGCCGGAGATGGACGGCTATCAGACCATCGGCCTGATCCGGAAACAACGTGCCTTCCGGCGTTTGCCGATCGTGGCGCTGACGGCCAAGGCCATGAAGGGCGACCGGGAGAAGTGTCTGGACGCGGGCGCCTCGGACTATCTGGCCAAGCCAGTCAACACCGATCAGCTGCTCGCCACGCTGCGCATGTGGCTGCATCGCTAGACAAGCTTCGGGCTCCATCGCGCACGTGTCGTGCCCAACACAGAAGAGCCCAATGCGCTGATCTGGAGAGGCTCGCTCACACTACCCATCCAAGGGACCGAGCACCAGCTTCGGCCGTGACGAACCGGTCGACGATGCCTGACTCTTGGTCTTTGGGTCAGTAGTGAAAAAGCGGCCGCCGCAAAGCGCGCCGCACCGCCCAGCTCTTGCTCACTGAAATCGCGCTTGTTGCAGGACGCGCAGCCGCCGAAGGCTGCGCTGTAGCCAACGAATGGTCCCCGCTGCCCCGACCGGGTCACGCATCCTCGCGCAATCGTCGGCGATGCGCAGCAGAGGCAGCACGAGGTCACGCCGAGGCGTGCAGACATAACAAGTCGTCTCCACGGCCTTGACCGTAGCCACCAGGCCCTCGAAGTCCGCAGCGTTGATCAGACAATGATGTGCTTCCGCCTCGTTGCCGCCCCAGGGGCCTTGGGGGTACTCGCTGCTCGGAGAAGTGGCGATCAGGACCTGGCATTTGTCGAGCAGCGCTCGAACGAGCGCGCGCACCTCGGCCCGCGGAAAGTGCTCGAGCACGTCATTGCAGAGCACGACGCCATAGTCACACAACTCGCTTTCGAGCTGACGCACGTCCCCGACATACACATTGTCGTAGGCAAAATCCCAAACGGGATTTCTATACCCTTCGAAGATCTCCACGCCATCGATTCGCACGACCCACTCTTCTGGTCGAATGCGCAGCTGTCCGATGTCGAGGTATTGGCGGAGGAGCAGGCCGTAGCTGCCCGTTCCAACGCCCACGTCCAAGATTGAGCGCGGCTGGAGCGAACGGATGAAATGCAGAACGGCGGGAAGATGATCGGGGCTACTCAGTGGCACGGCTGACCTTTCCGCTTCGAGCTTGACATGCCATACTGGAAAACATGGTTTCGGTGGAAGCGAGAGAGCGGCTGCGGCTCGAGGCGAGGGTAGCGCCAGAGGCGAAACCTTCGCACGTAGTCCTGCGGAGTCCTGCCATTGATGTGCTTCGAGGCTGGGCGGTGGCGGCAGTGGTCTTGCTGCACTTGAACATCCGTGTGCCGTTCGAGGCTTGTGCGCTCGGGCGCAGCTTGCCAAGACCCGTCGTTTCGCTGCTTTTTTGGAGCGGCTATCCAGCGGTCATCGTCTTCTTCGTGATTTCCGGATTCCTCATCACGCGCACGGTCGAAGTCCGTTGGGGCGCTGCGCATAACATCGACGTGAGGGTGTTCTATCGACTCCGTTTCGCGCGCATCGCACCCGCGCTGCTGCTCTTCGTCGCGGTTCAATCGCTCTTGCAGCTCGCCGCGGTGCCCGGATTTGCAGACGAAAAGCCGGCCGCATCGCTGCTTACCACGATCTTCTCGGTCTTCACGTTTCACATGAACTGGCTCGAAGCTAGGGTCGGCTACCTGCCGGGGGCCTGGGACGTGCTCTGGTCGTTGTGTGTCGAGGAGCTTTTCTACCTCGGGTTTCCGCTGCTCGTCCTGGTCGTCAAGGCAAGGTTCGGATTGTACCTCGCACTTGCCGCCTTCGCGGTGGTCGGGCCTTTCGCACGGGTTTCCTTCAGCAGCAACGAGATCTGGAGAGAGCATTCCTATCTTTCGTGCATGGGTGAGATTGCGATTGGCTGTATGGCCGCGCTTTGGATCCACGGCCGAGCGCTCCCCAAGATTTCTTCGACCATCCTGCTCGCAGCAGGGCTGAGCATGATGGTGCTCGTGCTGTTCTTCCGACGCGCAGTCCACGCCTTGGGGCTCTACGACCTTGGCCTGGATGTCACCGTGCTCAGCTGCGGAACAGCGGCGGTGCTGATCGCCGTTGCCGAAGCGCCCGCCTGGAGTCGCGCGGCGAGCACGGCGGCGCTCGCACCGCTGCGGTGGCTCGGCCGAAACAGCTACGAAGTCTACCTGTCCCATATGTTCGTTGTCCTCCCGGGGACCCTGCTTTTCAAGCGATTTGGCAGCGCCAGCTTGATTCCATTTTTCTACCTGGCCGTGCTGCTGAGCGCGGCGCTGCTCGGCGCTTTCATTGCGCGCTCCTATTCCAAGCCTCTGAGCCTGGCATTGCGGCCAAGCTCGGCGCGCTGCTCGATCGCCACGGCCCAGCGCTCGCAATCGCTACCGTAGGTGCCGTAGTAGTGGCCAAGGCCGTAGTTGGCCAGGCACATGGCAGCGTTCCAGGCCTCATTTCCGGCCCGATTCACGCCGTCGATGCAGCGACGATCATCGCCGTGGGTCAGGTGCGTGGCGCTGCCAGCGCGCTCGATGCGAACGCCCGCTTGCAGCTGTAGGCGCACGAGTAAATCGAGGTCCTCCCAGCCCCAACCAGTCAAATCCGAGTTCATACCATCCACTTCTATGAATTGCTCGCGATCGACGAAGACGATCCCGGGCGCGCTCCGGCAGCCCTCGTTCAGGCGTCGTCGATTCGTCTCGATGCGCACGCGTCGCCCGTCGGCCATTTCGAGCTCGGTCGTGTGGATCACGGCGCTGAGGTAGGGGTACGCCACATTTTCTCCCGGTGATGACTCCACCACCCGATCGAGCGTGACGGCACATGCCGCAGAAACGAGGCTCAGGGCCGTGGTGCAGCTGCCTCGACCGAGCTCGACATCGCAATCCAAGAATAGCAGCGTCGGCGCGCTGGCTTGGGTGACGCCCAAATTGAGGGCCAAAGCTTTGTTGAAGCTTGTGTCGATGTGCACCACGCTTAGCGCCATGCCTGCCTCGGCGACACAACGCGCCAAGAGCTCGCGATCACCGCCACAGTTGGCCACGATCACCTCGGCCCCGGCTGCCAGGAATTCGCCCTGATTGCCAGCCAACGTGCGGCTAAGCTCGGGTCGATTGGCCCACGGAACAATCACGCTGAGGCGCGGGGCCATGCGAGCCGCCCTCCTTCCGCTAGGTTGCTGGCGATCAGTGCGCCCTTCGCTACCAACGCGTCGAGCAGCGCGTCCTCTGCGCCAAGCTCGCTGCGGTAGCGTGTGGTTTGGCATGCCAAACAAATGCGGCGTTCTTCCGGCTCGAGTGGGATGGTGGCGGGCCAAGCCGGGTCCAGTAGCTTCAGCCGCGAGGCCTCAAAATACGCTGGGGCGGCCAAGCGCAGTCGGGTGGTCTCACCGATGCTCGGGAGCGCGCCCTGCACGTAGTCATCGACGACCGGCCAGTAGTGCTCCCACCCCACCTTCAGCGGTGGCAAGTAGCCCGCCGGGCGAGGGAACGCGAGCGGCGGCGCGGCCTGCAGCGGCGCGGCCAGCGCGTAGGCCTCGACGGCTTCCCTCACCGCGCTCACTAGCCGCTCGGCGCACAACGGGCGGCTGTACTGGGCTTGGGCGTGGGAGCGCGCACGCCCCGCGAGTCGCGCGCGCAAAGCTGGGTCACGAAGCAAGCGCGCCGTGTGCTCGACCCCGCCAATCAGGTCCATGCGCAGCCCCGAGCTGGTCGTCCAAGTTGGCATCAAGTAGCCGGTCTCACCGTGCAAAATCGTGTCTTTCAAGCCGCCGTAGGCCGCGCCCACGACCGGTACACCACTGGCCATGGCCTCGATGGGCACGTAGCCGAAGTTCTCGTCGAGCGAGCAGGTCGGATGAAGGAGCACATCCATCGCTCCGTAGGCCAAGCGCAGCTGCTCGTCGTCCAGACCACTGCCGAGGTACACGACGCGGTCCTTGACGCCGAGCTCCCGCGCCAGCGCCGCAACGTATTCGCGGTAGTCGCGCGTCATATAAGGTAGCACCGGGTAGTCGGTCCAATATTCACCGATCACCACGGCGTCGATACGACGTGGCGCCAAAAGCTCGGAGAGCTCCGCCAGCATGCCCAGAAAGCGGTGAAAGTTCTTTTGCGGCAGCAGGCGCGCCACGAAGCCCAAGACCAGGTCGGGCTCACCCTCGAACGGCAGCTGCTCGCGAGCGTAAGCAGGCTCGATCTCGCCGAAGTAAGCTCCGCCGGCGGGCAGAGGCAACCGGCAGAAACGCGGCCCCCGACCTATGAACATCTTGCGCAAGATCGTCTCGTCCGAGGCGCAGTTGACGATCAACGTATCTGCGCTACGTAGCCTGCCGGCGTGGCTGCGCAGCGCCACGTGGTCGAGCGTCGCGCCACCATGAATGGCGAACAAGTAGGGCACCTTTGCCGAGCACAGGTCGTCCCAAGCCGAGCCGCCTACGAAAGACAGCACCGCGTCCACGCCACTCTCGGCAAAAGATCCCTCGGCGAACGACAGCTCGAACTCGGGGGTGAGCGCGTCCAGATAGAAGCCTCGTGTGCGATCGACGCTGCGCCAGGGATGCTCGCCAAACCCATGCAGACCAAGGCGGATTTTCTTCATCGCTCCGTGCCCTCGGCCAGCACGTAGCCAGCAGATCCCGGAAAGAGCGCTGCCTGGTTGGTGGCGGCCAGACTGCCCTCGGCCAGCACGAGCTCCGAAAGCGGGTCGACGTCGGGTGCGATGTGCACCACCTGCGCGGGGGCCTTGAGCGCCCCGTCGAGACTGACGAAGGTGATGGCATCCCCCACCTTCAGACGTTCGCGATGTTGAGCCGGGATGCCAAAGCGGATCCACGGAGCCTCGTCCGCGACGATACGCACCAGGGCCTCCTCGCGGTGCACTTGATTGCCTGGATCGACGAAGCGCAGGGCAACCGTACCGGTAACCGGAGCGCGCACCACCGCGAATTCGAGACTGCGCTCTGCCTGCTCGAGCAGGGCCAGCGCCTCGCGGCTGGCTGCTTGGGTTTGCAGCACCTCGGTCCGTGCGCTTTCGTGGTCGCTCTGTAGCGTTTCGAGGACTTGCTGGCTCACGAGGCCCGAGCTCTGCAGCTTGAGCCCACGTTCCAGCTCGGACGCGGAGTGCTGAGCACGCCCGAGTGACGCGCGCGCCTGGGCGCTACGGGTGTCGGCTACCGCTCGCGCCGCGGCCGCCATGTGACGCAAGAGGCGATCGTCGATGGTGGCGATCACGTCTCCCTCGCGCACGCTTTCGCCCAGGCGCACGTTCACCGAGCGCAGCGTGCCCTCGACCTGGGCCGAGACGTTGGCGATGTGTCTCGCGGAGATCACGGCGATGAAGCTCAGCTGCTCGGCCGCGGCGACGGGCGCCGCGTCGGCAGGGGCTACGGGCGGCGGCGGTTTGGCCTCGCTGACCGGGCTTCGACCGCGATTGCAGCCCCCCGCCCCGAAGAGCAGCCCGACCAAGGCGGCGACGACGGCGGACGTTTGCCTCATACGGGCGCTCCAGCTAGCTGAGTCTGCGTGGCGACGAGGCTGGCGTAAGAGCCCCGGCGAGCCAAGAGCTGCTCGTGCGTGCCCATCTCGCAGATGCGTCCGTCTTCCACGACGATGATGCGATCGGCACGCACCACCGTGCTCAAGCGGTGCGCGATGATGATGCGCGTGCAAGGCATGGACTCGAGGTTCTCCATCACTTTGCGCTCGGTCCGTGCGTCGAGCTGTGAGGTGGCTTCGTCGAGAATCAGGATCGCTGGCCGGTGCGCCAGCGCACGAGCTAGCGCGATGCGCTGACGTTGGCCCCCGGAGAGCACGCTGCCGCCGTTGTCGATCAGGGTTTCGTAACCCATGGGCATCAGCATGATCTCGTCGTGAATCACTGCGATCTTCGCGGCCGCGACGATCTCGCGCTGCGACAAGCCGGGGTCGCACAAGGCGATGTTGCGACGCAAGGGGCCGCCGAACAGGTACGGCGCCTGGGGTACCACACCCAGCTTGCGCCGCAGCTCCACGCGATCCAGCACTTCTACGTCGTGACCGTCGAAGCGAATATGACCAGAGGTCGGCGTGTAAACTCCGGCTATCAGCTTCGCCAACGTCGACTTACCGGAGCCCGAGCTGCCCACGATGGCCAGCGAGGTACCGGCCTCGATCTTGAGCGAGACGCTTCGCACCACCGGCTCGCCCCGTCCGGAGTAGGCAAAGCTCACGTCCGACAGCTCGATCTCGCCGTGGAGCGGCTGCGACAGCCTGTGCGCGCCGCGCGGCTGCTCGGGCTCCATGCGCAGCACGTCGTCGATGCGCTCGAAGAAACCGCCGAGCAGCTGCAGCTGTAGGCAGCTCGAGACCAGGGCACCGAGCGGGCTCAGAAACCCGACCGCAAGCGCGTTCAGCGAAAGCATGGCTCCTATGCTCAGCTCGCCGCTGATGACCTGCAGCGCGCCAAAGGCCAACACCGAAAGTGGCGCGCCGGCGCCGAGCACCTCGAGCGCCGCCGAAACGACCGCCGAGACGCGCCCGCGCCGCAGCGACACGTTCAGCTCGTCGACGAACAGATTCGACCAATGCTCGACGGCTCGGCGTTCCGCGCCGGCAAGCTTGAGCGTCTCGATGCCGGCCATGACCTGCACCAGGTACCCTTGCGAGAGCGACCGCGCCTCGAGCTCTTCCGACATCAGGTCGCGATAGCGATGCCGGCTGAGAAAGAACACGAGGACCTGAGCTAGCCCCAGCGCCAGCACCAGCAGCGCCATTTTTAGGCTGATGTAGGCCATCAGGAACCAGTAGGAAACCACCAAGGCTCCGTCGAGCAGCGCCGACAGCAGGCCGGCGGTGAGAATGTCGCGAATCTCGGTGTTGCTGTTGACACGCATCATCAGGTCGCCAGCCGAACGGTGCTGAAAGAAGGCGTACGGCAGCGACGTCAGGTGATCCAAGAAGCCGAGCGTCATCTGCGTGTCGAGCTGCGTGCGCAACTCGAGCATCATGTGCGAACGGATCAGGCTGAACAGAAACTGAAACAGCAACAGCACGCCCACGCCGGCCGCTACCAACCACAAAAAGTCTCTATCGCCACGCGGAACGACGCGGTCGACCACGAGACCGATCAGTAGCGGCAACGCCAGCGCGAATAGCCGCAAGATGACCGACGAGAACAGCACACGCGACAGCGACTTGCCCTGCCGGCGCAGGTGGTCGAGGTAGGCCTTGAGGGGACGGCGGGTGCGGCGCGTAGCCACCAGGTTGTCCGGAGGGTCGAACGTGAGCACGACCCCCGTGAAGGCGCGCCGAAACTGCTTCCACGGCACGAAGCGCCGACCGCTACCCGGATCGACGATCGAAACGCCGCGGGGTGTCGTGCGCTCGAAAACGACGAAGTGATTGAAGTTCCAATGTAGGATTGACGCGGTTGGCACGTACTCCAGGTCTTCGACCTCGACCCGCAAGCCGCGCCCGCGAAAGCCGAAATGCTCCGCAGCCTCGAGCACGGTCGACGCCGAGACGCCGTCTCGGCCGATCCCGGCCAGGTCGCGCAGTATCGAGAGCTCGACCTCGCGACCGTGGTACGCCAGCACCATAGCCAAGCAGGCCGCCCCGCAATCAGCCGATTGCACCTGGGCGACGAAGGGCACCCGCCGCGTGAAGCGCCCCAGGCGGGAGAGAGATGGAAACTGGGATGGCCCAATGCCTGGGTCGCTATTGCCGCTGCTGCTCGCGCTGCTGTCACTCATGTTCATTGCACCAGGGTGCGGAGCCAAGGCACCAAAGCGAACGCGATGGTTTCCGAGCGAATGCGCACCTCGGCCCGAGCCGACATGCCCTCACGGAAGGAGTAATCGCGTCCATCGACACGAAAATGGTCGTCGTCGAGGCGCGCCTCCACCATCACGGTAGCGGGCATCGGGCCCAACGTGTCGGCTAGCACTGAGCCGAGCTGCCGGCTCACGGTCGACTGACCTGCCGCCTCGCGTGACACGGACGCTACCCGCAACGGTACGTACGCGTAAGGGTATCCCACGAGCTCGAGACGCAGCGGCATGCCTACTTGGATCAGCGGAGCATCGCTGGCAGGCATGAACGCCACCATGCCGAACTTGGGGCGAGCGTCGATGATGCTGGCGACCACCTCACCCGGGGCGAGCGGCGCGCCCACCCGCGTATGCACGTCGCCCACCACGCCAGCGCGCGGCGCCCGGATCTGCCGCTCTACCAGGCGCTGGCGCGCGACCTGGCGCTGCGAACGCAGCGACGCCAGCGTTTGTCGCACCGCTTCCGACCCGGGCTCCAACAGGTAGTGGCGAAGCTGTGTCTCCCACTGCTCTTCGAGCGCGCTGACCGACTGGGTTTCTTGCTGGGAGTAGAGGCGCGCCAGTGGTTGTCCTTCGTGGACGACGTCGCCCGCTTTCACGAGCACGGCTTCGACCGTACCTGCGACATTGGTCACGACCCCAATGCGGTTCTCTGCGCGAATGACGGCAACCCCAGAGGCGTATTGGTTGATGCGACCGACGAACAGAAACGCGAACGCCGCAACGACGAGCGCGCAGAGCACCCAGTACACGCGGGTCAGCCAGCGCGGAGAAATGCGCACGACGTCACCGGCGTCCGAGCGGACGTCGTGCGCGTCGAGTGCTTCGCGCCGGAAGGTCGGATCCGCCTCGCCGATCAGGTGGTCGATCTGGCCGCGCAACGCGAGCTGGCCCAGCGCCGACCCGGCATAGTGCCCCAACGTGGCCAAGGCGACCTCCTCGCTATCCGAGAACACATCGCGCGCGCTGCCGCGGGCGCCGACCAGCACCGCGTGACAGTTGCCGTCGGGGCCGACGATCGACTGACACAGCACGCGATCTTCGGCCGCAAAATGCACAACATCGATGGGCCCCCCGAAGCACGGATGCCGGGCGGCTGCCGGCGCTACCACGGTCACTTTACAACGGGCGGCGAGCGCGACGAGCCCGCGATCCGCGCTGAGCTGCGGCGCGTCGGCATTGCCACCTTCGAATAGCGTGCCCGCGTCTGCATCGAAGAACCAACACCAGGCGCGGTCGGCGGCCGTGAGCGAAAGCACGGCGTGCACCAGAGCGCCTGCGGCAGCATCTGCATCCACCAGCACCGAAACATCGCGAACGGCGTCCAAGACGTCCCGCATCACGCAAGCTTCGTCGACGCCCTGCGGGGAGAACACTCGCGGTTGAGGCACATGGCCTGACGGCGCCAGCGCGCATTTTACGAGCGTGACGAGCCCGGCATCATCGAGCGCCGAGCTACAATGGTAGGTCCAAGGCGGCTGCGCCCCTGCCGGCAAGTCACCGCAGCCGATCAAAAGCCACGCGGGGACATCGGGCAGCTGCTCGCGCAACACGCTGAGCTCTGCCGGTGCGACGTCGAGAGCCACTACCAACCGCGCGTGCGATGCCCCTGCATCGGACGGCGAGCACACGGGAGCGCCGAGCCGGCGCTGCAGGCGCTGCACGCGCAGCCGCCCACTCGGGCTGCCGCCAGCGAGGCACACCGCTACCCGTTCGCCCGGCTGGCGAAGCTGCGTGGCCAATTCTGCACTCTGTATCACTGCCAACTCTTTGATTTCCCCGAGGCGCTCCGCTGCGTCTGTGATGGCGTCGACGAGCCTTTCGTGCTGGTCACCGCGGGCGCCGCGCTTTCTTCGTTGCTGCCGAAGCCATCGAGCGTGATGGCTGAGCGCGGAGCGATGATGCTGCGCGCCGCCTGCTTCAGCGCAGCGAAAGGCGAGTCTGGCGCGGTTTGCGTTGAGCTCATGCGCTGCGTCGATCTTCCCGTGCTCTGACGCTGAGCCGCACAGCCCGCGATGAGCAATCCCCCAAAGCAATTGCAATCCACATCGTGGCGGTCTATACCTACGGCTTAGGTGGTGTGCAAGCCGGTTCGAGGGATCGACAAGGTGAAAGCGAGCAAGGTGCCCTTGGAGTTTGGGAAGAAAAATCGGGAATGAATCGCGCTGCTAGCGCGTAGTTGAAACACACAGGAGATGGTGGATGTGAGTATTCTCGCGCGCTGCGTCGAGCGTGGTGAATTGCGGGCGAGACTCAGTAGGCAAATTCGAGCTGACTTGTCGCCATATCGCGCCTTGGCTACAGCCAATTCGAACCTGCTCTTCACTCAATCGCGGAGCGCGCGGGACGGGATGAGTTTGTTAGAGACTCCAGTCATATGACTGCTCTTCGACGACACCGACGGCAGTCTGATCGATCGTTGTCGCTGCGTGATCCCACGCCGACGAAGCGTACGAGTACAGCGTGTGCAGGCGTGCGGGATCGTCCGACAGAATCGACAGGGCGAGTATCGATTCACTTGAAAGACCAAGATCCAACTGCTAGACGTCGATACTGGGTTTGGTGGACTCGAGTAGCTCAGGGTGAGTCGCGAGGGACCTCCAACTTGGCTGGCGCGAGAGCGCCATCAATTAACGAGTAGTCAACATGAAGAAGAACACGCGCGAGCGTCCTCCTGCTCGCAAACTAAATCGCGAGGAGCTAGACACGGGGGTATTGGCGGCTGGTTGCGGCACGCAAGGCTGCCTGATCCCTCTCCAGCCGGGAGCGGTTTTCATCAATCCTGCCCCGCTCTGGAGCTTGCCGAACTGGTTCAACATGATCCGGTTCCGCTGAAGTGAGTCGGTTTGGGCCCAAGCCTTCGGTTTGGGCCCAAACCATTTTCCTTTCAAACCGAGGAGGTGTGGGATGTGCGGGGAACACGAGAGATTTTGGTGGCCTTTGGATTTGTCGGAGCGTGAACGGCAGGCGGTCGCCGACGCGTCGGCGTCACTGCAAGGCTACGCGAAGGTCCACGACAGAGCGCTCTCGGCACGTGCCGCTGCTCTGCTCGCCGACCAAATGGGACACAGCGTGCTCGAAATCGAGGATCGCGACACGCTGCCCAACGCTTGCCACGTCATCAATGGCTGGGGCAACGCTCCGCTGAAGACGGGCAGCATGATCGATGCGTATGCGCGCTACGTACACCGCACGGATCACGGCGTGCCGCATGTCCTGCAGTGCGACGACGAAGGTGATTTTCATCCGTGGCAGAGCTTTGCCTACGCCGTGATGGCGGGCATCGCCCCCGACACGCCGATCGCTGACGCCGGCTGTAATCTGTTCGAGCTCGCGCTCGGCAGCCGCTCCTTGAATACGAAGGACGGCTGCGAGCTAGGCCACCTGCTGTACACGGCCGCCCACTTTGGTCTGCCGGGTGAAACGCCGTTTGCCCTGCTCGACGAGGTGCGCACGCTCGAGGAGCTGGTCGACATGGCGATCGACGCCCACATCGACGGCCACTTTCGGGTCTGCCGCAAGGTGCACTTGACCGAAGGCCTGTGCGCCATCTCTGCGCTCGACCCCGAGTTTTCGGAACATCGCGAAACGGCGCAAGGCTTCTTGAACGGCCAGCTCGACCTCCTGCCCGTGCTTTGGGCAGCGCTACTCGGGGCGCGCCAGGCACGCGAGAACAGAGAGAGCATTGCGCCCGGCTCGCTCGTCCACACGCTGCGCGAGTCGCTCGTCGTCGAGGGCTTCCTCGAGAATCACTACTACCTAGCCGGCCACCTGATCGAGCTCCTCGCGCTCGCGCACGGCTTCGGCTTCGAGGCCAGCGAGCTGCACTGGGCCGCAGCACGCGCGGTGGTCGACGAGCTGAATCGGCTACTGCCCGCGTACCTGCCAGAAGTGTTCTTCCCCGCGTGTTTCTTACATTTCGGACACTACCGTCGAGCCATCACGCTGCTCGACGCGTTGGCGGATGGCAAAGCGCTCGATCCGGCCGCGCGAGCGCATTTCACCGCCGACTTTCGAGGCTTCCGACGTCAGCCGTCCGTTGCCCCCAAGCCGGGTGACGGTATCTTCAAGTTCGGCCGCAGCGACGAGCCGATGCGCGAGGCTTTGGCCAACGCCGTCGACGCCTACCGGGCCGTCGCTGCCAGCGAGCTCGGTCCGCGCGGCAACGGCGCTCATTTTCGTCGTGTGCTGGTGCCGGGCTGGCCGCGCTGGTTGCACTTCGAAATCTTCGATTACACCTCGCAGGCCGATCCGTCCCGGAATCGCGGCCTGGGGGTAGAGCTCCACATCGAGAAGCCGCAGGGGTCGGGGTTGTTCCCGGCCATCGAGCGCGTCGCCAGCAAGCTTCGGCTCTCGCCTACGCTACCGCCTTGCGAGCTCGACCCCAGCTGGTGGGGCAACTCGGGCAGACTGCGTATCTGCTTCGATGACGACGCAGCCCCGAGCACGATTGCGCTCGCCCTACGCGAGCTGATCGACGTCGCGACTCCGATCTTGAACGGAGCGCTCGGCAAGCGCCCGACAGCGGTACCCGAGCATGCCCATTGAAGCCACCCGCAAGAGGTCGGTGCAGGCCGTCGCCGACGAGCTGACTGTCTTCATGGACGACTACTACGACCGCTTCATCGGTGTGCTCAGCGCGCTCAATCGCACTCCGCTGTCCGACATGTTGCGCGTCCTCGACGGCCTGATGCAGCGCGGCTCCACCTTGTGGCTGCTCGGCAACGGCGGTAGCGCCGGCATCAGCAACCACGCCGCTTGCGACCTGACCAAAGGGCCACGCGGCGCGGGTACGCAGGGTCTACGTTGCTTGTCGCTGTCGAGCAACGTGCCCATGCTGAGCGCGCTTGCCAACGACCTCGGTTACGAGCGGATCTTCGCCGAGCAGCTCGCCTACTACGCGCAACCCGGCGATGCCGTGCTGCTCGTGAGCTCGAGCGGCAACTCACCGAGCATTGTCGAAGCCTGCAAGTACGCGAACCAAGTCGGGCTGACGACGCTGGCGTTCGTCGGCTTCCAGGGCGGACGCCTGAAGGATCTGGCGCAACATTGCCTGTGGGTACCGAGCGACAACTACGGTATCGTCGAAGATACGCATCAAAGCCTGGTGCACGTGCTCACGCAGTTCTTGCAGAAGTGTCAGCGCACACCGACGTCGGACCCGCGCGCCCTACGCTAGGAGGAAGGGCGACGATGCTGATCTCGCAGACGCCGTTTCGGGTGAGCTTCGCAGGCGGCGGCACCGACTTGTCGGCGTTCTATCGCGAAGAGTTTGGGGCCGTGCTGAGCGCGAGCATAAAGCGCCACGTTTACGTGACCGTTCACGAGCGCTTCGAGCCGAATATCCGCGTCAGCTACTCCAAGACCGAAGTGGCCAATTCGGTGGCCGAAGTGCGACATTCGCTCGTACGCGAGAGCCTGCGACTGACCGAGATCAGAGGTCCCCTAGAGGTCACGACCATCGCCGACGTGCCGGCCGGCACCGGGCTCGGCTCGAGCAGCTCGCTTACGGTCGGGCTGCTGAACGCGCTGCACGCGCAAGCCGGTCGGCGCTTGAGCCGCGAGCTACTCGCACGCCAGGCGTGCGATGTGGAGATCGCCAGGCTCGCAGAGCCCATCGGCAAACAAGACCAGTACGCTGCGGCGTTTGGCGGGCTCAACTACATCCGCTTCAATCCGGACGAAAGCGTCGTCGTCGAGCCCGTGGCCTGCGCGCCCAGCACCACCGCGGAGCTCGAGCGGCATGTCGTCGTCATCTACACCCAGCTGCAGCGCGCTGCGAGCGAGATACTCGGGCGACAGCGGGCAAGCACGCAAAGCAAGCGCGTCGCGCTCCGAGCCATGCGCGATCTTGCCGGAGAGCTACGCTCCAACCTCGAAGGTCGCTTCGACGCCCCAGCCTTCGGTCAGTGCCTTCACGAAGCGTGGCAGCTCAAGCGTGACTTGGTCGCGGGCATCACGAGCACCGCGCTAGACACCTCGTATGCCGCAGCGAGAGCCGGCGGCGCTTGGGGCGGCAAGTTGCTCGGCGCTGGTGGAGGCGGCTTCTTGATGCTTTTTGCGCCGCCCGAGCGACACGCAGCCATCTTGGAGCGATTGCAGCAACCGCGCACCTTGCCCTTCCGGGTCGAGCCAACGGGTAGCCGCATCGTCTTCTCGAACCCATGACCAGCAAGGCACTACTGCTCGCAGGCGGACGTGGTGAACGGCTCCGGCCCATCACGAGCTCGACGCCCAAATGCCTCGTACCAATCGGTGGGCGCACGCTCCTCGACTACTGGGTAGCGGCGCTGCTCGATGCCGGCGTGCGCGAAGCGGTCATCAACACACACCATTTGGCGGATCAAGTCCGACGTAAGCTCGAGCGCGTCAATGCCACGACGTCACTTCGCCTCCACGAAAGCTACGAAGGTGAGCTGCTCGGCTCTGCAGGCACGCTCACTCACAATCGCCAGCTGGCCGACGGAGCCAGCGAGATCCTGGTTATCTGCGCGGACAACCTGAGCGACGTGCGGCTCGAAGAGCTGCTGGCGTTTCACCGCGCTCACGAGCTGAGCATGAGCATGCTGCTCTTTCGCGCGAACCGCCCTCAAGCCTGCGGGATAGCGTCGCTCGACGCCACTGGCACGATCGTCGAGTTCGTCGAGAAGCCTGCGCAGCCCAAGAGCAACCTAGCCAACGCCGGCATCTACGTCATGAACCCCGATCTCTACCGTGAGGTCGCCGACTACGGAGCCTTCGACATCGGCGCCGACGTCTTGCCGAGGCTGCTTGGCCGCATGAAGGGCTACCTGCACAGCGGCTATCACATCGACATCGGCACCCACGAAGCGCTGGCTCGAGCCCGAACGGACTTCGCGAGCGCACGCCCATGACCGCCGCCACGCCGGCCGTGTTTCTGGATCGTGACGGCACGTTGATCGAGCACGTCCACTACCTGAGCCGGCCCGAACAGGTACGCCTACTACCCGGCGCCGCCAGCGCACTGTCCGAATGGCGAGCCCTCGGCTACGCCTGCATCGTCGTCACCAACCAGGCGGCCGTCAGTAAGGGGATACTTTCGCTCGATGAGCTTGCGCGCGTGCACGCGCGTCTGCGCTGCTTGATAGAGGCGACCGGGGCCAGCATCAACGGCATCTACTACTCTACAGAGGCACAACATGGTCCGAACAGAAATCTCATCGAGCATCCGGATCGCAAGCCAGGTCCGGGCCTGCTGCTGCGGGCCGCCCGCGAGCGACACCTCGACCTCGAACGCTCGTGGATGATCGGCGACACGCTTTCCGACACCCTGGCGGGTCGCAATGCGGGCTGCGCTTGCAGCGTGCTCGTGCGCGGCAAGCATTGTGGGCCGATGGACGAGCAGCACCCGTCGGTGGATTTCGTCGTGAACGATTTGCTCGAGGCGGCGCTGCTGCTCCGCCTTCAGGCGGTGGTGGGCGTGCTGAAATAGTGTCCCGATGATCCAGCTCGGGCATCTCGGCCTTGTCAGGTACCCCAGAGTTGCTGCGCCGGCGATGGCCAGTGTATTGCGAGAGTGAGCTCAGGGCGCCTTGAGGGCGTGGCTGCCGACGGAGTAGGCGGGCGGATCACTGGCCGGGAAAGATTGCCACGATGCCTCGTCGACCATGTCGCGTTTGCCTCCGCCGAAGCGCTTGGTGTGCTTGGCGTGCCAACGCTGCGGCAACCGGCGCAGCGATTGTCCGAGCGGGTACCCGCTCGCGCCGCGTACCACCAGCGCCACACCCGCGAGCACCAACAGCGGCGCGGCCCATCTGCCCCTCGCGATACCGGCTGACGCCAGCGCCAGCCCGCCGAGCACCTGAGCGATGCGTCGGCTTTTGACGCGCCGACGCACGCGCTTGCCCATGGCTACGATGTCGAAGGTGGTCGATTCTTCCACGATGAGCTCCTTCGCGATCTTTCAAGCAGGCATCGTGCCAGCAGTAGCTGTTGATGGTCCAAATCGTGCAACGAAGTGGTGAGGCCTGTGGTGGTTCGCCTGGGCCGGAAGTCACAAGGAGAAAATCATGCAATCAAGCACGCATTCGGAAACCGTCGACCAGCTCAACTCGTTTCTGCGTGGCGAGCTGTCGGCGGCGGAGACGTACCGGCTCGCGCTCGATCGCCTGGATCGCACCGACCACCGAGGCACGCTGGTGCAATGCTCGCGCTCTCACGAGGAACGCGCGCGTTTGCTCACAGAGGCGATTCAGGGACGGGGTGGCCAGCCGGCGCATGACTCGGGCGCTTGGGGCTCGCTGGTGCGCTTGATCGAGCGCAGCGCCACCGCCATCGGTGAGAAGGCCGCTATTTCGGCGCTCGAGGAGGGCGAGGACCACGGGCGCGACGACTACCTGCGGGATCTCGACAACCTGGAGCCGACGGCCAGGCAGCTCATCGAGTTTACGATCCTGCCCGAGCAGCGCCGCACTCACGACGCCATCAAGGCGGTCAAGCGCGCGCTATCCTGATTGGACCGAGCCCCGTGGTCGATGACGACCGCGGGGCTCCAGTATTGGGGCCTGACTCAGAGCACGAGCGCGGCGTGCGCGCCCAGCGTCACGAACTTGAGCCCCGAGCCATCGTCGCGCGGGAACATCACGCTATAGCCGCCGTGAACACCCAGGTCGATCAATGGCAGCAGCGTGAAGTCGAGGGCAAGCCCGCCATCCACGATGGGCGCTGTTCGGCTCTCGAAACCCCGCACGTGGCCCACTCCGACGTGCCCAAAAATGGCAGGCTCGATGATCTTGCCGACCGCGAAGCGGCCCCCGAGGAAGCCGGCGTAGAGCCTGGTTTTGTCGTCGCCGCCGAAGGCGTGGTAGCTCCCACCAATCTCGGGTGTGAGCGAGATCAGGAACAAATCGAATTCCTGACCGATGCGCAGCGCCCCACCGCCGCCCTCCTCGGTGCCCGGTTCGTTCAGCGCGGCGCCGAAGTCGAAGTCGACGGCGATGTTGGTATTGCTGTCATCTCTCTCATCGGAGTCCCGCTCCGTTTCGTCACGGGGTGGGGCGCTTTGAGCGGGCGCCACGCTGGGGGTGAGCAGCGCGGCGGTGGTCAGAAGGCCGGCCAAGAGTCGGCCAGAAATCGAGGATCTGAGGTTGGTCGAGATGGTCATGGTCCTGGTTAGCAGCAATGGCCGTGCCCAAGGCAGCAGTCTCTGCACGGCTGCGGGCGAGATCAATTTCCCCGACATAGCACAAAGTAACTCACATTCCGTCACACCCGCCGCGCGGGACTCCAGCTTGCCGAGTGTTTTGCAGTGCCGTGGGTGGCACGGCAGCTGCATCACTCATGCCGAGGTGCACATGACGCGAGCCGTGTTGTCCGCTGCGATCGATACCGACTGGAGGCTGGTGAGTCAGGAGCGGCCGTGTCCGGTCTGCGGCTCCCAGGACGCTTGCAGTGTTCACACCCAGGACGATTTCGCATGTTGTGCGCGAGAACCCTCGCAATGGAAGCTGACGACGGGCGCCTGGCTCCACCGCGTTCAGGCCCGAAGCGCCATCGCGCTCGTGCCAGAAACCATCGGCCAAGTCGACTCCATCCCCGAAGGTAGTCGAATCCGGCTCTAGGCAGGCACATGCAGAGCGAGCCTCACCGCGACTCGCAGCGAGGGGTGTGCCCTGGCCTCTCGAACCAGGTTGCCTGGGATGGCGTGAGCGCGCTGCGCGGCGAGCTCTACGCCTCCGAACATCTGACCTCTCACGCTGCCGAGATCGCGCGGAGCCATGGCGAGCCCTCGCTGCGAAGCACGCCCGGCCCGCTTCGTCGCCGCTTCGGTCTGGCGCGGGCGCAACTGCGAGCCGCCTACGAGATTCTTTCGCGCGATGCGAAAAACAAGCGCGATCCGAGCCCGGCCGAGGAATGGCTGCTGGATAACTCGCACGTCGTCGACGAGCAGATCCGCGAGATCCAGGAGGACCTGCCATGGGGCTACCTGATCGAGCTACCGCGCATCGCCAGCGGCGCCATGCGCGGTTATCCGCGCGTCTACGGGTTGTGCCTGGACTATCTGCGTCACAGTGACGCGCGCGTGGACTTGGCCAGCCTGGCCGACTACGTGCTCGCCTACCAGCGTGTCGCGACGCTGACCATCGGCGAGCTGTGGGCGGTGCCGATCATGCTGCGCCTTGGTCTCACCCTGATCGTCGGGGCGCTCGCCGTATCCGAGGCTCGCGCCAAGGATCGAGAGCTGGCCGACACTTGGGCCGACGGGTTGATCACCGATGCGCAGCGTCCGGATCGGCTGGACCGGACACTGGCCGAGCTCGGCGATGAGCGCGAGATCACCGCGGGCTTCCTGGTCCAGCTCCTGAAGCGCGTTCGCGAGCACGATGCGCCGCTGCGGCCGGTGATGGATTGGATTCACCTGCGCTGTGAGCTGATGGGCAGCTCACCCGAAGAGCTCACGCGCCGCGAGCACCTGCGTCAGGCCGCCGATCAGGTGTCGGTCGGCAATGCCATCACCAGCATGCGCGCGATTGCCGCACTGGATTGGACCCGCTTCTTCGAGCTTACCAGCGAAGTCGAGGCCGTGCTCCGCCAGGACCCTTGCGGCGCCTACCCCGAAATGGATCAGGTGTCGCGCGACCGCTGCCGTCACGCGGTGGAGCAGCTCGCGCGGCGCTGCCCGCTGGACGAGCGCGGCGTGGCGGAGCGCGCGCTCGCCCAGGCCGTAGCCGCCCAGGCCGCGGGCCGCTCGCTCGCCGAAGGGCACGTCGGCTACTACTTGCTCGATGCGGGGCGAGCCCGCCTGCAGCGGGAGCTGGGCTATCGACCCCGGCTCTCGGAACGGTTCACGCGCCAGCTGCTGGCCTACCCGCTGGCGTTCTACCTCGGCGCACTCCTGATGCTGCTGTGCGGGATAGGTCTGGCGCTCAGCGGACCACTCTGGCGTACGTTTGCCGGCAATGTTTGGTTGGTCATGGCTACGCTGTTGCTGCTCGCCATTCCGGTGAGCGAGCTGCTGCTGGCCGCGTTGAACGCCAGCGTCGTCGCCTTGCTACCCCCGCGGCTATTGCCCAAGCTGGAGCTCAAGCATGGCATAGGGGAAGAGCACCGCACGCTCGTCGTCGTACCCACGCTGCTCGAGACGCGCGCTGGGGTGGCGCAGCTGCTCGACGATCTCGAGGTGCGCTCGCTCGCCAATCCGGACGAAAATCTGTATTTCGCGCTGCTCACGGACTTCGTCGACGCGGCGGAGCCGGAGACCGCGCAGGACCGGGAGCTGCTCGAGCGCATGCTCGAAGGGGTGCGCGAGCTGAACCAGCGCCACAGCGACCGACCAGAGCGCTACTTCTTGCTGCATCGCAAACGCGTCCACAACCCCTCGGCGGGCTGCTACATGGGCTGGGAGCGAAAACGCGGCAAGCTCGAGGAGCTGAATCGCCTGCTGCGTGGGGCGACCGACACCACCTTCAGCGTGGTGACCGCGCCGGCGGAGCTGCTGCGCAGTATTCGCTACGTGATCACGCTGGACACCGATACCGAGCTGCCGCGAGAGGTAGCACGTCGGCTGATCGGCGCCATGGCGCATCCACAGAACCGACCGGTGCTCGATCCGACCCGACTGCGCGTGGTGCGCGGCTACGGCATCATCCAGCCGCGCGTCGGCAGCTTGCCGCTCAGCTCGCGCCGGTCGCGTTTTGCGCGCATTTTCGCGGGACCGCCGGGTATCGATCCGTACACCACGGCCGTCTCCGACGTTTACCAGGATCTGTGCGGCGAGGGTTCGTTCGTGGGCAAGGGCATCTACGACGTGGATGCATTCCAGGCTGCGCTTCAGGCGCGGGTTCCGGACAACGCGCTGCTCAGCCATGACCTGTTCGAGGGCAGCTTCGCGCGCTCTGCGCTGGCTACCGACATCGAGGTGCTCGATGAACAGCCCGCGAGCTATGAGGTGGTGGCTAGCCGCCAGCACCGCTGGGTGCGTGGTGACTGGCAGCTCTTGCCCTGGCTCTTGCCGCGCGTGCCGGTGCGCGGCGGCGGGCGTCGCGTCAGCGATCTGCGGCTGCTCGACTGGTGGAAGCTGTTCGACAACTTGCGGCGCAGCCTGCTGGCGCCGGCACTGGTCGTGATCTTGCTCGGCAGTTGGCTGCTCGACGTGCGGCAGCTAGCGCCCTGGGCGTTGGGGCTAACGGCCGCCGTCTTCGCCGGCCCGCTTTTGGTGCGCCAAGTCCTGACGCTGGCGCGAGCCTTGACACATGCACGTTCACGCCACGGGCCGCTCGGTGGGGAGTTGTGGCGCAACGTGCAGCAGCTGGGCCTCGGTGTCGTGCTCTTGTTCGATCAGGCCTTGCTGTCGGTCGACGCCATCGTGCGCACTCTGTATAGGCTGTTGCTCTCGCGCCGCCAGCTCCTGGAGTGGACCACCATGAGCCAGGCGGCTCGCAAGCAGCGACGCGGGGGCGCGCGCGCTTCCCGGCGCTTCGCCGCCAGCTCCTGGCTGTCGCTACTCGGGCTGCTGGCGCTGCTCGGGCTCCAGCACGCGGCGCTCCCCTACGCGGCGCCGCTGCTGGTCGCCTGGTTCGTGGCTCCGGCGCTGCTGGGCCTTCTGGGGCGGCCGGAGCCTGCGAGGCCGCCCGACGAGCAACTTTCGGACGCGGATCGCCGGCGACTACGCCTGATTGCGCGCAAGACCTGGCGCTTCTTCGACACGTTCGTCACCGCCAAGGACAACTGGCTACCGCCCGACAACTACCAGGAGGATCCGCGTGGCGTAGTGGCTCACCGCACCTCTCCAACCAATATCGGGCTTTACCTGCTTTCGATCGTGTCGGCGCGCGATTTGGGTTTCATCACCGCACGCGAAGCCCTGGCTCGACTCGAAAATACGCTGACCACCCTCAGCCTGGTGGAACGGCGCTCGGGACACATCCTCAATTGGTACGACACCACCAACCTACGCCCGCTCGAGCCGCAATATGTGTCGACCGTCGACAGCGGCAATTTGGCTGCGTACCTGTGGGCGGTGCGTGCAGCTTGCGAGGAGCTGCCCGAAGCGCCGCTGCTGGATGCGCAGATCTTGGAGGCGGCGCAGGATGCCCTGGGACTTGCACGGCAGGCCCTGATCCGAGAGCCGGTGCAGCGTGAGCGCCGTGAGCATCCTCTGCGTGACCTGTCCGAAGTGGAAGCGCACCTGGCCGAGGCCGCACGAGATCCGCGCCAAGGTTCGCTGGACGTGCTCGCGGCGCTAGAGCGGCTACTGAGCGAGCTCGAACACCTGGTGCGTGCGCCCTGGGTCGAGCGCGCCAACGCCGAAGCGCGCTATTGGCTCGAGCAAGCCGTGGCCGTGCTCCAGCGTGCCCGCGCGCAGCTGCATGACCTGGCGCCTTGCCTGGAGCTGCTGAGCGTTTCGGTGATCGAGTCGGAGGCCCTCCGCGGCGGCGCCGCCCTGGCCCGCGTCGTCAAGGCTCGATCGCCGCTCGAGCTCGCGGCGGCGGCCTCAGCTGCTTTGGCCGAGCTCTCGGAGCCAGCGGCGACGGACGAGGCGGCAGCGGCCGAAGCTAGCTCGGGCTTTTCGAGCGACCTTGCCGCGCGGCTGCGCACGACCCAGCAGGCCTGCCAGGCTCTCCACGAGCGGGCGCTCGCAGTGGCTGCCGACGCGCTGGACTTGGCGGACGGCATGGACTTCTCGTTTCTGTACGATCGCGAGCGCGCACTGTTCGCGATTGGCTACAACGTTAGCGGCGCGCGCCTAGACTCCTCGTACTACGACCTGCTCGCGTCGGAGGCGCGCCTGGCAAGCGTCGTGGCTATTTCGAAGGGCGACGCGCCGCTCGAGCATTGGTGGAAGCTCGCTCGGCCCCGCACCGGCACATCGGCTGGTCGCGCGCTGCTCTCTTGGAGCGGGTCGATGTTCGAGTACCTGATGCCCCTGCTCGTGACCGGTATAAGTCGCGATACGCTGCTGTGGGAGACTTGTTGCTCTGCCGTGGGCCGCCAGCTTGCCTACGCCGAAGAGCAGGGTCTGCCTTGGGGAATTTCGGAGGCGGCTTACAACGTCATGGACCTGGGGATGACCTACCAGTATCGCGCCTTCGGTGTGCCCGGCCTGGGCCTGAAGAGTGGGCTCGGCGAGGACCTGGTGATCGCACCTTACGCCACGCTTCTGGCCAGCCTGGTTCGACCCGATCTGGCGCTCGATAACCTGAACCAGCTGGATCGCGAGGGGCTGGATGGCCAGTACGGCTACTACGAGTCGATCGACTACACGCCGTCTCACGTCCCGCCCGGACGACGCAGCGTCGTGGTCAAGGCATTCATGGCCCATCACCAGGGCATGTCGCTCGTCGCGCTTGGCAATCTGCTCTGCAACTGGCCGATGCGTCGGCGCTTCTTCAGCGACGCACGCCTCAAGGCCAGCGCGCTACTGCTCGAGGAGCGAGTGCCCACGGGGGCTCCGCTGATCATGCCCCGGGCCGAGCAGGTGCCGACGCCGCTGCTCGGCGAGCCGGAGTTGCGCTTGACCGATCACGTGGGCCCGGGTCAGCGCGCGCTGCAGCGCCTGCACTTGCTCGGACACGGTGAGCTCTCCACGATCATCTCGGCGAGCGGCGGCGGCGTCATCACCTGGAAGGGCATGAACGTAACTCGTTATCGCGAGGACGCGGCGCTGGATGAGTGCGGGACCTTCATCTACATCCGCGATTTGACGGCTCAGACGCTGTGGTCGGCCGGGCAGGCTCCCACGGCTGCCGCCCCCGACTACTACGATGCTTCTTTCTCGATCGATCGCGTCGAGCTCAGAAGGCGTGACGGGGCCATCGAGACGCTGATGGAGGTGGTGGTCTCCCCCGAACACCCAGCGGAGGTCCGGCGCCTGACCCTGACCAACCACTCCGAGCAGCCGTGTGAGCTCGACGTGACATCGTACAGCGAGCCGGTGCTGGCTTCTCACGGCGCTGATCTCGCTCATCGCGCCTTTAGCAGCATGTTCCTCGAAACCGAGCTCTTGCCCGAGCGAGGCGCGATCTTGGTGCGGCGCCGGCCGCGAGGCGAGCACGAGGCGGAGAGCTGGATGATTCAGGTGCTCACGCCCGACGGCGACGGTTTTGGTCCCGCAGAGCTCGATGCTTCGCGTGAGGGCTTTCTGGGTCGCGCCGGCTCCTTGCGCGAACCGCGTGCGATGCGCTTCGGACATCGCCTCGGCGGCAGCGCCGGCCATACCCTCGACCCCGGGCTTTCGCTACGCCGCTCGGTGCGGATCGCCGGTGGTCAGCGCGCGCGCGTCACGCTCACCACGGCGCTGGCCAGCTCTCGTGAGGCGGCTCTGGAGCTGCTCGATCTGGTGGTGACGCCGCATTCCACGGCGCGCGCCTTCGAGCTGGCTTGGGCCGACGCCCGCGTCGAGCTCAAGCACCTGGGTATCAGCGCGGCTCGTTCGCACCGCTTTCAGAGGCTTTTGTCCTGCTTGTTCTATGCGCCACCTGCGCTGCGCGACGCCAGTGAGACCAGCTTGCCGCTCACGCGGGGCCGCCACGCGCTTTGGTCACAAGGTATTTCGGGCGACCTGCCGATCTTGCTGCTGCGCATCGACCATCCCGACTTCAGCGAGCTGTGCCACGAGCTGCTCCTGGCTCACGAGTTCTGGCGCCTCAACGGCGTGAGTTGTGACCTGGTGCTCTTGAACGAAGAGCCCGAGGGCTACTTGCAGCCGCTGCAGGAGGCCTTGCTGGCTCTGATTCGAGCCACCCCAGCGCAGGGCCGTGAGAACCAGCACGGAGGGGTTTTCTTGCGCCGTGCGGCGCGACTCTCGCCCGAGGAGCGGCGGCTCTTGTTGCGCTCGGCGCGCGTGGTGCTGCGTGCGGCCGCAGGCTCGCTGTCGCAGCAGCTGCGCCGCGCCGCCGAGCCAGTCACGTTTCCAGCCCCGGCTCAGCGCACGCGTCGCCCCGCGCCGCGAGTGCTTGCGTCGTCGCCGCCCATGCCCGACCTGCGGCACTTCAACGGCATTGGGGGGTTCAGTGCCGATGGTCGCGAGTACGTGATGAACACCGGGCCTGGGGCACGGCCACCGGCTCCGTGGTGTAACGTGATGGCCAATACCGATTTCGGCAGCGTCGTGTCCGAGACCGGCCTCGGCTTTACCTGGTCTACCAATAGCCAAAGGCAGCGCCTGACGCCCTGGAGCAATGATCCGGTTTTGGATCCCTCCGGCGAGCTCCTCTACCTGCGTGACCAGGAGGATGGTGAGATCTGGTCGGCCACGCCGGCGCCCGCCAGCTTGGGTGTCGACTTCACAGTGCGGCATGGTCAGGGCTACACGGTCTACGCTCATACCCAAGCCGAGATCGAGCATGAGCTTTGCGTGCTGGTGGCGGCCGATGCTCCGGTGAAGCTACTGCGCCTGCGGCTGCGTAACCGCGGTACCCGCAAGCGCCGCTTGGCGGCCTACGGCGTCGTGGAATGGGTGCTGGGCGCGGCGCGAGACATGACGCGCTGCCAGGTGTCCACGCGCTTCGAACCGGAGCAGCGCACCCTGCTCGCCAACAATCCCTTTGCCGCTGTGCCTGCGGCACACGCCTTCCTGGCGGTGGACCAACCGGTAGTGAGCTTCACCGCCGACCGACAGGAGCTGTTCGGATACGGCGGCTCCCGAGCGCGCCCCTCGGCGCTCGCGCGCAGTACGCTCTCCGGTCGCGTCGGCGTGGCGCTCGATCCATGCGCGGCCCTTCAGGTGCTGATCGGGCTCGAGCCGGGCGAGACGCGCGAGCTGTGCTTTGCGCTCGGCCACGGCCGCACAGCGGGTGAGGCGCTGGAGTTGGCGTCGGAATACGCGGCCGCGGGGCGATTCGAGCAGGCGCTCGAGACCCTCGGTCCAGTCTGGGACGGCTTGTGCGCGGTTACGGCCGAGACACCGGACGATGGCTTCGACTTGTTGGTCAATCGCTGGCTCCCGTACCAGATCACGAGCGCCAGGCTCTGGGCGCGCTCCGGCTTCTACCAATCGGGCGGTGCCTACGGCTTCCGCGATCAGCTCCAGGACGTGCTGGCGCTGCTGCACGCGCGCCCGGCACTAGCGCGAGAGCACCTGCTGCGGGCTGCTGCCAGGCAGTTCGTCGAGGGAGACGTTCAGCACTGGTGGCACTCCGAGAACGGGGAGGGCGTCCGCACCCATTGCTCGGACGACATGCTGTGGCTCCCCTATGCCACCGCCGCGTACGTGCGGGTGACGGGCGATCGCCAGATCCTCGATCAGCATGTGCCGTTTCTGGAGGAGCGCGCACTGGCAGCGGACGAGGCCGACCTGTTCAGTGTACCCCGCCCGAGCACGGAGTCGGCGACACTCTACGAGCACTGCCTACGTGCGCTGGCGCGGGGTATGACCAGTGGTGCGCACGGGTTGCCGCTGATGCTGGGCGGCGACTGGAACGACGGCATGAATCGCGTCGGTGTGCACGGCAAGGGCGAGAGCGTGTGGCTCGCCTGGTTTCTGGTGCGCGCGCTCGAAGATTTCGCGCCTTTGGCCAGAGCCAGGGGAGACCTGCATCGCGCTGACGTGTACGCCGCCCAAAGCGCAGGGCTGCGGCGCGCGGTCGAGGAGCACGCCTGGGATGGCGCCTGGTACCGCCGCGCCTTCTACGACGATGGCACTCCGATCGGCTCGCGCCACAACCAGGACTGCCGCATCGATGCCATCGCGCAGTCCTGGGCGGTGATCGCTGGCGGAGATTCGGCGCGAGCACGTCAGGCGGTCGAAAGCTCCGAGGCGGCGCTGGTGTGGGAAGACGAGCGCATCGTGCTCTTGCTCGATCCGCCGTTTGCCGATGCGTCGCATGACCCTGGCTACATCCGCAGCTATCCACCCGGCATTCGCGAGAACGGCGGACAGTACACGCACGGCGTGCTCTGGACCGTACAGGCGCTGTGTCTGCTGGGTGAAGGTACGCGCGCGCACAAACTATTCTCGATGCTCAATCCCATCACGCATGCGACCGATCCAGCCGGCGTCAAACGCTACCGGGTCGAACCGTACGTGCTCGCCGCTGACGTCTATTCATCGCCGGAGCACGCGGGGCGCGGCGGCTGGACCTGGTACACGGGCTCCGCCTCGTGGATGTATCGGATTGCCATCGAGAACATGCTCGGGCTGCAGCGTCACGGCGATACCCTGCACATCGCGCCCTGCGTTCCCTCCGAGTGGAGGGAGTTTCGCGTCAGCTATCGGTATGGCACGAGCGAGCTGTCGCTCATTTTCGAGAATCCAGAGGGTGTGACCACGGGCGTGCGCCGTATCGAGCTCGACTCGCGAGAGCTGGCTCGAGACAGCGTGCCGCTGCTCGACGACGGCAGGCAGCATCGCGTGCGGGTCGTGATGGGCAGCGCCGGCGATGGGGCGGGGCGCCTGCCTCATGCGACCGCAGACGCGCATGCACAGGGACCGCATTAGGAGGCTGGTGTGAAACACCAGCTGTCGAAATCGGCGGAGCCGCCGCGTAGAGGGGAGGAGGCGCGTGCCTCCTCCCCCAGGAAGGAATCTATGAGGCTGGGTTTGAAAAACACCAGCCTCATAGGAGGTCACATGTACTCTTCGCCAACCCACCTGCTCGTTTCGCTGTTGTGCTTGGCAGGGCTCGACACGGCGTGTCGAGGCCGGCTGCCCCCGACCGAACCGCCCCGTTTCTCCGATGACGGCGTTCCAGCCGCCCGCACCAACGACGCGCCCATGCTGGACCCCCTGACTGGCGAAGGGGTCATGGCGCCCGCCGGTAAGGGCGGAACCAACGTGCTGCCGCCGCTCCCCGGACCGGGACCCGCCGGTACGAGTTCGGGTGGTAGTGCCGGTAGCGACCGCTGAGTCTGCGGCTTGTGGGCGAAAGCGAGCAGCACTCGCCGTCGCAGCAACTGGTGCCTGTACGTCACATTGCTCAGGGCAAGCCGTGCAGTGAGTCGTGCGAGGGGCGGCGACCGCGGCCGATGCCGGAGCGAGGTGACCAGAGCCACGCCATCGAGACCACGAACGCCAGCGCGAAACCCGAAATCAGGACGCCGAGAGCTCCCCAGATCGAGCCGGCCCAAATGGTGAGCGCGAACGCCATGCTCACCCCAATCATGATGAGTACGAAAGCCTGCGGATGCTTCATGGCATTTGCTCCTTGTTGGTGAGGTCAGTCGCCGCCGCCGCTGTCGAAAGCTTGTGGTTCGGCAGCGCGCTCCCGGCACGAAAAGCACAGCTGGCGCTCGCCGTAAGGATGCAGGTGTCGAATCGTGCCGCAGCATTCGCAGCGGCAATCCTCGAGGATGGCGGCTAGCGGTTCCTCGTCGTTCAGGTCGCTGCGCGTCACGATGCCGCAAGGGTTGCCCGCATCGTCCACGACCAACACCGAGCCCACGTCGGTGGCCCGCATCAGCAGGGCGGCGTCGGCGGTCGAACCGCTTTCGGGTAGAGTCACCGCGGGTCGCATCAGCTCGGCGACCGGCTGCTCGAGCCCGGCCTCCTGCAGGTCGCAGGTGCAGAGCATGCCCAGGACCTGGTTGTGATGGCATACCGGGAAATGGTGGACACCGTATTCACGCGCGGTGGCCAGCGCGGCGGACACGGTGTCATAGGCCTGCAGCGCTACGAGTGGATGACTCATCACCTGGGGCAGAGATCGTGTTTGGGGTGCGAGCATGGTGCGGCTCCTGGGCGGCCCACATCTACACCAGGCACACTGCAATCCTCGTTCCCACGCGAAATCACCTACTTCGCGCGCTGAACCCGCAACTTTGTAGCGTGGCTGCTGCGGCCGAATGCCCCACTGCGTGGCGAGAAGCCACGGCAGCGCCACCGGGACCGCGCTCACCAGTCAGCTGCGCAGGTGCTCGAGGGTCGCATCCAGGTTGGGGCCTGCCCAGAACAGGCGATCCGCGACGAGGCCGATGCCGTCGGCGCGCGGGTGATACCCGGAGGCCGGCTCGAAGTCGACGCGGGCGCCGCCCTGCACCGCCAGCTCGAAGCTGGGAGCCCCGGGGCCGTCGAACGCGACGGCATCGACCTTGATGCGTCGCTTGCGTTCGGGCGTCTGCACCTCCACACCGCTGACGCGATCGCGTCCGATCGCGCGTACGACGCTCTCGGTGTCGAGC
The DNA here is from genome assembly GCA_035281385.1 of Polyangiaceae bacterium. Lineage (GTDB taxonomy): Bacteria > Myxococcota_A > Polyangia > Polyangiales > Polyangiaceae > PMG-095. Next base: position 85,048 of record DATEDZ010000093.1, read on the forward strand.
TGCACCAGATGGACCGCGCCCTCGAGCTGCTCGACCACCTTGCGCGCGAAACGTCCCGAGCCCACGAGCGCGACGCGGCTTCCAACCAGCACGTCGCCCTGCCAGGCCACCAGTGCCGCCCGCGCCGAGAAGATCCCGGGCAAGTCGTTGTTGGGGAACGCGGGTACGGCATCGTGACGGCCCGTAGCCAGCAGCACCGCCTCACAGCGAGCCAGGTAGGTCCGCTCGGGACCGACCAAAAGCGCGGTCAGGCGTCCGCTGCCGTCCTCCGGCTCGCGGGAAAGCGAAAGCACGCTGGTGCGTTCGTGCAGGTGCGCGCCGGCCTGTCGCGCCGCCTGGGCCAGGCGCATGGCGTGGGGCGGATCGAGGGCACCGAGCGCGCCGCCGAGCGCGTGACCGTCATCGGCCAGGATGGCGCGTGCTCCGAGTCGAGCTGCGGCAGTGAGGCCGGCGCGACCGCCACCCACGATCAAGACCTCGAGCTCGACACGCTCAGCTGGATGGGCCGCGGGTGTCGAGTCGGCCAGCCGCCCCAGTCCAGCGATGCGCCGTGCAAAGCTGCCAACGATCGGGCTAATGCCTCGCACTCCCGCCATCAGGCGGTGATGATCGATACCCTGGGGGAATAGAAAGTCGGTGGCCGCGAGCAGATCGATCTGGCGCGTCCCCAGGACGTTCTGGGTTTCAACTTCTTCACCGCCGGTCACGTAGGTGCGGCACGCCGGCTGGTTGGGCAAGCCATTCACGCGTACCAAGCAGCCCTCGCAGGCTCCGCGCAGACAATAGGGTCCGCGCGGCCGATGCAGCTTCGGGCTGCGCGACAGCAGCAGGCGGTCCGCCGCCAGCAGCGCTAGCGCCAGCGGCTCACCACGCCGCGCCGTGACGGCCTCTCCGTCGTGAGACAGCTCGACGGCATCGCTGAGCGGACCGAGTCGCATCGCCACGCTGCGAGACTCTGGCAGACCCCGGGGCCACGGTGCAAGATGCGGCGTGCTCGAGAGTCCAGCTCCCAGGGTTGCCTTCTTGGGTGGCAGCTTCGATCCCCCACACGTGGCGCACGTGCTCTTGGCAGCCTATGTGCTCGCGATTGGCGAGGCGGACGAGGTGCTGGTGGTGCCGGTCTTCGAGCACGCGTTCGGCAAGCACTTGGCGCCTTACGAACAGCGCGTGAAAATGTGCGAGCTGGCTTTCGCGGACATCGGGCACGTGAAGGTGTCGCGCGTCGAGCAGCAGCTGCCGCCACCGAATCGCACGCTGCTCACGTTGCAGCATTTGCAGGCCGAGCGGCCCGGCGCCAAGTTCCGGCTGGTGATCGGCAGCGACGTGCTGGCCGATACGCCGAAGTGGCACGCGTTTCACGAGGTAACCCGGCTGGCGCCGCTACTGGTCGTGCCGCGCACCGGACACCCGCATCCCGGTGCGACGGTGCTGCCCGACGTCTCCTCGAGCCAAGTGCGGGAGCTTTTGGCTCGGGGCGACGACGTGGCGCGCGCCCGACTCGCCGAGCTCGTGCCGCGCGCAGTCCTCGACTACGTGCTCGAGACCGGGCTTTATCGTCAAGGCCGCTTCTGAGGCCGTCCGCCCCCGCGTGCTAGGCTAAGGCGCTTGGATCTCCGGACCCGCACCTCGCTGTTCTGTGGCGTCTTGGGCCTCGCGATCGCGGTGTCCATCCTGCTACGCGGCCGTCCGAATCGGCCGCGCTTGTTCTTCGCGGCCTTCGCGCTGGACGCCGGGCTTTGGTACCTCGCCCAGTGGCTGTACCACAGCGGGCGGAGCGACCTGTGGGCGCGCTGGACCGCGGTGCTGGCGGTGTTTCTGCCGCAGTTTGCGCTGCATCTGTTCGAAGCCATCGTGCCGGAGCCGAATCGGCGCTCGGTGCTGCTGCGCGTGGCCGGCATCCTGGTGGTGCCGATGCTGGTGTTGGTGCTGACCGAGCACCAGCACGGCCTGGTGCGAGCCGTCGTGTTTTCCTACGTGTTCGGGCTGATTGCGGCCGGGCTCTATCGCTTGGCGCGGCGCGGTGAGCGTAGTGGCTCGCGCGCGGTGCAGCGCCGCGTGCGCTTTCTGGTTTTGATCGGCGCGCTGGCTACCTGCTTCAGCCTGGCGGACTTCCTGTGGTTCGTCGGCGCTCCGCTGCCACCGGTCAGCGCCGTGCTCAGCATCGTGTTCCTGTTCGTGCTTTCGGAGTCGCTGGCGCGCGAACGGCTGGTGGATCTTTACGACATTCTGGGCCAGCTTCTGGTATCGACCGCGCTGGCCTTTGCGCTCGCGGGTATCTTCTACGTATTCGTGGTGCTGCTGGGTGGCTTCGATACCATGTACCTGGGCGCGATCTTGGCGGCCATCGTGATTCTGCTGCTGTTCGAGCCGTTGCGTTCCAAAGCCGAGGACTACACACACAAAGTGTTCTTCCGCGAGCGCGTGGACCTCGAGCGGGCGGTGGCCAAGGCGCGCAGCGCGCTGGTGCACACGCTGCAAGTGGCTGAAATGCAGACCATCGTGATCTCGGCGCTGGAAGAGTGCCGGCGCGCCACCGGCGCGGCGATTTACCTGCAGAATCCAGTGGGCTCCGACTTCCTGCTCGGCTCGAGCTTCGGTCCAGCCGCGCCCGCACGCATCGAGCTGGCGGCGGCGCACCCACTGGCCGAGCGCCTGAGCCAGGGCGGCGCCATCCTGCTCGAGGACATTGCGCACCAGGTGGTCGAGCACCGCCGTTCGGGGCGGACGCGCGAGGCCGAGGTGGACGAGAGACTACTGAGCTCCGCTCAGCTGCTCGGCCCCTTTCGCACTGGCGTGTGTCTCGGCATCTGGGGTGAAAAGCGCGAGCTGCTCGGCCTGCTGCTCGTGGTCGATGATCGTGTGCGCGACGCGTTCTCACCCGATGAGGGCGGGCTCCTCGAGTCGCTGGCGGTGCAGATTGGCGTCGTGATCGACAATTCGCGGCAGTACCGGCGTATGCAGGAGCGCGATCGCTTGGCAGCGCTCGGTCAGATGGCAGCAGGCCTGGCGCATGAAGTGAAAAATCCGCTGGGAGCCATCAAGGGTGCAGCGCAGCTGCTCAGTGACCCGCGCGATCACTCGCGTTTGGCTGGCGTCGACGCCGAGTTCGTCGGAATCATCCTGGAGGAAGTCGAGCGACTCGATCGCGTCGTCGGCTCGGTGCTCGACTACGCCAGGCCGTCCAAGGGCGAGCTGGGGGCGGTCGACCTCAATGCAGTGGTGCGACGAACTGTCACGGTGCTGGCCTCCGACCGGGCCGAAGAGTGCGAAATCGTCACCGAGCTGTCGGAAGGCCTGCCTCCGGTGCGCGCTGATGCCGAGCAACTGCGCCAGGTTCTCATCAACCTGGTTAGAAACGCGGTCCAGGCGATGGGTGGCCGAGGCACCGTGCGTGTGCGCACGTCGATGCAGGCCGAGCCGTCTGGCGCCATTGGATCCGCCCCGGCCGGCGAGTGGGCGGAGGTGTCGGTGCGCGACGGCGGGCCGGGTATTGCCCCGGCCGTGCTCAAGAACCTGTTCGTCCCGTTTTTCACGACCAAGGATCGCGGGACAGGCTTGGGGTTGGCGATCAGCCAGCGCATGGTCGAGGAGATGGGCGGCCGCATCGAGGTCATGTCGCACCTGGGTGATGGCGCCACTTTCACTGTCTTGCTGCCCGTGGGTGTCGGGGCCCCGAGCGAAGCGAGACCCAGCGGCCAAACACCTGCAAGCCCCCCGGTGGCCGAGGCCACACCCACCTTGACGCACGGCGGATCCCACGAGCCAGTGAGAACGATTTGACCGTATCTGGCTCAAAGTCCTAAAGTTTTTGGACCCGCGCCGTCTGGTCGGCAAAGGTACCCGGTCCCCGCCCCCATGGTTCCTCGACACGCGAAAGCTGGCCCTGACGAGGCCAAGAACGAGCCGCGCTACGCGCTGCGGTTCATCTCCGGTAAGTACCAGGGCGGCGAGTATCCGCTCGCCGAGGGGCAGGAGATCGTCATCGGTCGCTCCAGTGAGCTCGACATGGTGCTCGTCGAGGAGATGGTGTCGCGCAAGCACGCCCGCATCGCGCTCAACGACGGCGTGATTAGCATCGAGGACATGGGCTCGACGAACGGCACTTTCGTCAACGGCGAAAAGGTACAGCAAGGCACTTTGCGCGAAGGTGATCGCGTGCTGATCGGTACCAACATCTTGAAGGTGGTCGCGGCGCCGAAGGATGCTCAAGCCAGGGCCAACCTGAAGGCCATGGCCGTCGGTCGGGTGACCGCCAAGCAACAGCCACAGACTCGCGCTTCCGAGGAGGCGCCGCGCATGTCCGGCAATCTCGAAGAGATCCCGCTGCCGGATTTGCTGCAGCTGTTCGGTACGTCCCGCAAGGCGGGAGTGCTCGTGCTGCGCTCGAATGGGCGCGAGGGTCGCATCTATCTCAACGACGGGCGTATTCGCTTCGCCGAGTTCGAGGGTCAGCCGACAGTGGCAGCGCTGAAGTCGCTTTATCGCATGCTCAACTGGCAAAACGGCTCCTTCGCCCTGGATCCCCCGGACACACGTAGCTTCGATGCCGGCATCGACGTCAGCGCGCAAGAAGTGCTGATGGAAGGCTTTCGCCAGCAGGATGAGCTCGGGCAGCTGCGCGCCAAGCTGCCGGGTGGCGGAGGCCGCCTCGCGCTCAAGCTACCGCTCGCCCAGCATCTGCGCGAGCTTGCGGACTCCGACCTTGACACGCTTGAGGCCGCGCTGTCCGCCGACAACTTCGATGGGTTTCTGGACGCGGCGTCCGGGCCCGACCTCGAGGCGGCCCAGGCCCTGCTCTCGCTCGTGCAGCGCGGTTACCTGAAGCCCGCGTAGTGCGTGCCTGGGTCCGGTGGGCGGCCCAGCCCAGCCCGTTACTTCTTTTCGGGCGCAGGCGGAGTCGCGCCCGGGTCCGGAACTGCCGGGTGCCCAGGTGGCATCCCCGGAGCACCCGGCTCGCCTGCTGGGCGAGCGCCGCCGCGCGACAGCTTGGGGGCGAGCGACTTGAGCTTGCCCTGCAAGTCCGGGTCGTTCTCGGCCATGGCGGCTTCACGCAGCGTGCGGCCTAACGCGGGCCAGGTTTCCTTACGCTTGCTCAAGCCTTCCAGCTCCCCGAAGGTCACCCGGCGCGTGGGTAGGGGTCCGAACTGAAGGAACTGGCTCAAGTAGCGCAGCGCCGCGCGATTGACTCGCGAGTAGGCCTGCATGACCTGCATCCCCGGATCGGGCGGGGCGGTCTCGGTTGGCGTCTTCAGCTTGTCGGCCAGCTTGCCGGCGCCGGGCGCTTTGGGCGTGATGGCCGAACCGATCGGGCGAGCCTTGGGCATGGCGCTGAACGCGCTTGCGGGCACTTTGGTGAGCGGGGAGCCGCTACCGGCCGGGCCGGTCTTGTGCTCGGCCTGCTGTTTCTCCATCGAGGCAGCACGCAGCTTCTCCGACGCGTTCTCGGTCGCGAAGGCCAAGTCGGCGGCAGCCTTGATCAAGGTGGCCTCGGGTTCGGGCTTGGCAATCGCCGCCTTCATGCCGATCAGACTGGTCGCTGCGGTCTTGCACAGCTCGAGATCCGCTGCCTCCTTGAGCAACGGATCACAGGCCGGAAGCTCCGCGGTATCACCCCAGCGCTTGGTCCAGTCCTTGAGCGCGGCTTCCAGGCGCTTGCCGTCGGCGTAGCGATCGCCCTGCGGCTTCTTCTTCTTTTTCTCGGCTTCGGCCTTCTCGGCGGTGGCCTTGGCCTCCTCGTCCTTCTTCTTGCTGCAGCCTGCGATGGCTCCAAGGGCCATCAGCGCCACCAGCACGTAGCCTACACGCCCCCAAAGAGAGCCGGCCCTCGACCAAGCAATACGCTTATTCGTCACTGATAACTCCTCGCCTTTCGGGGTCATCGAACCCGAAGAATCCCGTCACGTCCTCGCATGTAATCCAAAAAACCCTGGTAGGTAGCTCTTCACCCGATTCACGAATCTGGGTCCTTCCGGCATCCTGACTACCGGCTGCAGGTCCGGGGTTTTCGCATAGATGAACCCGCCGGTCACGGGATCTATTCTGGCCGCTGCTGGCTCCCGTCCGAACGGCCAGCTCGTCGGCCGGAAACGGGCGAAAGCGGTGCCGAGCCGGAAGAGGCGCATCAGATCGATCCAGCCGGTGCCTTTCAGGACGGATCCCGTAAAGCGGCTACTCTAACCTCACTTCTACCGCGCGAGCGTGCCCGTCGAGGCCCTCGGCGCGAGCAAAGGCCGCGATGGCCCTGGCCTGCTCCGCCAGCGCCGCTGCCTCGTAGCCGATGAGCGAGGTGCGCGTCAGGAAGTGATAGACCCCGAGGGGTGAGCCGTAGCGCACCGCGCCACCGGTCGGCAGCACGTGCGAAGGACCAGCGACGTAGTCGCCCGCGGCCTCCGGCGTCATCGGACCGACGAAGATGGCGCCCGCACGCCTGACCTGGGAAACTAGCTCGCTGGCTTGGGCCGTGTGGACGGCGACGTGCTCGGCGGCCAGCTGGGTCGCCACGCTCGCCAGCTCATCCCGGCCGCCCACGACCAGGGCCAACCCGTTCTGCGCCAGCGACGCCTCGGCGATGGCTCGGCGCGGCAGGTCATCGAGCTGCTTGGTCAGCTCCTGTCGGACGCGCTCCACGAAAGCCTCGCTCTGGCACACCAGGAGCGCATAGGCGGCCTCGTCGTGCTCGGCCTGCGAAATCAGATCCGCGGCTACCCACCGGGGATTGGCCTCCTCGTCGGCCATCACCAGGATCTCGCTCGGGCCCGCTAGCCCATCGATGTCGACCTCGCCGAAAACCAGTCGTTTGGCGGCGGTGACGTAGAGATTGCCGGGGCCGACGATTTTGTCGACGCGCGGCACGCTCTCGGTCCCGAACGCCAGCGCGGCGATGGCTTGAGCACCACCGGCATCGAGAATGGCGGTAACGCCGGCCAGGTGCGCGGCGGCCCGCACCTCCACGCTGACTTGTGGGCAAGCCAGGATCACTTCCGCCACGCCCGCCACGCGCGCCGGAATGGCAGTCATCAGCACGCTCGACGGATAGTTGGCCTTACCGCCTGGCGCGTACACGCCTGCGCTGCTCACGGGTAACACTCGGCTCTCGAGCGTCACGCCGCCTTCCGAAAAGCTGAACCCGCCGAGGTGCTTCTTCTGCTCCTCGTGGTAGCGGCGCACGCGCCTTGCGGACAGCTCGAGCGCCTCCCGCACGGCGCTCGGCAGCGACGCCAACGCCTCGGCGCCGGCGTAGTCTCGGAGCAGCAGCTGCTGCGGGCGCCGCATTTCGAATTTCTCGACTTGCTCGAGCACGGCGCGGTCGCCGCCGGCACGCACCGCGGCCAAGATCTCTCGCACCACCGGCTCGACCCGCTCGAGATCAGTCTCACCGCGCCGCGCGAGACGAGCCAGCGCAGGCGCGAAATCTGGGCTGTTGGCAGCCACCGAACGATAGAAAGGAGGCATGTGGGGCGCTCACGTCCAATGTCCGGCCTTCACGGCTGCCGGATCGTACTCGCGAATCTTGGGGCCGAGCGCTTCACGGAACACCTGTTCGTCATCGACGTCGAGGTCTCGGTCCGGAAAACCCTTCGCCACCTCCATGCCGATCGCCAGTATTCTCAAGAACATCGCGAAACTGGACGCGCAGAGCCGCGGCTTCCAGTTCTCGGTGCCGGTCATGGCCGTGTACACGTGGCAGTCGCCTTCAGCGTCCGCCGTGGCCACGTCGAGGAAGTACGGGTCGCCGAGCAGGGTGCTGTGACCGACGATCACCCAGCTGCTGCGCCAGCCCTGCGGCCCGGTCTGACCCTGGGCGCGCGCTTGCCCGTCCTCGAGCAGCGCGAAGCCGCGCTGTTCATCCAGGAGCTTTCCCGACGGAACGAGCCGCACGCGTTCAGCGGGCGTGACGGTCTCCAGATCCACCGGGTCACACGCCAGTAGGAACTCCCTGAAACGGCGTGGGATTTTCAGCTTGGAGCGCAGCGTCTCGATGGTGGAAGCGTCCGCCTTGCCGAACTGAACCGGCACTTTGCGACGCTCGAAGGAATTTCGCAGCGCTGAAATCGACTCAGCCAGATCGCTGTCCAAGGCTTCCGAAGCCTTCCGGGCGGCCCCGGAGTGGGTGATGAGCGCCAGCCACCCGGGCCGGCAGACTAAGGAGTAACCCCTTCTTCTTACTTGCTCTTTTGCGGAGCGCAAGCGGGACGCAAAATGTCCGATTACCTTGGATTGTCGGCCGAAAGCCGGCGGGGCCCCGGCTAGGGTCCTTGAGAACCGTCTTCACGTGACAGATGAGTCAAGTTTTGCTGAGCTGTCGGGTCCGAGCAGGTTTTCAGGTAGGCCATGCGACCCTTGCGACCTGACCTCAAACGTTCGCCGGCCTCGCCGGTTTTTGGTCTCGTGGATGGCTCCTGCTCTCGCCGATCGTGATCTTTCCTTCCAAGACCTACATGTCTTGTCGAGCTGGGCCCCTGCCCCAGCTAGCCCTTGACGCCCTCAAAATGTGTAGCGAAGGGCGGCGGCGCTCAGCCAGCCCAACGGCGGCTCGGAGTCGCGGTCGCGCTTCAGGGTCCGTGGGTAGTTCCGAACCCCGCCGTGCAGCGCCAGAGCCAGGTGTGGGCTGACCTGGTACCACTCGAGCCCGAGCTCGGCGCTCTGGTACATGCCGAGCTCGTCGGCGTGCTGGTAGCCGTAGATCTCGAGCACATCCTCGGTGGCTGCGCCACCGCCCAGGCTGCCCTGCAGGTAGATGCCGAAGCGATCGGTCGGCTTGAGCGTCACGCGCACGCCGCTTCCGAAGCTGAAAAATGCGAAGGAGCGGGGCGGTGGCGGCTGATGCGCGTAGGCCGTGCTCGCGACGAATAGGTCCCCCTCCGCGAACACCATCAGCCATCCGAGAGGCTCGTACCCCAGGTGCAGACCAAACCAGGGAGCGATGGGTGCGATGTTCTTCAGGTGCCCGGCCTGGCCGAACACGCCGACGCTCGATTCGAGCACGAAACCCTTTTCGCGCGGGGGGGGCGGTGGTGCGTCCTCGTCGCCCGTCGAGCGATCGGTCTGCGACTTGGGCATGGCCCGCGAGTCGAGCCAGGCATCGATCTCCTCCGGCGTCAGCTGGCGCTCCCGCGGCTGCGCTTCTGCAGCCCATGCGCCGGCGCTCGCGAGCAGAGTCCCGGTGGCGCACGCCCAGGCGCTCCAGAGGCGTGCTTGGCCGGCGGGGGCTTTCGAAGCCATGGCAGGCTCCGAAGCTAGCCGAAGTCCGCTTGGGTCGCGATGTTGACCAGTGGTAGGGCCTTGCGCACGTACAAGGCCGTCCTCGCTGGAAGCTGACGTGCGAAACCGCGCTGGCTAGCGGGCAGCCGCCCAGCTCCACGCCGCCCACTGCCTCGCAGCTGAATCCGCCGTGCGCGCTTGTTGGTCACGGTTCGCGGTCCTTCTTCTTCTTGGCTTTGGCGCCCTTACCCAGCGCTGGCAGGACCGGGGGCGGCGGCCTGCGTTCGGGAGCTTTGGCCTTGGCCTGGGGTTGCGCAGCAATCGCCTGGGGCGGCTCGCTGTCCGGAGCCTCGGCGTAGCCTAGCTTCGCCTCGGCGTGGGCCGCGACCGCGGCCGAAAAGGCTGGGAGGCGGGGGCCGCCCATAGCGAGCGGGCGCCGGGCTGGTGCGCCCGGCGTGAGCGCTGGCTCACCTTCCGTCCGAACGTTGCCGCGCACCAGCGCGCCGCTAGCGATACCGATGCGGGGCGCGTTGAGGTCGCCGGCTACCTTGCCGCCTCGCTCGATGAGCACAGCCTCGCTGCCGCGCAGGTCACCCTGCACCGCGCCGAGCACGCTGATCTTCCCGCCCGTGATGTTGCCCCGAACGGCGCTGCTTTCACCGACCAAGACGTCACCCGTCATACTGACGTCGCCTTCGACGAGGCCTTGGATTTCTAGAGAGCCTTCACCGCGCACGTTGCCGCGCACCACGCTGCCCGAGCCGATCACGGAGTCGAACTCCATGCTCAGACCTCCATGTCGACGGCGCCCTTGAAGGAAGCGCCGTCAGCGATCGTGAAGCGCGATGCCTTGACGTCACCCACCAGGCGGCCCCCGGCCTGGATGTCGACGCGCTCCTGCGCGGTCACGTCGCCGGTCACCTGCCCAGCGATGCTCACACTCTGGCCCGAGATGTTGGCCTGCACCACGCTACTCGCGCCGATCGAAATCGCGTCGGTGGTCGTGACTTTACCGCGCACGCTACCCTGAATCACGACCTCTTCGTCGCTCGTGAGGTCGCCCTCGATGCTCAGTCCTTCTCCGATGACCGTGCCTGCCATGCTCGCTCGTCCTCTGGTGTGGGTTACCTGCGCTTGGCGACAGCTGCGAGATCAAGCTCGAAGTCAGTGTCGAGCCGTACCGAGACCCGCGAACCGGGCTCGATCGAAATCTCCGAGCCGCGAAGCTCGCCGCGCACGATGGCGCTGCCGTGGATCGCTACCGGCCCCTTCACGGTTGCATTGCCCAGCAGGCTGCCGCTCACGTCCAGCGACTCCGCGCTGACGTTGCCCTCGACGCTGCCGCCCTCGGTGATTTCCGCCTCGCCGGTCACGCTGATGTCGCCGCGCAGGTTGCCTTCGACCCGCACCGCGCCTTCGCCCGTGATCCTGCCCGTTACCCGAGTCGAGCGGCCGAGAACACTGGCGTCTGCGCTATGTCGGGCCATCAATGGGGCCTGAAGGTAGCCGCTCACCCTAAAAATTGGAACTTCTTGCACCGGTAGGCGCTGAAATGCGAGGCTCCGCTCTGGCCGGCTGGGCGGCGGCTATCTCGTGGGCCGTTGGGCTCGAGCCCCGCTGCGCGCCGCGAGCACCTCGAGGGCGCGCGGCACCGAGCGCACCAGGGCGCGTGCGTAGTAGCGCTGCTGTTCGGTCGCAGGTAGGTCACCGCTGCGGCCGCGGGTCGCGGCATAGAGCAGCACGCCGGCAGCCACGCTGACGTTGAAGCTTTCGACGAAGCCGCGCATCGGGATGCGCACCGAATCGCGCGCTCCAGCGTGCAGCGCATCGCGAATACCATCGTGCTCGTTGCCCAGGATCAGCGCCACCTTAGCTAACTGCGCTAGATCTTCGGGGGTGAGATTGCCTTCGGGATGCGTGGCGACGGTGGTGTAGCCCTGCGCGTGCAGCGCCGCGAGCGCTTGTTCCGGGCCGGGCTGCGAGACTACCTCGACCCAGCGCTCGGCTCCTTTGGCTACGCTGCGTCCCACCGCGAAGGACTCCGCCCGCGGCACCAGGTGGACGCGCGGGATGCCGAACGCATCGCACGAGCGCAGCACCGCCGCCGCGTTGTGCGGGTCGTGCGGCGCGTCCATCAGCACGGTCACGTTGCCGATGCGGCCCCTCACCACCGACCAGAGTCGCGCGCGCCGCTCGTCAACCGCCAGCGGCTCGAGCGTCTCGATCACGCTTTCGGGCGTCCACGGCTCCGGCCAGGGTTCGCCGGGCGCGATGGCCTCCGCGGGCACCAAAAGCTCGGGTTCTCGCTTCATTGCGGGCTGTTACAGGCCTTTTGCTGCAGGCGCATTTGCGTTGGTCGGAAGCGGCATTATGTTGACTGTTACCCATGGCATCCGAAAAAGTTCAAGTGTTCAACGACCTCAACTTCGAGCAAGAGGTCATCGGTTCCAGTGTTCCGGTGTTAGTCGACTTCACCGCGACCTGGTGCGGGCCATGCAAAGCCCTGGCGCCCATCATCGATCAGATTGCGGGAGATCTCGACGGCAAGGTCAAGGTCGGCAAGCTCGACGTGGACGATTCTCCCATCACCGCCGGCAAGTTTGGCGTGCGTGGCGTTCCGACCATCATGGTGTTCAAGAATGGTCAGCGCGCCGCTCAGCACGTGGGTCTCACCACCAAGGCCAAGCTGCTCGAGTTGGTGAACGGCTGAGGGTGTATGGCCCGGTGGCCCCGGCTGTCCGTCGTGACGAGCGCGACGCTGGCCGTGATGGTCCTGGCTAGTGCTTGTGCGGGCAGTGAGGGGCGGCGCGCCGCGCCACCTCGCCGATCGCTGGTTTCCGAAGTCTCGGCGCTGCCTGCGTTCGTGACGCCGGCGGTCTGGCGCTACCATCCGCCCCAGCCGGCGCGAGTGAACGCCGAGCTCATCCTGCCGAGCGGTGAGCGGGTGCTCGCTGGGCGTCGCGGTGAGCGCTGGCTGGTGTCCAAGACCGGAGAGGGTCTGGCGGCGGCCTCGGTGCTCGCGCCCGAGGACTTGGTCGGTATCCTCAAGGCGCCGGGTGGTGGCGGCTACATCTTCGTCGGCGCGAGCGGCGTCAGTTACGAGGCGCGCGAGCCCATCGCGCCCTTCTTTCGTTCCAGCGCGCCGCTCGAGGCGTTGTCGAGCGTCACCTGCTCGGGATCGGCCATCGTCGGCATCCGGCGCGACCGGGGACTTTTGCGCAGCGAGGACGGCGGTGGCACCTGGAAGCCGGTCGGGCCAAGCGGACCGCAGTTCGTGAGCGTGCTGCTCGGCGAAGCGGGTAAGGGCCTGGCGCTCGCCGTTCCTGAAGCGCTCTACGTCACGCGCGACGCCGGCCAAACCTTCAGTCCGCTCGTGACGGGCGGCGTGGGCGCCTTCGGTCTCGAGCGCCTCGCAGACCGCGGTTTCGGAGTGGTGTCGGCGCTCGGCACGTTCCGCTACCGGGAGGGAGCCGACCCACCGCTCGAGGTTCTGAAGGCGCCCTCGGGCAACGCGCCGCCAGAGCTCAAGGCACCGCGCGGCCCCGAGGCCCTGGCTTTGACCGAAGGCCGCGCCTTCGCGACGGCCGCTCAGTACTACGAGCTGTCGCTCGGTGAGAAGGGCGGTTGGCAGCTGATCTCGGGCCCCATCGCCGGGCCGCTCGGGGCGCGCTCGGTTCCCGAGCTCGCCGCCTGTCGCGCGCTGCGGCTGGCGGCCTTCCAGCGCAGCCTGACGCTTGCCTGCTTTCGCGGCGGCATGGAGAGCGCCACCCAACCGATCGATCTGTGGTCGAGCGACGACGCCGGCCGCAGCTTGCAGCGCATCGAACCTGCGCTCGACGGCAGTCTGGCGAACTTTCGGATGGCGATGGGTGAGGGGCGCACGCTGCTCCTTTCCGGCGTGTGCCCGAGCTATGCCGGTGGTGCCGGTTGCGCGCCCCAGGGCATCGTGCGGCGCGTGCCGCTCGCCGCCAAGCCGGCGCTCGCCGGCAGCAAGCCCGAACGCCTCGCGGGCTTCGAGCTGCGCGCCGCGGCCACCCCGTCCCTGGTCGATGCGGCGCTGGCGCTCGGGTTCTCGCTGGATGGTCGCATCGCTTACGCGGTGGGGCGCCGGACCAAGGGTGGCGTGCTCGCGGTGTTCGTCTCGCGTGACGGCGGCAAGAGCTTCGAAGCGGAGGATCTGGCGCTGCCGACTGGAGAAGACACGGACGGCGAAGAGCGCTGGGAGAGCAGCGCGACCGGTGTGCGGGTCGAGGCGCTGGTGCCGGCTGAGGACGGCACGGTAGGTCTTGCGGTTTCGCGTTACCGCTCACGCGTCTGGCTCGTGCTGGATGAATCCGGACGCGTGCTGTCGGTCGCCCGCCCGCCTGATCCGCGGGCGCTTTTGGGCGTCGCGGGCAGTCGAGCGCTGGCGGTGTCGCCGGCCACCAACGACGTGTGGGAGTCGCTCGACGCCGGTGCCTCGTTTCAGAGCCTGGGGCGCCTGCCCATCGATCTGTGCACGACCGACAGCAACTGCGAGGTGCCACTTTCCTGCACGTCCTACGGCTGCGCCATCGGCAACGACATTTCACGGCTGGGCTGGGGTGGACAGGGTGAGGACGACGCCTGGATACTGCCGGCTCCGAATGCGGCTGCGGTCGACTATTCGGTGCCGCGGCTCAAGACGCCGATCAGTTGCACGCTCGATGCCTCCGCCTGGCAGCCGCTCGAAGGTGTCTCTGAGGTGCCGAATGCGTACCGGGCTGCGCTGGGCAAGGCGATCTGGTTCGCGCCCGCCAGCGACGTGGTGCGCGGAGCAGCCTGGGTGTGGGTGCTCTCGGGCGGGGCAAAGCCGCGGCTCGAGCGGCAAACGCTGATCGCTCCGACCACGCCGGGTGCAAGCTTCGCCTTCACGCTCTCACCGCAGGTCGAAGGCGCGGCTGCGCTGCGCTACAGCGTCCCCGATACCGGTAGCGATGCGGCACGCCTCAGCAACGTGGAGCTGGGTTGGCTCAATCTGTTCGATGGGCGCCTGCGCCACGCCTCGCTGGCGGACGGAGGAGCTTACGCGCCGGGCGATTTCGGCCGCGGTCCGCGCGGCACGCAGGAAGCCGCGCCGGCGCTACTCAGCATTGCCGGACCCGGGCTGTATCTGCGGATCCATCGCGCGGCGGGCGATAACCAACCGACGCTATTTTTCGACGGACAACGCACGGAGACGCTGCCGGCCATCGGCTGGCCGCTGGTCGGCGTACGGGGCACGCGCACCGAGATGGTCAACGTTGCTGGCCAGCATGTCCCGATCATGTTCGTCGGCCGAGGTAGCGCTGTGGTGCGGGCCAGCCTACGCGGCGCCGAGCAGGAGTTTCGAGCCTTTGCTTGCGGCGCCATCGATCCAGCACGCTTCGGGCTCACTCAGAACCAGAACATCACCTACATCGGAGATCGCTCCGGCCAGGTGATCGAGACATTCGACAGCGCCGCCGCGCGCGCACAGGCACAGCTGTTCCCGTTTCGCGCGCAGGGTGAGGTGCTGGATGCGCCGATCGCCGTGGCGACTCAGCTCTCGCTCGGTGACAAGCTGGAGCGCTGTACGCCGGCGCTCGAGGCGTCGACACCGCGCATCGTCGCCGAGCACTACGCCGGGACGAGGCATCCGGTGATCGTGAGCGACGGTGGCGACACGCCTCAGAGCTTCCTGACCGACGCCGCCGTGCTGCACGGCACGCCAACCAGCGCCTGCGTTTCCGCCTTCGACGCCGAGCCGGTCACACCGGAGGGGATGACCCCGCCCCAGACCCGAGCCATTTTGCCGATGGCTGAGCTGACGCGGTCCTATTTATTTCGCAGCAACGTTCAAGCCGGAGTCACGCGCACCGAGTACCACAGCATGAGCTGCAAGCTCGATCCCAGCGCCGAGGTGCCGCCCGAGCTGTTTCGTGCCCCCGGCGCGCTGGTGCCGCGAGCGCGCTAACGCGGCTGGAGATCCAGGCGGCGCGAGGCCCAGCGGCTCGCCTCCCAACTGCGCCGTACGATCAGCCACAGGATGAGCAGCGCGTGCCAGGCTCTCACCCCGCTGTCTTCGTCCGCGTAGACTGGACGCACCGTGACCTCCTTGACGCGGAGCCGAAAGCGCGAGGCCAGCAGTAATAGGTCGTTCGGGTAGCCGAAGCGCGGCCACAGCTCGGCGAGCGGTAGCGCGTACAGCGCCTGGCGGCCGATTGCGGTGTAGCCGCACTGGCAATCGCCGACGTTGAGGCCGCTCGCCAATCGCGTCAGCGCGGAAAGTACGCGACCCGCCAGACGGCGCGTCCAGGGCATGTTGCGCCGCTCCGCAGAGCGGAAGCGGTTGCCCTTCACGTAGTCGGCCTGGCCCGCCAATACCGGCGTCAGTACCGACTCGAGCTCATCCGGATCCATCTGCGCGTCGCCGCCCATGACCGCCACCACGTCGGCCTGCTCGATTAGCGCGGCGCGGTAACCGGTCACGATGGCCGCTCCGACGCCCTGGTTCTTGGCGTGGCGAATCAGCCGCAGCCGCGGATCGCCGCTGGCAGTGGCCTCGTCGCCCGTGGCGTCGGGGCTGGCATCGTCCACCACGTAGATCGCATCCACGAATCCAGGCAGACCCGCGAGCGTGCGGCGGATCAAGCGCGCCTCGCGATAGGCGGGGATCACCACGGCGATGCGTCTTTCGCTGAGCATCGAAGGTCGGGTAACACCGAACGCGGCGCTTTTGAAGCGAAACCGTGCTACGCGGACCTGTGCGTGAACGACGCGGCCGCTCCCCAGCTCGCTACCCAGTCCGCCGGAGCGCCCTCTGCCAGGCGCCTGGCGCTGTTGGCCTTGTTGGGCGTGGCGCTGCTGGTCGTGGTGCGCATCGTGTACGCGTATGCCGTGTTCCCCAGTGATCGCACGCCGGAGGGTGCCTACCTGCGTGTGGTAATCGCGGTCAATCGCGGTCGCGCGGAGGACTTCTTCGCGTACCTGGAGACGCGCGCGCAGCACGCTGCCTACACGATCCGCGACTATCGCAAGAAGTCGCTGTCGAGGCTGCAAGCGGCCTATCCGGAGCCCGAGCGCAGTCGTCTGGCTCAGGCCTATGCGGCGGAGGCCAACGCCCCCGACGGCGCCGACGTGTTCGCGCTTTACGCCAAGCGCAACGGTTGGATCGCCAGGCTGCGGCGCGATCTCTCCGGCATCAAGAAGGTCGAACAGGTCGGCGACCGCGCCACGGTCGAGACGGTGCACGGCACTCGCTATGCCTTTCGGCGCCGCGAAAATGGCATCTGGGGGCTCACGCTGTTCACCGCCACGCTCGACGCCGAAGCGGAGCGCGCCGCGCGCGACTACTCGGTGATCCAGAAGGCCGCGCGCGACTACGAGCGCGCGCCGCGCGCCGCGAGCTCCGCCTCACCCTGACTTGGGGGCACGCTGCTTGACGTCGGCATAGGCCTGGCCTGGCGGCTTGCCCTGCTCGATCGGCCGCCCTTGCTTGCTCCAGCCCGGCGTGATGCGACCAAACGTGTCGCGCGCGCCGTCCATACCCGCGCTCATCTCCACCAGGTTTTCGAAGCCGGCCTTCAGCAGTTGGTCCACCGCGCGCCGGGAGCGCCCGCCCGATTGGCAGCCGACCACCAGCCTTTCTGTGGTCGCGAAGGCTTGCTGCATCACGGGCAAGAAGTCTAGATTCGGAGTCCCCTGCTGGCTGATCGGGACATTCAATGCGCCGGGGACGTGTCCGGCTTCGAACTCCCGTTCGCTGCGGACATCGACGTACACGTAGCCTTCTGCCAAGAGCGCGGCAGCTTCCTCGGGGGTGACGGTTCGAGCTTGAGCCACGAAAAGAGGCGTAACACCAGGGCGCGGCCTCTGCAAAGTAGTGCTAAACCCATACGGACGCCGATGTTCGACGGGCCTGGATCCGCTTGACCACCAGCTTAAGCTCGCAGCTGCGACTCGTCCCCCTCGGCGGCCTCGGGGAAATCGGCATGAACTGCTTGGTGATCGAGGACCAGCGGGGCATGGTCTTGATCGATTGCGGGGCCGCGTTTCCGGAAGACGATCTGGGCATCGACGTCATCCACCCGGACTTCGACTACGTGCTCGCACGGCGGGAACGGCTGAGCGGCGTGTTTCTGACCCACGGTCACGAGGATCACATCGGGGCGCTGCCTTATTTGCTTTCGGAGATCGAGGTACCGGTGTGGGGATCTCCTCATGCCCTGGGCATGGCGCGCCGGCGCCTGTACGAGCAGGGCTTTAGTCCGCAGGAACTGGATTTGCGCGTAGCAACGCCGGGGCAAGGCTATGTGGTGGGGCCGTTCGAGATCGAGCCGGTGCGCGTCGCGCACTCGATCGTGGAAGCCTGCGCGCTCTCGATCCGCACCTCGGTCGGGCAACTGTTTCACACCGGCGACTTCAACTTCGATCCGGATCCACCCGACGGTGAGCCCACCGACGAGCGCCGCATTCGTGAGCTCGGCGACTCGGGCGTCGGTCTGCTGCTCAGCGACAGCACCAACATCGACGTGACGGAGCGCCAGGGGTCGGAGCGTTCGGTGGGGCAGGTGCTGGAGCGGTTGATCCAGGCGGCGCCTGCGCGCGTCGTCGTGGCGCTCTTTGCCAGCAACATCCAGCGGCTGATTCTGCTGGGTGAGATCGCGCGCCGCACCGGTCGCAAGCTGTGCCTGCTCGGTCGGAGCCTCGAGGCGCAAGTGGCGGTGGCCAAGGAGATCGGACGCCTGGTCTGGCTGAGCGATCTGCTGGTTGCGGCGGACGACGTGCGCGAGATGAAGCGCGAGCGCGTGCTGATCTTGGCCGGCGGAACCCAGGCCGAGCGGCTCTCGGCCATGCGCCGCCTGGCTGAGGGCGTGCACCCGCTCCTCGCGCTCGAAGCCGGCGACACCGCCATCCTGTCCAGCCGCGTGATCCCGGGCAATGAACGACCGGTCATGGCCATGGTCAACGCCCTATTGCGCCGGGGCCTGACCGTGCACACCCGCATCACCGAGCCCGGCGTGCACACCAGTGGTCACGCGGGCCGGTCCGAGCAATCACGCATGATCGAGCTGACCCGGCCGCGCAGCTTCCTGCCGGTTCACGGCACCTTGCATCACTTGCTGCGTCACGCGGAGCTCGGGCGCTCGCTGGGCGTGGAGCAGGCGCTGGCGATCGAGAACGGCAGCGTGTTGGCCTTCGACGGGCAAGAGCTGTCGCAAGTGGATGCCGTGGCGCACGGTCGCGTGTCGATCGCGCTCGGCGGAGAGCCGCTCAGCGCCGAGAACCTCCAGCGCCGGCAGGAGCTGGCTCGCAGCGGTATCGC
The DNA here is from genome assembly GCA_035281385.1 of Polyangiaceae bacterium. Lineage (GTDB taxonomy): Bacteria > Myxococcota_A > Polyangia > Polyangiales > Polyangiaceae > PMG-095. The sequence goes on from DATEDZ010000093.1 coordinate 103,553, forward strand.
CCACGTCGCCCTGGCTTTCGACGCAGGGAAGCTCTCGGCGCCGCCAGGCATCTCGACGCGCGGTATCCCAGCCGTCGACGGCGACGAGGCTGCTTTGCGCGCCCTGGCGCTGGAAGCCGCTCGTGCGATGGAGCAGTTCCGCGAGGGGCGCGGCATCGATCTCAGCGAGCACGTCCGCCGCTGCGTGCGCCGTAAGTTGGAGGACCTCAGTGGTACGCGTCCTGTCGTCGAAGTGGCGTTTCTAAAAGTCGATTGAAGGGGTGGTTAGTGGTTAGCCCCAATTCGACAATCAGTGACGTTGACGTTGATGTCGACGTGGGCGGCGACGGCGACGGCGACGGGACCGCCGCTAACGGCAGAGTGTGATGGACACCGCGACAACCGTCGTGAGGAGCTCTACGGCGTCGGTGTGCTCGTTTCCGTTCGCCAAGAGGCAAACATGCTGCGCATCGATGATTATGGGCGCAGAATGGCCGAGCCGCGTCGTCGGCCGCAAGCCTGAGTTAGCTTGCCACCGCCCCGTCGCCGTCGCCGTCGCCGTCGCCGACAACGCTCACGTCAACGCTCACGTCAACGTAGGCGGCGGTTTGGCAACGCAACGCGCCAGTCGCCTATTGTCGAATTGGGATTAGTGGTTAGTGCGGGGCTTTCAGGCTGACCACTAACCACTATTGCATCGCTTCCGTCACGGCTCGCGTCAGGTCGCGCTCGGAGACGACGCCGCTCATCGAGGCCCGCACCACGCCGTCTTTGGCGATCACGACCAGCGTGGGCAAGGCCTGGACGCGGTAAGCGGCCGAGGCCATACCTTCGTCGTCGTAGACGCTGGCGTAGCTCGTCGGCTTGCGCTCGAGAAAGCGCACGATGCTGAGCTGATCGTCGTTGGTTCCGACGCCCAGCACGAGCAGCTTGTCGCTACCGATGCTGCGGGCTACACGCTCGAGCACCGGCGTCTGAGCTCGGCACGGCGCGCACCAGCTAGCCCAGAAGTCGAGCACGATCACCTTGCCCTGTAGGTCCGAGAGTCGCTGCGTCGTGCCACGCCGGTCGGGCGAGGCGTAGGGCAGCATGAAGTCCGGAGCAGGCTTGCCGACCAGTGCGGATTTGGCTCGACCGCCGAGCTGCGGCAGTACGAAAAATCCCATGAACAGGCTGAAAGCGAGCACCAGCCCGCCGATCAAATAGCCGGTCGTGGTGTCGCTCCGATGCCTGGCTGGTCGCTCCTTCATGACGCCGCGCTGCTGGTGCGCTCGGAAAGAAGCGGGAGCTCTCGCGCTGCGGCGGTGCCCAGCACGGGCAGGGTCAAGCGCAAGCGCGCACCACCCAGGTTGCCGCGACCGGCCGTGACCATTCCGCCGTGCTCGATCGCGATCTTCTTCACGATGGCCAGGCCCAGGCCCGTACCCGCGTGTTTGGTCGTAAAATACGGATCGAAGATCACCTCACGCAGCGCGTCCGGAATGCCGGGTCCGTTGTCCTCCACGTCCAGCACGTAAAAGTCTCGATCGCGCGTCAAGCTGACCTTGATCTTGGGATTGTCGCTGCCGGCGTCGGTCAGCGCGTCCGCTGCATTCTGGATCATGTTGAGGAGCACGCGTCGCAGCATCTGGCGGTCGATCGCCACCTCGGCCGGCTCGGCTGGCAGCTGAAAGTCGAAGCTCGGGCGCTTGCCGGCGGAGTGGATCACCGACAGCTCTTCACCGCTGGCCTCGTCGGGCTCGGCACGCTCGATCTGCCGGCGCTGCTCGGCCAAGAATTCGGCCAGGTCCGCGCGCTCCAGGCGAGCCTGCGGCAGCCGCGCGAAGTCGGAGAACTCCGAGACCAACCGGCGCAGAGTTCCGACCTCGTCTTCCACGATCTCGAGCGTGGTATCGAGCAGGCTGCGAAACTGCTCGTCCTTGCCCTCGTAGCGGCGGTGGATCTCCTGCACGCCGAGCTGGATGGGCGTGAGCGGATTCTTGATTTCGTGCGCCAGGCGGCGCGCCATCTCCTGCCAGGCGCTGATGCGCTGCAGGTACTCGATGCGTGCCCGGCTGGCCTCGACCTCACCGAGCATGCGATTGAAGGCGCGGGAAAGCGCCGTGATCTCGTCGCTGCCAGCCTCACTCACCCGGATCGACAGATTGCCGGCGCCGACCCGCTCCGTCGCGCTCGCCAGCTCGCCCAGCCGCACCGCGACGCTGCGTGCCAGCAGCGTGCCGACCGCCACCGCTGCCAGAATCGTGAGGCCGAGCAGGGCCGTGAACGCTCGCACGTAACCCTGAACGTCGTCCTTGCTGCGCTGGTCGACGATCCTGTAGGTCGTGATGAATTGCGCCAGCTCGGCGCGTTCGGTCTCGAACCGCGCCTTGTCCGCTGCGAAAACCAGCTGCAATTCGGGAGCGTCGTCGCCCTCGGCGGCCTCGGATAGCGGGCGGCTGACCTCCAGTTGGTTCTCGCGCGCAAGGTCGAGCGGACGTCCGCGATCCACGCTGGCCAGCGGCTTGCCGTCGGCCATGACCGCGCGCAGCGAAACCAAGCTGGGGTGCAAGGCGAGCTGCACTTCGAGCTCCGTCGTGATTGCCTCGGCATCGCTTGCGCTCACGGCGCGGCGCAGCTTGGGCTCGAGCGCGATGGCAGCGCCCTCCGCGCGCATGCGGGCTTTCAGCGTATGGGCAGCTTGGTCATACAACGCAAGCGAACGATCGAGGTGCGCCCCGATCTCCGGGACGAAGTAGCGCGCGCCGGTCTCACGCACGTACCGTTCACCCAGCCAGACCGCTACCAGCACCGGGAGCAAGGCGGTCAGCAAGATGGCCAGCGCCAGCCGTGCCTGGATCCGGCCGGGTCGCTTCAAACGCGCCCTCCGAGCCAGCTCGTCAGCAAGCGCCAGGGATCGAAGCCCAAATAGTGCCTGACGTCGTTTTCGACGAAGGCGTAGGCGCGACCCAAGGTGTCACCGAGCTGGCTCTTACCGCGCAAGCCTTGCAGCACGCCGAGCCGCGAGGCGATCGCTCGGGCAAAACCCAGGGCCGCGCGACCCGCGTCGATGCCCAGCGGTACCGCCAGGCCCGGCGTCATCGGCGTGAGCACCACGTCGCGCGCCGCCACCGCGCTAGCCCAGGCGCCTGGTGCGGGCTGCGCTGCCAGTCGCTGGAACGTGGCGAGCTCGGCGTAGCAGCCGGCGGCGATCGGGCCTAGCCGCGCCTCCACGGCGGCGCTCAAGTAGCGATAGTCACGCGTGAAGTCACCTGACAGTAGGCCCATGTCGCGCCGCAGGCGATCCGGACCCATGATCATGTCGAGGCTACTACCTCGCCGGCGCAAAGCCACGGCGGTGTACAGCTCACCGGCGTCGAAGGCGCCGAGCACCAGCGCCTTGCCGTCGGCGCACAGTAGATCCAGCGCGTTTTCGAAGGCGCGCTCCGTTGGCAGCGGCCAGTCTGCAAAACGCGTCGGCCAGAGCTCTGCCTCGCCTTCCTGCTCCAGCTCGCGCATGCCGCCGACGAATGCCTCCACCTGGGCATGGAAGGACTGTCCGCGCTCCAGGCGCCGGGCAAAGCGATCCCCGAGCTGCTCGAGCGCCAGCGTGGACAGCACGATCGCGAACCTCGCCTGGTGCAGCTCGGCCAGAGCCTGCGCGCTGGCCTGACCGGTTTCGGGCGGCGGCAGCCGGCCACGCACGGTCGAAATCACCTTGACGATGCGCTCGGCGCGTCGCACCGCGATGATGCCGCCCGGGCTGGGCGCCGGACTTTTCGACGGGTCGCGAAACAACTCTGGCAGGCGCAGCCAATCCTGGGCCGTGAAATCGAGAACCTGAAGGTCGGCGCTGAACATGAAGCAGTGGCGCAGGCCCGCCCGTAATCGGGCGGCGTCGGCGTGGGGACGCCGGAGTATAGTGGAGCCATGCTTCCCGACCACGCCGCCGATCCGCTGACGCGGGACCTCCTGGCTTTCATCGAGGCCGCACCGACCCCGTATCACGCGGTTTTCGAGCTGGCGGCGCGCCTCGATCGAGCTGGTTTTCGGCGCTTGTTCGAGCGCGACAGCTTCAAGCTCGCGCCCGGCGAGTCGGGCTACTTGGTGCGGGGCGGGGGCTCGATTGCCGCCTTCCGAGTCGGCAAAAAGTCACCTGCCGAAGCGGGCTTTGCCATCGTCGGCGCGCACACCGACTCGCCCAACCTGCGCCTCAAGCCCAAGCCCGAGCTGACCGCCCACGGTTACGAGCAGCTCGCGGTCGAGGTGTACGGCGGCGTGCTGCTCCACACTTGGCTGGATCGCGACTTGGGTCTGGCTGGGCGCATCGTGCTGGAGGACGGCTCCACGCGGCTGGTGCGCCTACCGGGCATCTTCGGCAGCGTGCCGAGCCTGGCCATCCATCTGAACCGCGACGTGAACAGCGCCGGGCTCACGCTCAACGCGCAGACCCAGCTCTCGCCCGTCGCGGCGCTGGAGGTCGAAGGCGGAGGGCTCGAGCTGCTGGAGCGCGTGGCGGCGGCGGCGGGCGGCGGCGTGAGCCCGAAGGCGATTCAGGGCACCGATCTGTGTTTGTTCGATACGCTGCCGCCAGCGCTGGGCGGCGCGCGCGGTGAGCTGATCTACTCGGCGCGGCTCGACAACCTGGCTTCGTGCCACGCAGCCTTGACGGCCCTGCTGGGCGCGTCCGCCGACGCCGATGCCACGCGCGTGATCGTGCTTTACGATCACGAAGAAGTGGGCAGCGAAAGTGCCAGCGGCGCGGGCTCGCGCTTCCTGGAAGCGGTGCTGACGCGTCTCTTGGAAGGCCAGGATGCGGGTCGCGATGGCCTCACGCGAGCCGTCGCGGGCTCGCTGCTGGTGTCCGCGGACATGGCGCACGCGCTGCACCCGAGCTACGCCGACAAGCACGACAAGCTCCACCGGCCGCTGCTCGGTAAGGGTCCGGTGCTCAAGGTCAACGTCGCCCAGCGCTATGCCACCGACGGGCCCACCGCCGCGCGCTTTCGCGCCGCTTGCGCCAAGGTCGACGTCGAGCCACAGCACTTCGTTTCGCGCAACGACATCGGCTGCGGCAGCACGATCGGACCCATTGCCGCCGCCGGCCTCGGCCTGCGCACGGTGGACGTTGGTAGTCCGATGCTCAGCATGCACAGCTGCCGGGAAATGGCCGCCAGCGCCGACGTCCCGGTGATGGTGCGTGTCCTTACCGCCTTCTTCGATCACTTCAGCCCCCTCGATCCCGCCGTTTAGTTGCTCGAGTGGGAGAGTCGCGAAGGCCGCGAAGTTGCATCGACTGGGCCACCCTGTTCAGCGCATCGCCGAATGTCCCGCGTGATCATGCCTCCGGGCATGTTCCACGACTTCCTCGATCTGGCGAAGGCCTTCAGCCAGCGGACAACACAACGGAACTGATCGGTGCACCCTGCGGGGCTGAGTGCCTCATTGCAATCCTTGAACCAGATCGGGACTTCCTCAGGGTCGCAGACGTTCCACGTGTCACCGCCTGCGTGCTCCATGAAGTCGCCGTTCTGTCGATAGATGGCGAGATCGACGTGGTAGCCGTCCGCGTACCAAACTGTGACCGCGTTGGTGCGAGCTTCAGGCTGCTTGCTGAAGTTGCCGCCGGCTTCGCGCACAGCCCGTGCGACGCGACGTCGAGCCTCTCTGGCATCGTCAGGAATGTTCTCGAGCGCAAAGACGAGACCGCTATCGATGTCGTAGTCGTTATCGGGATGCTGATTCAGGGTGTGCATCGCATAGCTGCCCTGCGTCAGGGAGCGGTCGAAGTCGGTGCCAGTCGCCCCGGGCAGCAGCCCCAGCTTTTCGAGGCCGGCTGTGACTCGATCGAGATTGGTGTCCCGGTACCCGGCCAGGTCGTTCCGACGCGACTTTCCGAGCCGGACGTGGTCGGCATAGAAGTCGTTGAGCAGCTGGTGACAGTCGAACACCCCAGATGTGGCTAGAAAAGAGCGGGCGGCGAGCATGCTTTCAAGTTGATATGAAATCAAAATATGTAAAAATGACAACCAAATGGGAGACGAAACTGCCACCACTTTGTCCATCAATATCCGACGGATAAGGACTGCGCGGAAGCTAAGCCAAATCGACGTGGCGGAGCGCGCGGGCCTCTCTCGGGTCGGCTACCGCAATGTCGAAGACGGTGAGGGCGAGCCCAAAGCCGCAACGGTGAATGCCATCGCGCGCGCTCTCGATGTCCC